>DAHXNW010000245.1 GCA_027365195.1 Acetobacteraceae bacterium
CTCTCCGAGGCGAGCGATCATCCGGATGTCGAGGAACTCTATCGCCGCGCCACGGTTCTCGACAGGCGGATTTCGGTCGCAACGGTCTATCGCACGGTCCGGCTGCTGGAAGAAAACGGCATTCTGGAGCGGCGCGATTTCGGTGGCGGCCGGGCCCGCTACGAGGCGAGCGCGCATAGCCGGCACTATCATCTGATCGACGTCGAGAGCGGGCGGGTGATCGAATTCGAGGATGCGGAGCATGAGCGGGTGATGCAGGCGATTGCGACGCGGCTCGGATTCGATCTGGTTTCGATGCGGCTCGAATTATTCGGCCGCCGGCGCGCCCGGCGTGCGCGGGCCGAGGCGCAGCCGAGCGTCGAGCCCGCCGGGCGATGACGGCGGAGACCCCGATCGACGCGCTTCCCCGGCTCGGCCCCGGCTTCGGCGAGTTGCGCGCCGGCAATCTCGGTGTGCGCGTCGCCGCCGCGACGGCGGAGCTAGAGGCGATCCAGGCGCTGCGCTATCGCATTTTCTACCAGGAGATGGGCGGCAAGCCCTCCGCCGAGATCGCCGCCACCGGACGCGACCAGGATGGGTTCGATGCCGTGGCGGATCATCTTGTGGTGATCGATCACGCGATCGGCGCCGGGGCGGCGGGGGTGGTCGGCACCTACCGGCTGATCCGGCGGCCGGCGGCGCGGCTGATCGGGCGGTTCTATTCGGAATCGGAATATGATATCGATGCGATCCGCCGCTTTCCGGGCAATATCCTCGAACTCGGCCGCTCCTGCGTCGATGCCGCCTATCGCAACCGGGCGGCGATGCAATTGCTCTGGCGCGGCATCGCCGCCTATGTCTTCCGCCATCAGATCGATCTGATGTTCGGCTGCGCCAGCCTGCCCGGCACCGATCCGGCGGCGGTGGCGGGAGAATTGAGCTATCTCTACGATAATCATCTCGCCCCGCCGGCCCTGCGCCCGCGTGCGCTGGCCGCGCGCTATGTCGATATGCGCCGCATCGCGCCCGCCACGCTCGATGCCCGACGCGCGCTCGCGCAACTGCCGCCACTGATCAAGGGCTATCTCCGGCTCGGCGGCTTCGTCGGCGACGGCGCGGTGATCGATCATGATTTCAACACGATCGATGTCGCCGTGGTGGTCAAGACCGATCTGGTGACCGATAAATATTACCGTCACTACGAGCGTCAACTGCGCGACGCGCTGGATTAAGTTTTCATGTCCGAAACCCTGGAAAGCACCGCGATGCTGGAGCGGGCGGGCTGGCGGCTCGATGTCGCGGCGGCCGTGCTCGGTGGCATCGCCGCCGCCGCCCTGCCGCCGCTCTGCCTGCTGCCGGCGCTGTGGCTCGCGATCCCCGGGCTGCTGGCGCTGATCGCCGCCGCGCCGCGTGCGCGGCGCGCGTTTCGGGTCGGCTTCTGGTTCGGCTTCGGCCATCATCTGCTCGGGCTTTACTGGATCACCGATGCGATCCTGATCGAGGCGGCGAAATTCTGGTGGTTCGTGCCGATCGCGGTGCCGGGGCTGGCGGCGATTCTGGCGCTGTTCATCGCCGTCCCCTGTGCGCTGGCGTGGTGGGTGCGGCCGGGTTGGCGGCGGTTGCTGGTGCTGGCCGGTGCCTGGACGCTCGCCGATCTGGCGCGACAATTTATCGGCGGCGGGTTTCCCTGGAATCCGCTCGGTAGCGGTTGGGCGCTGCCGGGTTTTGCCGGCGACGTGCTGCTGCAGCCGGTGGCCTGGATCGGCACGCCGGGGTTGACGCTGCTCACCCTGCTGCTCGCCGGGCTGCCGAGCCTCCCCGGGCGGCGGCGCGCCGCGATGGTGGGGGGCGCGATGGTGCTCCTCTGGGTCGGCTTCGGCCTGTGGCGGCTGCATGCGCCGGCCGGGCGGGCGCCGGGCGTCGCCGTGGTGCTGGTGCAGGGCGATGTGCCGGAAGGGGCGAAGTCGGATGAGGCGGCGGCGGCGCGCATTTTCCAACGCTATCTCGATCTGACGGCGCAGGGCGTCGCCAATGCCGGGGCAGGAGCGAAAATCGTTGTCTGGCCGGAGACGGCGAGCCCGTATCTGATGCGCCGCGACTCGCTCGCGCGGCTTTCGCTCGCCGAGGCGGCCAATGGCGGCGCGGTCGGCCCGGTGCCGGCGCTGGTCGGCAGCGTGCGCTTCGGGCGCGACAGGCGCCCGCGCAACAGCCTGATCGCGGTCAGCGGCGAGGGCGGCGTGCTCGGGATTTACGACAAATTCCACCTCGTGCCGGGCGGCGAGTATCAGCCGGCGTGGCTGCCGCTGCCGGTGCAGATCGTGCCCGGTGGCGGATTCGCGCCCGGGCATGGCCCTGAGACGCTGACGCTGCCCGGGCTGCCGCCGGTGGGCGCGCTGATCTGCTATGAAGCGATCTTCCCCGGCCAGGTGGTGGCATCGCCACGGCCGGACTGGCTGGTGAATATCACCAACGATGCCTGGTTCGGCGATTCCACCGGTCCGCGACAACATCTGGCGGCGGCGCGGATGCGCGCGGTGGAAGAGGGGCTGCCGCTGATGCGGGCGGCGAATACCGGGATTTCCGCCGGTTTCGACGCGCATGGCCACGAACTCGGGCGGCTTGGCCTGGGGGCGGAAGGCACGCTGGTGTTCGCGCTGCCGGGCAAGCTGCCGCCGCCACCGTTCGCGCGCTGGGGCCTCGTCATCCCGGCAGTGCTGGCGCTGGCATCGATCGGCGCGGGCCTGCGACGCGCTTGATTCTGGTGCGTTCTTCTGGCGCGTTCTTCTGACGCGCGTATCTTTAATACGACATCTGTGTGGAATTGATTAATACGTTGACGATTTCCGGTTGTGATGGTATGCCTGATCGTTAATCGGCTAAGTTGTGGTCCAGCGTGTGGCCGTCAGAATTCACGGGCATTCCGACCAAAATTGACGTAGATTTCATGCTGTGAGTGTCGAAGGTAATACGGTGATGGTGTTCAGTTGATGCCTCCGGATGAGGCGCAGCCTCGGGGTGACAAGATTGGCAAGCCAAGTCCGATCGACGTCCATGTCGGCGCGCGCATCCGTTTGCGCCGCACCCTGCTCGGCATGTCACAGGAGCGGCTCGGCGAAGCCCTCGGGCTGACGTTCCAGCAGGTGCAGAAATACGAACGGGGCGCCAACCGCGTCGGCGCCTCGCGGCTGTTCGACCTCTCGCGCGTGCTCGACGTGCCGATCAGCTTTTTTTTCGACGATATGCCGGCGCCGCTGGCGGGTTCCCATGGCGGGCAGTCGCATGGCCGGGCGCTGGGCTTTGCCGAGTCGCAGGAAGGGTTCGGCGACGACACCATGAGCCGGCGCGAGACGCTCGAACTGGTGCGCGCCTACTACCGCATCACCGATCCGAGCGTGCGCAAGCGGGTCTTCGACCTGATCAAATCCCTCGTCCCGGAGGGCTAAAACGCCGGCGCCGGCGCGTTAGCCGAGTGCGGGCAGCGCCCGCGAGACCACGCTGCGCAGCAGCGCCAGCACTGAATCGGCGGCTGCACCGCGCGTCGCCTGGTCGGCGTCGTTGGACAGCCGATCGAAACGCGCCCGCTCATCGTCGAGGCGCCCGCCATAGGCCATCGACCAGTCGGCGAAGGCAGGCACAGCCTGTTCCAGTTGCAGCACGACCGTATCGCTGTGCCGCGGGTCGCACTGGATGCGCTCGAACACGGCTTCCACCGCATCGCGCCGTCCCTCCAGCGTCTGCGCAAAACAGTCGGCGTTGAACAGCAATGCGCCGGTAACTCCGGCGCGGACGTTGTTGCGGCGCGAGACCGCGAGGATGTTCGCCACCTCGCGCTCCATCGTGGCCGCATCGCCACTGAGCCGGTTACGGCTCACATAGACCAGCCGGACGAGCGGTGGTGTCTTCTTCATGCGGCCCTCTCTCGCTTTCTGGTGCCAGATTTTTCGTGAAAATTTGGGATCGGCGCACCCGGCACGCCGCCGTCGATGGCGAAGCGGTCGATCACCCCCACGACGTCCGCCGCCGGCACCGGGCGGCTGAGCAGGAAGCCTTGTGCGTCGGTGCAGCCCTCGGCGCGCAGCCGGTTGAGCTGTTCTGCCGTCTCCACCCCTTCGGCCGTGGTGCGCATGCCCAGACTGGCGCCGAGTGCCGCGACCGCCCGCGCCACCGCCGGATCGCTGGCGAAGCTGCGGTCGATCTTGACCCGATCGAAGGCGAAGCTGCGCAACTGGGTGAGAGAAGAATAGCCGGTGCCGAAATCATCGAGCGAGATCGTCACGCCGAGCGCTTTGAGCGCCATCAGTTGCTCGATCGCGACACTGCCATTGTGCAGCAGCGCGCTCTCGGTCACTTCGAGTTCGAGCCGCGCCGCCGGCAGTCCGCTGGCTTGCAGGGCGGCGGCGATGGAGGGTACCAGCCAGCCGTTCTGGAATTGCTGTGCCGCGACATTCACCGCGACGGTGGGTGCGCCGGGCCAGCCGATGGCGTCGGTGCAGGCGGTGCGCACCACCCATTCGCCGATCGTGGGGAGCAGATGCAACTCCTCGGCGAGGGCGATGAAGGAATCGGCCGGCACCATGCCGCGCAGCGGATGGCGCCAGCGGAGCAGCGCCTCGAAACCGGTGAGCCGATGCGTGGCGAGGTTGATCTGCGGCTGATAATGCAGCTCGAACTGGCCGAGGGCGAGGGCAGCGCGCAGATCGGCCTCGAGTTTGCGCCGCGCCTCGGCACGCTCCTGCATCGCCGGCTCGAAGAGGCGATAGCGGCCGCGCCCGTCATTTTTGGCCTGGTACATGGCCATGTCGGCACGGCGCAGCAGCAGTTCCGCCTCGACTTCGCCACCGCCGGGGCAGAGCGCCGCGCCGACGCTGGCGCCGACCGTGGCGACGCCGCCATCGATCAGATAGGGGCGCGAGAGCATCTCCACCAAGCGCTCGGCGATCGCCGCCGTGCTCTCCGCCGTCGTCGGGGGTGCCAGCAGCACGGCGAATTCATCGCCGCCGAGCCGGGCCGCGATATCTTCCGCGCGTAAGGCGCCCCGCAATCGCTTGGCGACGGCGCGCAACAGCGCATCGCCGGCGGCATGGCCGAGGGTGTCATTCACTGCCTTGAAGCGATCGAGATCGATCAGCAGAACGGCCAGGCCGCCCGGCTGCTCCGCCGCTGCCGGGCGACGCCGGGATCGGCCACGCCGACGGCTCAGCGATGCAGCCAGCCGATCGGCGAACATCGCCCGGTCGGCGAGCCCGGTGAGGACGTCGCCCGGCGCGCGCTCGCTGCCGCAATGGGCGCACAGACGATGCGAATGTACGGCGGTCGTCTTCATGAGCTCTGCCCTGCTGGCCGCGACGGGGAGAGTGTGGCCGCGTCTGGTCAACACAGGGTTAACGCGCCGCCGATGTGATGTGAATTTTTTCAACACCCCATCGGGGGATGGCGCCGGCGGCGCGCGCATCCTATTTATCGGAGATGGACAGCATGACCGAAGCGGCTCCCTTCGCCCTCACCGCGCGTGCCGCCGCGCGGATCGCCGAGATCATCGCCGAGGATTCCTCTGCCGCCGCGCTGCGCGTCGCCGTGCTCGCCGGTGGGTGCAGCGGCTTTCAATACCGCTTCGACCTCGTCGCTGCCGCCGAGCCGGCGGATGCGGTGATCGAGCGCGACGGCGTGCGCGTGCTGATCGACCCCGCCAGCCTCGATCTGCTGGCCGGCGCCGAGCTCGATTACACCGATGAGCTGATCGGCAGCCATTTCAGCGTGCGCAATCCGAATGCCACCTCCGGCTGCGGCTGCGGCACCAGCTTCTCCATCGAGTGAGAGCATGCTTGGCAATCGATGCGGCACCGGCCCATACTCCCGCCCGGCCAGCCACGGCAGTAGATTGGAATGGGTGGCCGGCTGCGGGCCGGTGCCGAACTTATTTCTGTACCAAGCGTGAAGATCGCCACCTGGAACGTCAACTCGGTCCGCCAGCGCGCGACGCTGGTGGCGGACTGGTTACGCCGCAACGAGCCGGACATTCTGCTGCTGCAGGAAATCAAGTGCGAGGCCCCGGCGTTTCCCGCCGAGGCGTTCGCCGGCCTTGGCTATCGCTGCGAGATCGTCGGCCAGAAAGCCTATAACGGGGTCGCGGTGCTCGCCCGCAGGCCCATCGAGACGGTGCACCGCACGCTGCCCGGCCTGCCGCCGGCGGATGCGCAGGCGCGCTACATCGAGATCGAGACGGCGGGGCTGACCGTCGCCGGCCTCTATCTGCCGAATGGCAATTCCGGTGGGGCGGCCGGCCTCGCCTATAAATGGGCCTGGATGGATGCGCTGGCGGCGCGCGCCGCCGCCTTGCTGGAGGCCGATCGGCCGTGCCTGTTCGCCGGCGATTTCAACGTCTGCCCGACCGCTGCCGATTGCGCGCCGGGGGTGCTGGCGGCGGATGACGCGCTGGTGCATCCAGAGAGCCGCGCGCGCTGGCGCCGGCTGCTGTGGCTCGGCCTCACCGATGCGGTGCGGGCGCTGCAACCGGCGGGCGCGGCCTTTACCTTCTGGGATTATCAGGCCGGCGCCTGGCCGCGCGATCGGGGCCTGCGCATCGACCACGCGCTGCTTTCCCCCGAACTGGCCGAACGCCTGCTGGCCGCCGGGGCGGACCGCGCGGAACGCGGCCGCGAGCAGCCCTCCGACCACGTGCCGGTGACGATCGAGATCGGCCCATAAGAGGCACGCATGGGCATGAAACGCCGGGCCGCAAAACGCTGGGCCGTAGCGTGTCGCCGCCGGGCTGGGATGCAGACTGGCCATTTGGGTCCATGAAGCCTATCTCATATAGCGAGAATCGGCTGTAGGATCTCGCCATGGAGACCATCGCCGCGTCGGCCGGCACCGCCTTGCGCTATTGGGTGGATGGCATGGATTGCCCGAGCTGCGCGGGCAAGATCGAGACGGCCCTGAACCGGCTCGACGGTGCGTGTGCGGTGCGCGTCAATCATCAGACCGGATTGCTGCTGTTGCGGCTCGATGAAACGGCGACGCCGCGCGAACGGGTGGAAGCGCAGGTGCGCGCGCTCGGCTTTGCCATCCAGAGTGCCGAGATCGTCGCCATCGAGGCCGCCGCCTTGGAGTCTGGCGAGGATCGGCGGCCCAACCGGGCTGGCTGGCGGTCCAACCCGCAGATCCGCCGGATGGCGGCGATCGGCGCCCTACTGCTGGCAGGACTCGCGGCAGGCGCCATGCTGCCCGCCTGGCGCGGCTGTGCTGCGTTGCCGGCCGCCCTTTTCGGATTATGGGTTTTCGGGCGCCAGGCGATCGCTCTGGCGCGGGCCGGTTCGCCGTTCAGCATCGAGATGCTGATGTCGATCGCGACACTCGGCGCCATTCTGATCGGCGCGCCGAGCGAGGCGGCGGTCGTCGGGTTGCTGTTCACGCTCGGCCAGAGGCTGGAGGGCATCGCCGCCGGCCGGGCGCGCGCCGGCATCCGTGCGCTCGCTGACCTGGCACCACGCACCGCGCTGCTCGTCGAGGGCGATGCGGCACGGGAGGTGCCGGCGGCGTCGCTGCGCATCGGCCAGACGGTGCTGGTGCGGCCCGGTGCGCGCGTGCCGACGGACGGCATCGTCATCGAGGGCACCTCCTACCTCGATGAAAGCCCGATCACCGGCGAAGCCGTTCCGGTACCCCGGCAGGAAAACGAGGCGGTGATCGCCGGGAGCATCAACGGCAGCGGTGCGCTCAGGGTGCGCGTGAGCCGGGCGGCGGCGGATAACACCGTCGCCCGGATCGTGCATATGGTGGAGGAAGCGCAGGCCAGCCGGGCGCCCACCGCGCGCTTCATCGAACGCTTCAGCGCCGCCTACACTCCCGTCGTGATGGTGCTCGCGGCACTCGCTTCGGTGGGGCCGCCGCTGCTGTTCGGCGCGGCTTGGGGGGTGTGGATCTATCGCGGGCTCGCTTTGCTGCTGATCGGCTGCCCCTGCGCGCTGGTGCTGTCGACGCCGGCGGCGATCACCTCGGGCATCGCCGCCGCCGCGCGGCGCGGGCTGTTGGTGAAGGGGGGTGCGGCGCTGGAGCGGATCGGCCGCGTGCGCATGGTCGCCTTCGACAAAACCGGCACGCTGACCAGCGGACAGCCCGAGGTGACGGACGTCGTTCCCTTGTCCGCGAACCAGCGCGTGGTATTGGGTTTGGCCGCCGCCGCGGAACAAGGCTCAAACCATCCGCTGGCGCGGGCGATTCTCGCGCGGGCGGCGGCCGATGGCATTCCGCTACGGCCCGCCACCCAGGTGCGAGGGATTCCCGGCCGGGCGATGATCGCGCGGGTCGCCGGCAGGGCGGTGGCGATCGGCTCGCCCCGCCATTTCGCCGATGGCGTGGCGCTGGCGACGGAACACGCCGACACGGTGGCGCGGCTGGAAGACGCCGGCAAGACGGTGGTGCTGGTCGTGGCGGAGGATCATGCGATCGGCATCATCGCCGTGCGCGATGCGCCGCGCGTGGACGCGCTTTCCGGCCTCGCGGCGCTGCGGGCGCTCGGGGTGCGAGCGGTGATGCTCACCGGCGATAATCGGCGCGCCGCGGCGGCTGTCGGCGCGGCACTCGGGGTGGACGCGCGGAGCGAATTGCTGCCGGCGGACAAATTACGTGCAATCATCGCCCTCGAGGCGGCAGGGCCGGTCGCGATGGTGGGTGATGGCATCAACGACGCACCGGCGCTGGCCGCCGCATCGGTCGGCATCGCCATGGGCGGGGGCGCCGATGTCGCCCTCGAGACGGCGGATGCGGCGGTGCTCGGCAGCCATGTCGGCGATGTCGCGCGGCTGGTGCGTCTCTCCCGCGCGACCCTTCGCAACATCCGCCAGAACGTTGTTGTGGCAATCGGGCTGAAAGCGGTATTCCTGGCCACCACGCTCGCCGGGCTGACCGGGTTGTGGCCGGCGATATTATCGGATACCGGCGCCACGGTGCTGGTGACGCTGAATGCGTTGCGGTTGCTGCGCCACCGGTTCGATTGAATCGTTGCGATCCGTGCGAGGGCCAACCGATGTTTGCATCTTCAGGACTTCTGCTGGTCGCCGCCGTCGCCGCCGTCGGCGTGCTGCATACCATCGTGCCGGACCATTGGGTGCCGATCACGCTGCTGGCGCGCCAGCGCGGCTGGTCGCGTGGCGAGACCGCGCGCGCCGCCCTGCAGGCCGGCATCGGACACGCCGCCACCACCCTGGTGCTCGGCCTCGCCGTCTGGGTCGCGGGCGTGGCGTTTGCCACACAATTCGGCCGGATCGCCGATACGCTGGCGAGCCTCGCGCTGATCGGCTTCGGCGGCTGGATCGCGCTCGCCGGCCTCAGCGACCTGCGAGCTGGGCATGGGCATTCCCATGCGCATGGACACGGTCACGCCAGCGCGGACGGCGCACACGGCCCCGAGATACGGCGCATCGATACCGGCCATGGCGGCCATGCGCATCGCCATTCCCTGCGGTTCACCGCGCACACGCATGAGGACGAGGACGGCCCGGAGGGCGATCCGCTCTATGCACCGCTGCGTGGCGGCGTCGCGGTGCTCGCGCGGCATGCGCATGTGCATCGGCACGGCGCCACCGTGCATGCCCACTGGCACGACCACGATGCCGACAGCCGGCATGACGTTACCGCGCGGCTCGAATTCGATCCGCCGCCGCACAGCCATAAACACAAAACCAATGCGCGCACGGCGCTGCTGCTGATCCTCGGCTCCTCGCCGATGGTCGAGGGCATTCCGGCGTTTTTCGCCGCCGCGCGCTATGGCGTGGCGCTGATCGTCCTGATGGCGCTGGTGTTTGCCCTGAGCACCATCGCCACCTATGTCCTGCTCTGCGTGATCTCCACCGCCGGACTCGAGCGCGTGCGGCTCGGTGCCGTCGAACGCTATGGCGAGGTGCTGAGCGGCGCCTTCATCGCCCTCGTCGGCATCGCCTTCTGGATCTGGCCGGTGATGTGAGGGCGACGCTTCGCGCTTCGCCGCTCTCTTTTATCTTTCGAGCATCGTGCGTCCGAGTGTGAGCATCACCACCCCCGAGAGCAAGGTGAGGGCGGCGATCGCGAGGATGGGCACGACGAAGCCGAACAGATCGGCCAGAATGCCGCTCGCGAGCGCGCCGACGGCGTAGCCAAGATCGCGCCAGAACCGATAGACCGACAACCCGCGCGCCCGCCAGGCCGGTTCGGCGGCATCCGAGACGGCGGCGAGCAGGGTGGGATAGACCATCGCGGTGCCGATGCCGAGCAGCACGCTGCCCAATAGCCACCCAGCGAAGCCCTCGCTCGCGGCGGTGACCAGCAAGCCGGCGCCCTGCACCCACAAACCGCCCGCGATCAGACCGCGGCGCCCCCAATGGTCGCTCGCCACGCCGGTGGCGATCTGCAACACCCCCCACACCGCCGGATAGACCGCCTTCAGCACGCCAATCCGTTCGACGCCCAGGCCGTGGGCGGCGAACAGCAGCGGCAGCAGACCCCAGCTCATGCCATCCTTGAGGTTGCTCACCAGCCCGGCCTGCGATGCGGCGAACAGCGCCCGATCGCCAAGGGAGACACGCGCGAAAATCTGCCCGAAGCGTAGCGGCGCGCCAGCGGGCCTTGGGTGAATGTCGTGTTCGAGCGCCAGATGGGCGCCGGTGTCGCGCACCAGCAGCAACGACACCAACAGCCCAGCGGCGGCATAGAGAAGGCCGAGATAGAACGGCGCCGGACGCAAGCCATAGCGGGTCGCGATCAATCCGGTGAGGAAGGCGGTCAGCCCGATCGCGGCATAGCCGGAGAACTCGTTGAGGCCGAGCGCGAAGCCGCGCCGGCTCGGCCCCACGAGGTCGATCTTCATATTGACCGTCATCGACCAGGCAAGACCCTGGTTGACGCCGAGCAGCACATTGGCGGCAATGATCCAGCCCCAGCTCGGTGCCAGCATGATCATGATCGGCACCGGCAGGCCGATCACCCAGCCCGCCAGCAGCACCGGCTTACGGCCGAAGCGGTCGGCGAGCGCCCCGGAGAGCAGATTGGTCAGCGCCTTCGCAATCCCGAAGCTGACGATGAAGGAGGTGATCAGGGTGGTGTCGGTGAGGTGGAAGGTCTGTGCGCCAAGGAGCGGCACGACGGTTCGTTCCAGCCCGACCATGCCGCCGACGCAGGCATTGACGATCAGCAGCAGCACGAACTGCCGCCAGTTCGCCGCGAGACCGAGGCGCACCGGCTGGGACACGCCCATGGCGATCGGGCTCACGGCGACCTTCCTCCGCGCGGCTTGACGATGATCGGCAGCAGTCGTTCAATCAATCGGCTGAATGATTTCCCGATGAGAGGCCGATGTCAAGTCCAGGTCCGAAACAGACGGTATTCGAGAGCCTCGCCGAGATCGCCCGGGCGCTCGGCCACGCGCATCGTCTGGCATTGCTGGAACACCTGGGACAGGGAGAGCGCAGCGTGGAGGATCTCGCCGCTTGCGTGCCGCTGACC
>DAHXNW010000063.1 GCA_027365195.1 Acetobacteraceae bacterium
CTGGCCGTCGCGCAGCACATGCACGATCTGGCACAGCACCACTTCGAGCCGGCCAGCCTCGCCGCCGGCGAGGGCGCGCACCGCTGCCTGCATGCGCGCCACATAGCCGCCGTGATCGGCGCCCCAGACGTCGATCATCAACTGCGCGCCACGCGCCATCTTGTCGCGGTGATAGGCGATGTCGTTGGCGAAGTAGGTGTTGCTGCCATCGGATTTGCGCAGCGGCCGATCGACGTCGTCGCCGAAGCGGGTCGCGCGGAACAGCGTCTGCGCGCGCGGCTCCCAATCCTCCGGCGTCTTGCCCTTGGGTGGTTCGAGCACGCCCTCGTAGAGCAGCCCCTGGCGATCGAGTTCGGCAATGGCGGTATCGACCGCGCCGCTCGCCAGCAGCGCCCGCTCGGAAGTGAATCCATCATGAACCACGCCAAGGGCGGCCAGATCGTTGCGCACCAGCGTCATCATTGCGGCGACGGCGTAGTCACGCACGCGGTCGAGCCAGAGTTCCGATGCGGCGATGGTAACCTCGGGGCCGGCGAGACGATCGGCCTGCTCGCGTGCCAGCGCCTGACCGAGCGGGATCAGATACTCGCCGCGATATTGCAGGCCGCCGGGCGCCTGCGCGGCAAAATCCGCCTCGGTCATCGCCGTGCCGAGCGCCTCGAGATAGCGCCAGTAGACCGCCCAAGCGAGGGCATTCACCTGCGCGCCGGCGTCGTTGACGTAATACTCGCGCGTGACGTCATAGCCGGCCTTGGCGAGCAGAGTGGCCAGCGCATCGCCCACCACCGCGCCGCGACAATGGCCGATGTGCATCGGGCCGGTGGGGTTCGCCGAGACGTATTCGACATTCACCGCCAGCCCGCCACCGAGCGTGCTCTCGCCATAGGCCTCGCCGGCGCCGAGGATCACCGGCAACTGCGCCCGCCACGCCGCCGGGTGCAGGGTGAGATTGACGAAGCCCGGCCCAGCCACCTCGGCGCGCGCGATCGCGGGGTCCGCGCGCAGGGCCGCGGCCAGCGCCTCGGCGAGCGCGCGTGGTGGCTGGCGCGCCGGCTTGGCGGCGAGCAGCGCTGCGTTGCTCGCCATCTCGCCATGCCCCGCCTCGCGCGTCGGGCTCACCTCGACTCGCGCGAGCACCTCGTCCGGCAGAGCTGGGTGCAATACGCGCAGCGCGGCGACGACCCGGCCGGTGATCTCGGCGTAGAGGTTCTGCGACATCAAAAATTCAACCTGCGATGGAGAGATCGGTGAGGCGGCGGTATTCATCCATCGCGAAGCGGTCGGTCATGCCGGCGATGTAGTCGGTGACGACGCGCGCCGTATCCGCCGCATCATGCGGCTGCCACTCCTCTGGCAGCAGCGCCGGATCGTCCCGCAGCAGCGCGAACAGCGCCGCCGTCAGCCGGCGCGCCTTCGCCGTCATCCGGTTGACGCGCCAGTGGCGATACATGCGCGCGAACAGGAAGCGCTTGATCTCGCGATTGGCCGCCGCCATCGGGACGCTGAAGGCGACCACCGGGCGGCCGGCGTGGCGGATGGCATCCGCATCGGCGGGGGCGAGGGCGGCGATATTGGCCTCGGTCTGCCCGATCAGGTCGCTCACCAGCGCATCGATCACGCGGCGGATGGTCTCGTGGCGCAGCCGCGCGGGGGTGAGGCTGCCTCCCGCCGCGCGCGCCTCGGCGAGTGCCGCGCCGACCAGCGGCAGGTCGGCGACATCCTCGACGCCGAACAGCCCGGCGCGCAACCCGTCGTCGAGATCGTGGCTGTGATAGGCGATGTCGTCGGCGAGCGAGGCCACCTGCGCCTCGGCGGAGGCGAAGCTGTGCAGAGCGAGCGGGTGCGCCCGATCATAGGCCGCTACGTAGGCTGGAGGATCGGCGAGCGGGCCATTGTGCTTGGCCAGCCCCTCCAGCGTCTCCCAGGTGAGGTTCAGCCCGTCGAAGGCGGCATAGCGGCGTTCCAGAAGCGTCACCACGCGCAGCGACTGCGCATTATGGTCGAAGCCGCCACATTCCTGCATCGCGGCGGCGATGGCTTCCTCGCCGGCATGGCCGAACGGCGGATGGCCGAGATCATGCGCCAGCGCCAGCGCCTCGGTCAGATCCTCGTCGAGGCGGAGGGCGCGGGCGATGGAGCGGGCGATCTGCGCCACTTCGATGCTGTGGGTGAGGCGGGTGCGGAAGAAATCGCCCTCGTGATTGACGAAAACCTGGGTTTTGTATTGCAGCTTGCGGAAGGCCGAACTGTGGATGATGCGGTCGCGGTCGCGCTGCCACGGGCTGCGGCCGAGCGCCTCGGGCTCGGCGTGCAGCCGGCCGCGCGCGCCCTCCCGGCGGACAGCCCAGGCGGCACGCGGCGCGGCGGCGGACGGATCGGCGATCATGACGCGACGGGCATAGCATCTGGCGGAGTTCGAGCCAAACCGCGCGTTGACGCGCGCGCCCGCAGCGGGCAGCCTGCGGCCATGGGCCGTTTCATCCGCCAGACCCCGGCCGGCGATACGCATGAGCGCGCGGTCTGCGCCGAGTGCGGCTTCATCGCCTATGAAAACCCCAAGATCGTCGTCGGCAGCGTCGTCGAGGAAGCCGGCGCGGTGCTGCTCTGCCGCCGCGCCATCGCGCCGCGCGAAGGCTTCTGGACGCTGCCGGCCGGCTATCTCGAACTGCACGAGACGCCGGAGGAGGGGGCGATGCGCGAGGCCGCCGAGGAGGCGGAGGCGCGCATCGAACTCGACGGGCTGCTCGCGGTGTTCACCATCAGCCGCCTCAGCCAGGTGCAACTGATTTTTCGCGCGCATTTCGCGGGTGCCCCGCATTATGCGGCCGGCCCGGAGAGTCAGGAGGTCGGGCTGTTCGCCTGGGAGGACATTCCGTGGACGCAGATCGCCTTCCCCTCGGTGCATTGGGCGCTCGATGCGTGGCGCACCCACCCGATCGGCGCGCCGGCTGGCAATCCGCCCGAGTGACGGCGTAGCGCATCAGGCGAGTTGGCGGGCCGCCTCGAGATGGGTGATGTAGTCGCGTGTCAGCGGCACGGCGGTCTGCTCGCGGGCGAGTTGGATCTGGAAATTCATGTGACCCTGGCGGCGGAAGGCGAGTTCGGCGCCGGTGAGGTAGAATTCGAACATGCGGCAGAAGCGTTCGTCGTAGAGGGTGGTGATGGCGTCGCGGTTGGCGGCGAAGCGGCGGCGCCAGTGGCGCAGCGTTTCGGCATAATGCAGCCGCAGAATTTCGATATCGGTCACCACCAGCCCGCTGCGCTCGATCGGCAGCAGCACCTCGCTTAGTGCCGGCGAATAGCCGCCGGGGAAGATGTATTTCGCGAGCCACGCATTGGTGAACCCCGGCCCGTCGCTGCGCCCGATCGAGTGGATCAGCGCCACGCCGTCTGGTGTCAGCGTGCGCTGGATCACGTCGAAAAACTGCCGGTAATGCACGACGCCCACATGCTCGAACATACCGACGGAGACGATACGGTCGAACTGCTGGTCGAGCGCGCGATAGTCGAGCAGTTGGAACTGCACGCGATCCTGCAAGCCCTCGGCCTTCGCGCGCGCCTGCGCTGCTTCCAATTGTTCGGTCGAGAGGGTGATGCCGGTGACAAGCGCGCCATATTCGCGCGCCAGGGTGAGCGCCATGCCACCCCAGCCGCAGCCAATGTCGAGCACCCGCAGATCTGGCCGGTCGAGACGTAGTTTCGCCGCGATATGGCGCTTTTTCGCCGCTTGCGCCATTTCGAGCGTCTCTTCCCCGGTCGGGAAATAGGCGCAGGAATATTGCCGGTCGCGATCGAGGAACAGGCTGTAGAGCCGGCCGTTGAGATCGTAGTGATGCGCGACGTTGCGGCGCGACCGTCCGGCCGGATTGAACTGCGCGATGCGGCGAAATCCGCGCCCCAGAACCTCGTGCAGCCGCATCACCGGATGCGCCGCCCCCGGTGACATCATGTTGATAGCGAACAGATCAACCAGATCGTAGAGGCTGCACGCCACCGGCGCCAGGGCGGCGTCCATATAGCTTTCGCCGAAACCGACCACCGGATCGAGCAGCAGGCGCAGCACCACGCCCGGTTTCAATATCGCCATCGCCGCCGATGGCCCCGCACGGCGGCCGCGAAACTCGCTCGACGAGCCATCCGGCCAGTAGACGGTGAGCCGACCCGCGCCGATCAGCCGATTCAGAACCCATGACAGCAGAGAGCGCATCACTGCCTCCGGTTAACTAAAGTTTATTATCCTTGAAGATGTGGCAATCCATTGCGGCCGTCAAATGCTATAACGCAAAAGAGCCGTGCATCGCTGCACGGCTCCCGCTCCATTGACCAAATTTTGACGGTAGTTTGAAGACTTTCAACTCCGGGTAGTGATTACCCGCCGAGCGCTCCGGTTTCCGCCTCCAGCGTCGCCAGCAGGTCGGGTTCCGCCTCTTCCTCGGCCGCCGGCGCGCGCGCGGCATCGCCGCGTGCCTGGCGGTCGGCTTCCTCCGGGCTGCGCGCGACGTTGACAGTGACCTGGATGCTCACTTCGGGGTGCAGCACCACGCGCACCTCGGACAGGCCGAGGCTCTTGATCGGCTGTTCGAGCACCACCTGCTGGCGGCCGATGCTCAGCCCCGCCGCGGTTGCCGCCTCGGCGATGTCGCGCGCCGAGACCGAGCCGTAGAGGCTGCCCGACTCGCCGGCCTGGCGGATGATCTGCACCGCGAGGCTGCCGATGCGCTCGGCCAGCCGCTCGGCCTCCTCGCGCCGCTTGAGGTTCTGCGCTTCCAGTTGCACGCGCTGCTGCTCGAAGCGCTCGCGATTGGCCTTGTTGGCGCGGATCGCCATTTTCTGCGGCAGCAGGAAATTGCGCGCGAAGCCGGGCTTCACCCGCACCATCTCGCCCATCTGTCCGAGTTTTTCCACCCGTTGCAGCAGGATCAGTTCGACATTGGCCATGGCCCGGCCCTCCTCAGCTCAGCACATAGGGCAGCAGGGCGAGGAAGCGCGCCCGCTTGATCGCCTGCGCCAGCTCGCGCTGTTTTTTGGCGGAGACGGCGGTGATACGGCTCGGCACGATCTTGCCGCGCTCGGAGAGGAAGCGGGAGAGCAGGCGGACGTCCTTGTAGTCGATCTGCGGCGCGTTCGGGCCGGAGAACGGGCAGGATTTGCGCCGGCGGTAGAACGGGCGGCGGGCGCCGACGGCGGCGCGGCGGCCGGCCGGGTTGATCTCGCTGGTCTCGGACATGCTGCTCAATCCTCCCCGACGGCGCGGAACTCGCCGCCATGCTCGCTGCCATCGTCGCCATCGCCACGGGCGCGGAACTCCTCGCGATCGTCAAACCCACGGCGGCGGCCGCTCTCGAACCTGCCGGCCGGCTTCGGGCCGCGAAAGCCACGCTCGCGTTCGTCGGATTTGCGCGAGAGGATGGCCGACGGCGCCTCCTCGATCGCGTCCACGCGGATCGTCATGAAACGCAGCACGTCTTCGTTCAGGCTGAGCTGGCGCTCCATTTCCTTTACCGCCGGATGCGGCGCGTCCAGGCCGAGGAGCATGTAATGCCCCTTGCGGTTCTTCTTGATGCGATAGGAGAGGCTGCGCAGCCCCCAGTATTCGCGCTTCTTGATCGCCCCGCCATCGGCCTCGAGCTGGCTCGCCGCCTGATCGGCGAGTGCCTCGACCTGCTGCTGCGTCACGTCGTTGCGTGCGATGAGCACGCATTCATAGAGCGGCATCGACTGCTCCCTCTGGATGATCTCGACCCCGGTTCACAGGAACCCGCTCCGCATGGAGCGTCGGGCATAGCCGGGAGAATGCCGCCCCCGGCAGGGAAGCGCGGTTAAGCCACAACCGGGGCCGCAATGCAAGCGCACCGCTCCGGCGGCGAGGCCCAAGGGCGTGGAAAACCTTGCACGATGCCAATGGGCCGCGATAGAGAAGAAAATCATTTATGGGAGTGTTCGACGTGAAGAAGACGTTCGCCATCCGCATCGCCGCCCTCGCCGCCCTCGCCGTGGCGGCAGCATCGGCCCCGGCCTCGGCCACCGTCTATGACTGGTCGTCCGACATTCCCCTGTATAGTGGGGGTTCCGTCCTCGGCTCGGGCACGATCACCGCGCAGAACACGATCTCGACGGGGTACAATGGTGCCTTCACCGGCAATCTGGTGACGGCGATCACCGGCACCTATGACAACATCGCCATCACCGGCCTGCTCGGCGTAAATACCTTTGCAGCCAACGACAATCTGATCAAGACTTCTAACGGCCGCGTCGACTCCTTAGGGATCGCCTTCTCGCTCGCCAGCACCCCGGCCGGCTACAGCACAAACGATATCAGAATTTTTGGATTTGCGAATAGTTATACCGACAATGGCCCAACCGCCTTCGGCAGCTTCACCCTGACGCCGGTGTCTTCCGTCGCGGTACCAGAACCGTCTTCGCTGCTGCTGCTGGCGAGCGGCGCGCTCGGGCTTCTGCTGGTGGCGCGGCGCCGGCGGGCGTAGCCGCACCGCCGGCGGGGCGCATCAGCGCGGGGCGAACTGTTTCGCGCCGAACATGTTCTCCCGCTCCTGCTCGCTCATGGCACCTTTCCGCCGGCTCTCCGAGAGCACCTCCACCCCGCGCTCAACCGCCGGGCGGGCGGCGATCGCGTCGTGCCAGCGGCGCACCGCCGGATACTCGGCGAGGTCGATGCCGCGCCGCTCCGGGCTGCGCACCCAGGGGAAGGTCGCGATA
>DAHXNW010000246.1 GCA_027365195.1 Acetobacteraceae bacterium
CCGCCTGCTCTCCCTTCCCGCCGTTTGGGACGATGCGGCGGCGGCGGCACTCGCGGCACTGGCGCCGGAGGGTCTGGCGCGGCGTGGCGTCGTCCGCTTGACGGATGCGGCGGAGCACTGGATCGGGCCGATCGCGCGGCAGGCGCCGATGCTCGCCGAACCGCTGCACTGTCTGCTGCGCGAGCGGCGCGGCGCCCCCTCCCCCGGCGTTTGGCACCGCGCGCCGGAGGAAACCCCCGGCTTCGTGCTGAACCTGCCGGCATTCGTCGATCCCGAGAGCGGCTTCGACCGCGCCGCCTTCGCCGCCGCCGCCGAGTGCGCCGTGCGCGCGCTGACGATCGCGGCACCCGAGGCCCAGCGGCTGGGCGTCGGTTTCGCCGATCTCGACGGGCTGCTGGCGCTGCTCGGCATCGATTACGACAGTGCCGCGGCGCGCGGCGTGGCGCGCGATCTCGCTGCCCTGCTGCGCCGCCACGCCGATGCCGCCTCGGCCGGGCGCGGCGTGCTGCCCGCGCATCAATCGACCACCGCGATCACGCAACCGGGGCCGAGCGAGGCG
Organism: Acetobacteraceae bacterium; assembly: GCA_027365195.1. Classification (GTDB taxonomy): domain Bacteria; phylum Pseudomonadota; class Alphaproteobacteria; order Acetobacterales; family Acetobacteraceae; genus DAHXNW01. The sequence goes on from DAHXNW010000246.1 coordinate 560, forward strand.
CTGCTCGGGGTGGAGACCGGCGGCATCGCCGCCGCTTTCTCGCCCCTCGCTCCCGGCTTGCCGCATCTTCTCTCGCGTGCGAGCGTCGCGCGCCTCACCCAGGCCGGGCTTTCGGCCGAAGCGGCGCTGGCGTCGATGCTGGCGGGGGTGCCCTTGTTGCAGCCGGCGAGTGCTGCGGCGCAACGGGCGATGCAGGACGCCGTGGCGCCCTATTTTGCCGCCCTGCCCGACGTTTCGCTGCCCGCCGCAGAGCCGGCGACGCCGCTGCCCACGCGGCGCAGCGGCTACACCCAGCGCGCGCGCGTCGGCGGCCACGCGCTCTCGCTGCACACCGGCGAATATGCCGATGGCCGGCTCGGCGAGATCGCCATCGCGCTCCAGAAGGAAGGCGCGCCGTTCCGCGCGCTGATGGACTGCTTCGCCCAGGCGGTCAGCCTCGGCTTGCAGCATGGCGTGGCGCTGGAGCGGTTCGTCGAGGCGTTCACCTTCACCCGCTTCGGGCCGGCTGGCGAGGTCGAGGGCGATCCGGCGGTGGCGCGGGCGACCTCGCTGCTCGATTACGTCTTCCGCCATCTGGCGGCGAATTATCTGCGCCAGGAGATCCGCCCCGCCGAGGCGGAGGCCGCCGACACCGTGGGTGCCGCGCGCGACCATGCTCCGCTGCTGCCGCTCGATCTGCCGCACGCCGCCTCGCCGCGCGCCCGCCGGCGCGGGCTGCGGGTGGTCGGCCGGTAGCCACCTATTCAAGGAGTTTTCGATGGCCGGACAGATCGCCGCACGCCTGGCAGACCTTGCCCTCACCCTGCCCTCGCCGATGGCGCCGATGGCGAATTACGTCCCCTTCGTGCAGAGCGGCGCGCTGCTGATCGTCTCCGGCCAAGTGCCGGCGGTGGATGGGCGGATTACCGTCACCGGCAAGCTCGGCGCCGGGGTGAGCGTGGAACAGGGGCAGGCGGCGGCGCGGCAATGCCTGCTGAACGTGCTCGCGCAAGCGCAGGCGGCGTGCGGGGGCGATCTCGACCGCATCGCTCGCGTGCTGCGTCTCGGCGGCTTCATCGCCGCGACCGCCGATTTCGCCCAGCACGCTCTGGTGATGAACGGTGCGAGCGACCTCGCCGTGGCGCTGTTCGGCGACGCCGGCCGCCATGCCCGCAGCACCATCGGCGTCGCCTCGCTGCCCGGTGACGCCGCCGTCGAGGTGGAGGCGATGTTCGAGTTGCGTTAGAGTATGGTGTTGCTTTCAGCCTGAACCGGCCCGCCGCAGCGATCTGCCTCTCCCATCGCGAGGGCGATCCAGTCCAGCAAATCCTCCGCGCACAGCGGTGCGCCGGCCAGCACCGCCGCCCGCCCATGCAGCCAAACCGCTGCGCAGGCGGCTTCCCACGGCGGCATGCCCTGTGCCAGCAAGCCGCCGATCAGCCCGGCGAGCACGTCGCCACTGCCGCCGGTAGCGAGCGAGGGAGGGGCTGCGGCGTTGATGGCGAGCCGCCCGTCCGGTGCGGCGATCAGGCTGTCCGCGCCCTTCAGCACCACCACGGCGCCGGTGCGTGCGGCGGCGGCGCGCACGGCGGCGGGGCGATCCTCGCCCGGCGGGCCGAACACGCGGGCGAACTCGCCGGCATGCGGGGTCACCACAGCGGCACCGCGCAGCCGCTCCGGCGCGCCGGCGCAGGCGGTGAGCGCATCGGCATCGGCCACCACGCAACGGCCGGCAGCGAGCAGCACCGGCAGCACCTCGCCCGCCGTGGCGACCCCGAGACCAGGGCCGCAGACCCAGAACCGGCGCCGTTCGTCTTGCAGCAACGCTGCGAGCGGCGCTTCGCTGACCATCAGCCCCGGTTCGCCGGCGCGATAGATCGCCGCCGCGCCGAGGGCCACGATGCTCACCAGCCCGGCGCCCACGCGCCGCGCCGCGCCTGCCGCGAGCCGTGCGGCACCGGTCATCGTGGCACCACCGAGCACGCCGACATGGCCACGACTGTATTTATGATCGCCCACCTCCCGCGGCGGCAGGCGCCACGATGCCGGCAGGTTGAGCCAGCAGCGCGCATCCGCCACCGCCAGCGCGGCGGCCGGCATGCCGATGTCGGCAATCTCCAGCACGCCGCACAGGCTGCGCCCCGGCAGAAGGAAATGGCCGGGCTTGGCGCGCATGAAGGTGATGGTGCGCACCGCCTGGCGCACAGCGCCACGCGGTTGGCCGGTCGCGCCGTCGAGCCCGCTCGGCACATCCACCGCCACCACGCGGGGCGCCGCCGCCAGCGTTTGCGCAACCAGCGGGGGCAGCACGCGGGTAAGGCCGGCGCCGAAGACCGCATCGATCACCAGGCCCGCGCGCGCCGCCTCGCTTGGTGCAAATTCCACGGTCGGCCCGCGCCAAAGCATGGCCGCCGCCGCCGCATCGCTGCCGGCGCGCGGCGGGGTGAGAGCGGCGAGCCGCACCGGCCATCCCGCCTGTTGCAGCAGCCGTGCCGCGACATAGCCATCGCCGCCGTTATTGCCCGGCCCGCACAGCAC
>DAHXNW010000067.1 GCA_027365195.1 Acetobacteraceae bacterium
AGGGCCATCACCGCCGACATGTCCACCTCATTGAAGGTGGTCAGCATGGCGGCCGTGTTCTGCGCCTCCTTCAGCCGGGCGGCGATGGTGCGGCGCAGGCGGGTCATTTTCACCCGCTCCTCGCCCGCCGCCTCGGCGCGCGGCGCGCGGGCGGCCGGCTGGGATGCCACGGCAGGGGAAGGCCGGTCGAGGAAAGCCAGCACGTCGCCCTTGGTCAGCCGGCCATCCTTGCCAGAGCCGGCGCCCAGTTCGGCGGCTGGAAGCCGGTGCTCGGTCAGCATTTTCGCCGCCGCCGGCAGCGGCGCATGGGCGGCGATGTCTCCCGGCGGGGTTGCCGGGCGCGAGACCGGTCCGGAGGGGCGCGGCGGCGCATTCACCCCACCGGCCGGATTCGCCGCCGGCTCGGTAGCAGGTTTGGCGGGGGCGGGCTTGGCGGGCGCCGGTTTGGCTACGACGGGTTTGGGTGCCTGCTGTGCGCCGACGCCGGCCTCGATGCTGCCGAGCACCGCGCCCACTTCCACCTCGGCCCCCTCGGCGGCGAGCGTCGCGCCGAGCACGCCGGCGGCCGGCGCGTTCACCTCCACCGTCACCTTGTCGGTCTCCAGCTCCACCAGAGGCTCGTCGGCGGCCACCGCCTCGCCGGCCTGCTTCAGCCAGCGCGCGATGGTGGCGGTGGTGACGCTCTCGCCGAGCGTGGGCACCTTGATCTCGGTTGACATGGGCTGGCCGAACTCCTGCTGGCTATTGGCTCAATCGGTGGTCAACGCCGCGCGCACCAAAGCCGCTTGCTGCGCCGCGTGCTTTTTGGCGGAGCCGGTGGCCGGGCTCGCCGCCTCGTGGCGGCCGACGTAGCGCGCCCGCTTGGCGGCGATGTCGATCTCGCCGAGGACCGCCTCGATCCGCCGGTCGACATAGCACCACGCCCCCATGTTCGCCGGCTCCTCCTGGCACCACACCACCTCGGCCTGCCGGTACGGCGCCAGCAGCTTGGGCAGGGTGATCGCCGGGAAGGGATAGAGCTGCTCCAGCCGCAGGATGGCGACGCTGTCGATTTTTTGCTCGCGTCGCTCGGCGAGCAGATCGTAATAGACCTTGCCGCTGCACAGCACGACGCGCTTGACCGCACTGTCCTCGGTGATCGGGTCGATCTCGGGCAGCACGGTGCGAAACCCGCTGCCCTCGGCCATCTCGGCGAGCGAGGATACCGCGAGCTTGTGGCGCAGCAGCGATTTCGGCGTCATCACCACCAGTGGCTTGCGGAAATTCCGCTTCAACTGCCGGCGCAGGGCGTGGAAATAGCTTGCCGGCGTGGTGAGGTTGCAGACGGACATGTTCCGCTCGGCGCAGAGTTGCAGATAGCGCTCGAGCCGCGCCGAGGAATGCTCCGGCCCCTGGCCCTCATAGCCATGCGGCAGCAGCAGGGTGAGGCCGGACATGCGCAGCCATTTGCTCTCGCCCGGCGCCAGGAACTGGTCGATGATCACCTGCGCGCCATTGGCGAAATCGCCGAACTGCGCCTCCCACAGCACCAGCGTGCGCGGATCGGCGAGCGAATAGCCGTATTCGAAGCCGAGCACCCCTGCCTCGGAGAGCAGCGAGTTGTAGATCTCGATCTTGCTCTGCTCGGCGGCGATGTTGTTCAGCGGCACATATTCGTGCTGATTGTCCTGATCGATCAGCACGGCGTGGCGCTGGCTGAAGGTGCCGCGCTGGCAATCCTCGCCGGAGAGCCGCACCCGATGCCCCTCCAGCAGCAGGCTGCCGAAGGCGAGCGCCTCGCCGGTCGCCCAGTCGATCCCTTCGCCACTGTCGATCATTGCCTGTTTGGCTTCGAGCTGGCGGGCGATTTTCGGGTTGACGGTGAAATCCGCCGGCACGCGGGCCAGCGCCGCGCCGATCTCGCGCAGTGTCGCGGCCGGCACGGCGGTTGCCTCCTCGCTCCACTCGTCCTGCTGATCGGCCTGCTTCAGCCCCGCCCAATGGCCCTCCAGCCAGTCCGCCTTGTTCGGCTTGTAAGATTGCGCGGCCTGATAGGCGGCATCCAATTTTGCGGTGAAGTCGTCGGCCATCGCCTCTGCCTCCTCGGCCGAGAGCACGCCAGCGGCGACGAGGCGTTCGGCATAGAGGCGGCGCGTGGTCGGCTGCGCGCGGATGGCGCGATACATGATCGGCTGGGTGAAGGCCGGCTCGTCGGTCTCGTTATGGCCGTGGCGGCGGTAGCAGACGATGTCGAGCACGATGTCGGTGGCGAATTCCTGGCGGAACTCGGTGGCGAGGCGGGCGCAGAACAGCACCGCCTCGGGGTCGTCGCCGTTCACGTGCAGGATCGGCGCCTGGATCGATTTCGCCACGTCGGTGCAATAGAGGCCGGAATAGGCATGCGCGGGCAGGGTGGTGAAGCCGATCTGGTTGTTGACGATCAGATGCAGCGTGCCGCCGGTGCGATAGCCGATGAGCTGGCTCATCGCGAGGGTTTCATACACCAGCCCCTGGCCGGCGAAGGCAGCATCGCCATGCATCAGCACGCCCATCACGCTGCGCCGGGTGCGGGTGTCGCCGGCCATGTCCTGGCGCGCGCGCACCTTGCCGGCCACCACCGGATCGACCGCCTCGAGATGCGAGGGGTTGGGTTGCAGGGAGAGATGCACCTGCTGGCCGTCGATCGAGATATCGGTCGAGGTGCCGAGGTGGTATTTCACGTCGCCCGATCCCTGCACGTCCTCCGGATTGGCCGAGGCACCGGCGAATTCGCTGAACAACGCGGAGAACGGCTTTTGCATGATGTTGGCGAGCGTGTTGAGCCGGCCGCGATGCGGCATGCCGATGCAGATTTCCTGCACGCCGGCGTGGGCGGCGGTGGCGATGATGGCGTGCAGCGCCGGGATCGTCACCTCGCCGCCTTCCAGGCCGAATCGCTTGGTGCCGACATAACGCTTCTGGCAGAAGGTTTCGAATCCCTCAGCCTCGGTCAACTGGCGCAGCAGCCGCTTGCGGGTGTCGGCATCGAGCGCGTTGCGCCAGGGCGCGCCCTCGATCCGGCGCTGGATCCAGGATTTCTGCGCCGGGTCCTGGATGTGCATGAACTCGACGCCGATCGAGCCGCAGTAGGTCTCACGCAGGATGCCGACGATCTCACGTACTGTCGCACTTTCGCGGCCGAGCACTTGGTCGATGAACACCGGACGATCGAGATCGTCGGGGCCGAAGCCATAGCTCGCGGGATCGAGCTCGGTATGCGGTTTCGGCACCTGCAGGCCGAGCGGATCGAGCTTCGCCTCGAGATGGCCGCGCACCCGATAGGCGCGCACCAGCATCAACGCGCGCAGACTGTCGCGCGCCGTCGCCCGCACGAGTTCGGCGGAAACCGCCGCATCCGTCGTCCGCAGGGGCGCGGCATCGGGCATGCGCGCCGGCGTGGCATCGATGGCGAAGCGCTTTGGCGCCCAGGAGGCGCCGGCCGCATCGCCGAGCACGCTGCGCGCCTCGTCATTGAGGGCGGCGAACAATTCGGCGAAACTCGCATCCACGCTCGCCGGATCGGCCGCCCAGCGGGCATAGAGATCGGCGAGGAAAGCCGCATTGGCGCCGGTGAAGGCGCTGGCGAGAAGATCGACACCAGCCATGATCAGAGTCCTGCGTTGACGATTGGAGCCGCCGATCGGCCCATCAATACCCTTTATATGAGCGATGTATTGCCAATTCGCTGATCCGTGGCAAACCCTCCGGCAGAGCGCAGACCCGTGCGGCACGCATGGATCGTCTCCGCCCCGGTTCAGCCGCGCAAGGCTTTGATCATCGTGCTGCCGAGGGCCGCCGGGCTTTCGGCGACATGGATGCCCGCGCGCCGCATCGCCTCGAATTTCGCCGCCGCGGTATCGCGTCCGCCGCTGATCACTGCCCCGGCATGGCCCATACGGCGGCCGGGCGGCGCCGTCGCGCCGGCGATGAAGCCCACCACCGGTTTCGCGCTGCCGGCGCGGGCGAGGAATTCGGCGGCGTCGATCTCGCTCTGGCCGCCGATCTCGCCGATCATCACGATCGCCTCGGTCTGCGCATCGGCGAGGAACATCTCCAGCACTTCGATGAAATCGGTGCCCTTCACCGGATCGCCGCCGATGCCCACACAACTGCTCTGCCCCAGCCCCGCCGCCGTGGTCTGCGCCACCGCCTCGTAGGTGAGGGTGCCAGAGCGGCTGACGATGCCAACCTTGCCGCGTCGGTGGATGTGGCCGGGCATGATGCCGATCTTGCAGGCCTCGGGCGTGATCACCCCCGGGCAGTTCGGCCCGATCAGCCGCGAGCGTGAGCCATCGAGGGCGCGCTTGACGCGCACCATGTCGAGCACCGGAATGCCCTCGGTGATGCAGACGATCAGCGGAATCTCCGCGTCGATCGCCTCCAGGATCGCATCCGCCGCGAACGGCGGGGGCACATAGATGGCGCTCGCCGTGGCACCGGTTTTTGCCACCGCCTCGGCCACGGTGTCGAACACCGGCAAATCGAGATGGCGCGCGCCGCCCTTACCTGGCGTGACACCGCCGACCACTTTAGTGCCATAGGCGATCGCCTGCTCGGAATGGAAACTACCCTGCGCGCCGGTGAAACCCTGGGTGATCACGCGGGTCTCGGCATCGACCAGAATTGCCATCTCAGCGCGCCTCCTGCACGGCTTTGACCACTTTGCCCGCCGCATCGGCCAGATTCTCGGCGGGAATGATCGGCAGGCCGGATTTCGCCATGATCTCGCGCCCCAACGCCACGTTGGTGCCTTCGAGCCGCACCACCAGCGGCACGTTCAGCGAGACCTCGCGCGCCGCCGCCACCACCCCCTCGGCGATCACGTCGCAGCGCATGATGCCGCCGAAGATATTCACCAGAATCCCCTCCACCTGCGGGTCGGACAGGATGATCTTGAAAGCCGCCGTCACCCGCTCCTTCGTCGCGCCGCCGCCGACATCGAGGAAATTCGCCGGCGCGCCGCCATAGAGCTTGATGATGTCCATCGTCGCCATGGCGAGGCCGGCGCCATTGACCATGCAGCCGATGCTGCCGTCGAGGGCGACGTAGTTGAGGCTATGCTTGGCCGCCTCCAGCTCCTTCGGATCTTCTTCCGCCTCGTCGCGCAGCGCCTCCAGCGCCGGATGGCGAAACAGCGCATTGTCGTCGAAGCT
>DAHXNW010000079.1 GCA_027365195.1 Acetobacteraceae bacterium
GCTGTTGCGGCGGCGTGCCGCATCGAGCCGATAGAAATTGACACGGGGATAAAAACTATCTAAATTCAGTCACTTAGGTCAGGTAGCGGGTGCCTTGCCGGGGCCGCACCGCGAGCCGTTCGACCGCATGCTGATCGCGCAAGCCATGCTGGACAATCTGGTGCTCGTTTCCAATAAGCACCCCCTTCGATGCCTATGGCGTCGCACGATTATGGTAGGCCCTCCCCGCTCTCCGGCGCCGCAAGCCCGCCGAGCAGGCAAAGCGTGAGGTGATAGATCGCCGAAACTTCCCAATGGCTCATGCCGGCGTCGCGCTGGGCGGCGGCGAGGGCGGCGAGGGCGTTGGCCTCGGCGTGGAAATCGACATAGCGCGCCGCCTCGCCCCAATGGGTCGCGAAATGGGTGCTGAAATAGGCCGGATTGCGGATGAAATCCGACACCGCCTGCCACGCCGCGCGGCGGCGGAACCAGCGTTGATCGAGGCGTTCGGCGGTGATCCGGTGCTGCACCACCGCCGCCGGCGCCCAGCCGGCGAGGCCGCCGGCGGCGTGCAGCCGGTCGGCGAGCTCGGTCTCCTCATTCGACAAGAGCACCGCGCCCGCGCCGCTGCGGCCGAGCGCCGGGCTGAAGCCGCCCGCCGCGCGCAACGCCGCCACACGATAGGCGACATTGGTGCCCACCAGCCACTCCCCCGCCGCCAGCACCCGGAGGTCGCCGCCGCGATCGAGCAGCGAGAGATAGCCGAGCATGCCATCGGCGAGCCAGTCCGGCCGTGGCGCCTCCCATAGCGGATGCACCGGCCCGCCGAGCAGATGCACCGCCGGCCCCAACGTCTCGAAACCGGCGAGCAGGCCGGCGAGCCAGCCGGGGTCGGCGAGCGCGTCGTCGTCGATGAAGGCGAGCAGCGGCGCCGCCGCCTGCCACATCGCCATGTTGCGCGCGCCGGCGAGGCCGGGGATCGGGGCGTGGAACCAGCGCAGATTGCCGAGGCCGCGATAAAGGCGCGCTTGCCGGTCGGATTCCGTGCGGTCGGGCGTGTTGTCGATCACCAGGATTTCATAGGCATCGGGCGCCAGGCTCTGCCGGCTGAGGGCGCCGAGCGCGGTGCCGAGCAGGCGATAGCGGTCATGCGTGCAGAGAGCGACGGCGATGCGCGGGCCGGCCGCCGCCTCAGCCATGCACCTGTCCCGCCCGCCCGGCCGACAGCCCGCTCAGCGCCGCGAGCAGCCCGATCGCCGCGAACAGCCACGCGATCGGCCGCCACCCACCGCTCCAGCCATGCAGCAGCCCGGCCAGCAGCGGGCCGAGCGAGGCGAGCAGATAGCCAACCCCCTGCGCCATGCCGGAGAGCCGGGCGGTCGCGCGCGCATCGCCCGCCCGCAGCACGAACAGCATCAGCCCGATGGCAAACACCGCGCCCTGCCCGGCGCCGAGGGCGACCGCGCCCAACCACACCACCCCGCGCGGGGCGAAGGCGCAGCCCCACCAGCCGGCGACGCAGATCGCGAGGCTCCCGACACAGGCGAGGCGCTGGTCACGCCCGCGCGTGGCGAGCCAAGGCGCCACCAGCGCCGCCGGCGCCTGCGCCAGCACGGTGAGCGAGAGCAGCAGCCCGGCGGCGGCCGCACTCAACCCCCGATCGCGTAGCAGCGGCGCGAGCCAGGCGAAGACGATATAGGCCATCGCCGACTGCAACCCCATGAACAGCGTGACGTGCCAGGCGAGCGGCTGGCGCCACAGCGCCCGCCCCACCGCCGGCAGCGGCACCACGATCGGGCGGGAAGCCGGCAGGCAGCGCCACCACAGCGCCGCCGCCAGCAGCGCGGGCAGTGCGGCACTTGCCAGCGAGGCGCTCCAGGAGCCGCCGAGCAGCAGCCGGGCCGGTGCCGCCGCCGCCGCCGCGAGCGCCGCGCCGACGCAGAGCGACATGGTGAACAGCCCGGTCATCAGCGCCGCCTGGCGTGGAAAATCGCGCTTCACCAGCCCGGGCAGCAGCACGTTGCTGACGCCGATCGCAACGCTCGCGAGCGCCTGCCCGGCGAACAGGGCGCCGGCATCGCCCACACCGCGCAGCGCGCAGCCGAGGGCGAGCAGCAGCATCATCGCCAGCACCGCGCGCTCGGCGCCGAGGCGGCTCGCGAGCCAGGGGGCGAGCGGCCCGAACAGCCCGAAGCAGAGCGTCGGCAGGGTGGTGAGCAGGCTCGCGCCGAGCGGGGGGAGTGCCGTCGCCCGCATCGCCTCGGGGAGCAGCGGGCCGAGGCTGCTGACGGCGATGCGCAGGTTGAAGGCGATCAGCATCAGGCTGATGCCGAGGATGAGGCTCTGGCCGTGGCGGGTGGCGAGGGGGATGGGCCGCGTGCCGTCGGGGCTCACACGTCCGGATCCTCGTCGAGGGCGGCGAGATAGCGCGCCACGGAACGCGCCAGCGCCGCCTTCGCGCCGGATGGGATGAGGCTCTCGAAAAACGGGCCATACAGCCGGTCGAACCGCCAGGGCGCCATGCAGCGCGCCATGCGTTCCACCACCGGGCGGGCGAGCGGGATGAAATTCGGATAGCTGCGCATGAAGGTGACATGCGCCCGATCGGCGGCGGTCGCCAGCACGTCGCCGCCGAGCAGCACGCCGTCTTCGTGGTCCCAATGCAGCACCGCGCCACCGGCGAAATGCCCGCCCGGACGCAGCAGGGTGAGGCCGGGCAGCAGCGCGTGGCTGTCGCCCTCCCAGAACACCAGCGCCGGATTGGGGCGCATCACCCAGGCACGGTCGGCGGCGTGCAGATAGACCGGGGCGGCGAAGCTGCGGCTCCAGTCCACCATGCTGGCGTAGTAATGCGGATGCGAGATGGCGATCGCGGCGATGCCGCCGAGGCCACGGATGAGCGTCTCGGTCGCCGCATCGAGCAGGCTGATGCAATCCCACAGCACATTGCCCTCGGGCGTCTGCACCAGCAGCGCGCGCTGGCCGATGGCGACGCGCGGGACGCTGCCGATGCCGAGCAGCCCCGGCTCGTGCTGGCGAAAGCTGTTGCAATGCAGCCGTTGCAGCGCGGCCATGGTGGTCCATTCCTGCCCGGTCGGCGGCAGATACTGGCGCGCGTCCCGGCAGATCGGGCAGTGCTCCGGGGGCTGCGCGCCCGGCGGATATTGCACGCCGCAGGTGGCGCAGATCCAGGCATGCACCATCGCCGGCTCAGTCGAACATGGCGGCGATCGCCGCCGGATCGACATCCTCGACGCGCGCCGCCTGCCAGCGCGGGGCGCGGTCCTTGTCGACCACCATGGCGCGCACGCCTTCGTGAAAATCGGCGTGGCGGGTCACGGCCCGGGTCAGCGCCAGCTCACGCGCGAGACAGGCGGCGAGATCGCTCGCCGCCCCGCGCCGCAGCAGCTCGAACGACCACAGCAGCGCGGCGGGTGAGCGGGCGCGCAAGGTGGCGAGCGTCGCGGCGGCCCATTCACCGTCCTCGGCGGCGAGCGCGCGGAGAATGTCGGAGACGCTGCCGGCGCCGAAGCAGCGCTCGATCGCCGCCCGCCGTGGCGCCAGGGTGAACGGCGGCAGCGGCGCCGCATGCACGCCGACCGCCGCGACCCCATCGGTGCGCAACGCGGCACGCAGCGCCGGGAGTGCCGCGCGCGGCACGAAATGCGTGGCGAGCCCGGCATGCACCGCATCGGCGCCCATCAGACGCTCACCGGTGAGGGCGAGATAAAGGCCGAGCGCGCCGGGCAGCCGGGGGAGGAAAAAACTCGCGCCGATGTCGGGGAACAGGCCGATCGCCGTCTCCGGCATCGCCAGCATCGCCGCCTCGCTCACCACCCGCACCCGGCCATGCACCGAAAGCCCGAGGCCGCCGCCCATGCAGATGCCGTCGATCAGCGCGATATAGGGTTTCGGATAGGCGGCGATCGCGGCGTTCAGCGCGTATTCCTCGGCAAAGAAGCTCTCCACCGCCGCCGCCTCGCCCGCCATCGCCAGCGCGCGCACCGCGCGCACATCGCCGCCGGCGCAGAAGGCCCGCCCGCCGGCGCCCTCGATGACCACCTCGCACACGAGAGGCTCGGCGGCAAAGCCATCGAGGGCCGCGGTGATCTCGCGCAGCATCGGCTGGTTCAGCGCATTCAGCGCCGCCGGACGGTCGAGCAGGATGCAGCCGAGGCGGCCCTCCCGGGAGGCGCGCACGCCGTTTCGTTCGTCGCTCATGGCCCTCTTCTAGCGTATGATGGTTTCAGTCTGCACCGGCCCGCTCCTCCACCCGGCCACCCATTCAGCATACTGTCGTGGGTGGCCAGGTGGGGAAGCGGGCCGGTGCAGGCCGCACACCCTAATCCCTGTCGCGCCGACGTTGAAGGGCCTCGCGCAACACCCGTGTGGCAACGCCGATCAGCGAGGCCGTGGAGAACAGGCGCAGCATCTCCATCCGCGCCGTCTCGCGCAGCCGCAGCGCCTCGACCTCGCTCACGCCGGGGCGCGAACTCAGGGCGAGGGCGAGGAACAGCAGCGCCAGCAGCAGATTGCCGCCCAGCACGATCAGCACCGCCTCGATCACCGGGAACCGCGCAACGAGGGCGAGCACGCCGGCGACCTCCCCGAGCGCCAGGGCGGCGAGGAAAAACGCCACGGCGATCGCCGCGAAGATGGCGCGACGCATCTGCCGGCGCAGATAGCCGCGCAGCCGCAGCCCCTCCGCCTGTGCCGCGACCCGGGCCAGTCGGAAGGGCTGCATCGCTCAGCGTGCCGTCACGCGGCCGAGCAGATAGGCGCTGACGCCGATGATGGCGAGCGCCAGCAGCGGCCGCTCGCGCACCTGGCCGGAAACCCGCTCGGCCTGCTCACGCGCCATGCCGGAGGCCTGACGGGCGCCCGATTCGGCGCGTCCGGCCACATTACGCAGCGCCGGGCGCACCCGGTCGCGCAACAGTTCGTCCATCTCCTCGCGCAACTGCGCGATCTGCGCCCGCGTATCCTGCGCACTCTCGCGCCAACCGGACTGCATGCTCATCGGTTCGACTCCTCTGCTCATGGGAAAAACCCGGTGCCAGAACGCCTTTACACCACCACGGGTTGCCCTGGCGCGGCGTGACGGGCAGAAACAGCGCTGCAACCCTTTGACTGGATCATGTCGCCCACCGCACCCCTCCTCGATCTTCGCGCCGTCGCCGTCGCCCCGGCCGCCACGTCCCCGGCCTTGCATGCGACGGGCTTGCGTGCAATCGACCTCGCGCTGCCACGCGCCAGCCTGCTCTGTCTGCTCGGTCCGCGCGGTTCCGGCAAGAGCGCGCTGCTCGCGGCCCTCGCCGGGTTCCTGCCGCTCGCCGGCGGCGAAATCCGGCTCGACCAGCGCCGGATCGATACGCTGCCGCCGGGCCGGCGCGGCGTCGTGCTGCTCGGGCCGGAGGATGAGCTGTTCGCGACGATGGACGTGGCGGCGAATCTGGCGCTGCCGCTGCGCCTGCTCGGCCTGCCGCGCGCGGTGCGCCAGACACGGGTGGCGGTGATGCTGGCCGATCTCGCCCTCACCGGCCTCGCACGGCGGCGGCCGGCGCAGCTTGACGCGTTGCAGCGCCGGCTGGTTTCGCTCGGGCGCGCGCTGATCAGCGGGCCGGCGCTGCTGCTGCTCGACCAGCCGCTCGCCGGGCTCGGTGCCGCCGAGGCCAGCCGCTTCCTCGACGTGCTCCGCGAGCAGCAGCGCGACCGCGCGCTCGGTGTCGTGATCGCCCTCGCCGAGGCGCAGGGCGCGCTACGCATCGCCGATCAGATCGCCGTGCTGCATGAAGGTCGTTTGATCCAGCAGGCGCCTCCGGTCACGCTCTATGAACGGCCGGCGAGCCTGCCGGCGGCGCTGGCCCTCGGCGAGGCCAATCTGCTGCTCGGCACGGTGGAGACGATCGAGGACGACCTCGCCGAGGTGCGGCTCGACTGCGGCCCGTTGATGAGCGCGCAGGTGGTGGATGCCGAGCCGGGCGGGCGCTGCCTCGTGCTGGTGCGCCCGGAGCGCGTGGCCGTGGCGCTCGCCGAGATGGGCGGCGCGAGCATTCGCGCCGTGCTGCGCGCCTCGCAGCATCTCGGCGATCATCTGCGCCTCTGCCTCGCGCTGGAGGACGGGCTGGAGATCATCGTCCGCCGTCCGCCGGTGGGCATGATGGCCGATCTGGCGCCCGGCGCCACCGTCTCGCTCGCCTGGCAGAGCAGCCACGCGCGCGCCTTCCGCCCGGTGCCGCTGTGGCCCCTGGCATGAGGCGCAGTGTCATCCTGGCGCTGCTGCTGCTCGCCGGCGCCGCACCGGCCGATCCCTCCGCCATGCCGCCCTTGCGCGTCGCCGTGCCGGACCCAGGCTTTGCCGCCGCCCTGGCGCGCGCCGTGCTGCCCGGCTTCACCGCCGCGAGCGGCCTCGGTGTCGTCACCAGCGGCTGGGACGGACGTTTCGGCAGCCTCGCCCTCGCCGCCGGGGCGGCAGCGCCGTGGGATGTGCTGGCGATCGACCCGGCGCGGCTCGCGCTCGCCTGCGCGCAGGGCTTGGTGCGGCCGCTCGGCCATGAGGGCTGCGGCGTGCGCGCCGCACGCCCGGCGCTGCTGCTGAGCTGGGACCGGCGCAAGCTGCAAGCCAGCCCGAACTGGGCGGATTTCTGGGATGTGGCGAAATATCCCGGCAAGCGCGGCCTGCGCGCCGGCCCGCGCGGCACGCTCGAAATCGCGCTGCTGGCCGACGGCGTGGCGCCCGGCGATGTCTACGCCACCCTGCGCGGCAGCGCCGGGGTGGATCGCGCCTTCCGCAAGCTCGACCAGTTGCGGCCCTATCTGGTGTGGTGGCACAGCGATGCAGAGGCGGCGACGATCCTGCGCACCGGCCAGGCGCTGATGAGCAGCGCGCCGAGCGCAACCATCGCCGCCGCCGATGCCGAGGGGGCGCAGGATTTCGGCATGCAATGGCAGGGCAGCCTGTTCGGCGAGATCGACTGGGCGGTGCTGACCGGCAGCCACGCCGAGACGGCGGCGGCGCAATTCCTCGCCTTCGCCAGCGCACCGGCGCGGCAGGCGGCGCTGGTGCCGCTCGGCTACGCACCACCGGCCGATGCGCGCCCGGCGCTGGTCATCGACGATGCCTTCTGGCGACAATCCGGCCCGGCGCTGCGCGCGCGCTTCGCGGCCTGGTTGCAGCGATAGAGCATGCTATGTTCACGTTCAGTCTGCACCGGCCCGCGCCCCCACCCGGCCACCCATGCAAGTATACTGACGT
>DAHXNW010000080.1 GCA_027365195.1 Acetobacteraceae bacterium
GGCGAGATCGGCAGGCGCCACATGCAGCGAGGCCAGCACGATCAGCAGCGGGATGGCCGCGATGCGCGAAAGGGTGAGCAGATTGGGCAGATCGGTCAACATCGGGCGAACCTAGCGCATGATGCGTTTAAATGTAGTCTGTACCGGCTCATCCCTCCAATTCCGGCGCTGGCGCCAGCGCATGCAGGTCGAAGGCGGCATCGATCAGCCGGCGGGTGTAGGGCTGGCGCGGGCGGCAGAAAATCTCTTCCGCCTCCCCCTGCTCGACCACCTTGCCGTGATGCAGCACCACGACGCGGTGCGCCAGCGCGCGCACCACGCGCAGATCGTGGCTGATGAACAGATAGCCGATGCCGTGCCGGCGTTGCAGACCGCGCAGCAGATCGACGATCTGCGCCTGCACCGAGCGGTCGAGCGCGCTGGTCGGCTCGTCGAGCACCACCAGCCGGGGTTTGAGCACCAGGGCGCGGGCAATGGCGATGCGCTGACGCTGGCCGCCGCTGAATTCATGCGGATAGCGCTCGGCGCACTCGGCCGGCAGCCCGACCTCCTCGAGTGCCGCCGCCACCAGCGCCTCGCGTTCCGCGCGGGCAAGGCGCGGCCGATGCACGCGCAGCCCCTCGGCGATGATGTCGCGCACCACCATGCGCGGCGAGAGGCTGCCGTAGGGATCTTGAAAAACGATCTGCAGCCGGGCGCGTTGCGCGCGCAGCCGGCGGCGGTCCATTGCCATCAGATCCTCGCCGAGAAAGCGCAGCGTCCCCTCCGCCGGCAGCAGCCGCAGCATGGCAAAACCCATGGTCGATTTGCCGGAGCCGCTCTCGCCCACCAGCCCGACGGTTTCCCCGGCGCTGACCGAGATCGAGACGCCGTCCACCGCCTGCACCCCGCCGACGCGGCGGCGCAAGAGGCCCCGGCTGCGGGCGAAATGCACCCGGACGCGGTCGGCCTCCAGCAGCACCTCGGCGCGCGGCGCGAGCGGCACCGGCCGCCCGCTCGGCTCGGCGGCGAGCAGCATCTGGGTGTAGGGATGCCGCGGGGCGGCAAAAATCTGCGCGACCGGCGCGCTCTCCACGATGCGGCCGTCTTTCATCACCGCGACGCGGTCGGCGAAGCGGCGCACGATGGAGAGATCATGCGTGATCATCAGCATGGCGAGGCCGCGCGCGGTCTTCGCGGCGGCCAGCAGATCGAGGATCTGCGCCTGGATGGTGACATCGAGCGCCGTGGTCGGCTCGTCGGCGATCAGCAGCGCGGGGTCGTTGGCGAGCGCCATGGCGATCATCACCCGCTGACGCTGGCCGCCGGAGAGCTGATGCGGATAGGCATCGAGCCGGTGCTCGGCATCGGCGAAGCCGGCCTGGCGCAGCGCCTCGATCACCCGCCCCCGCGCCAGCGCGCGCGGCAGCGGCTGATGCAGGGTGATCGCCTCGGCGACCTGCTTGCCGATGCGGTGCAGCGGGTTGAGGCTGGTCATCGGCTCTTGGAAGATCATGCCGGCGACGTTGCCGCGCACCCGCAGCAGGGCCTCGTTGGAAGCGCCGATCACGCTCTCGCCGTTGAGCAGGATGCGCCCGGTGGTATTGACCACACCCGTCGGCAGCAATTGCAGCAGCGAGAGCGCGGTGAGCGACTTGCCCGAACCGCTCTCGCCGACCAGTGCCAAGGTCTCGCCACGATCGAGGGTGAAGGAGACATCCTCGACCAGGCTCCGCGCGCCGCAGGCGACCGAGAGCTGCTCCACGCTGAGCAGGCTGGGCGCGCTCATTGGCCGGCTTTGCGCGGGTCGAAACTGTCGCGCACCGCCTCGCCGACGAAGATCAGCAAAGTCAACACGCCGCCGAGCACGATGAAGGCGGTGATGCCGAGCCACGGCGCTTGGAGGTTGTTCTTCCCCTGCGAGACCAGTTCGCCGAGCGAGGGCGAGCCGGGGGGCAGGCCGAAGCCGAGAAAATCGAGGCTCGCCAGCACGGTGACCGAGCCGGAGAGGATGAAGGGCAGAAAGGTCAGCGTCGCCACCAGCGCATTGGGCAGGATATGGCGTCCCATCACCGCCAGATCGGACACCCCGAGCGCGTGGGCGGCGCGGATATAGTCGAGGTTGCGCCCGCGCAGGAACTCCGCCCGCACCACGCCGGTGAGTGACATCCAACTGAACAGCAGCAGAAAGATCAGCAGCACCCAGAAGCTCGGCGCGATGATGCTGCCAAGGATGATCAGCAGATAGAGCTGCGGCATGCCCTGCCAGATCTCGATGAAACGCTGGAACAGCAGATCGACGCTGCCACCGTAGAACCCCTGCACCGCGCCGGCGGCGATGCCGATCACCGAGGCGACGGCGGTGAGGGTGAAGCCAAACAGCACCGAGAGACGAAACCCATAGATCACCCGTGCCAGCACGTCGCGCGCCTGATCGTCGGTGCCGAGCCAGTTGCGCAGGCTCGGCGGCGCCGGCGCCGGCACGGGGAGGTTCTTCACCAGCGTGTCGTAGCGGAACGGGATGGCCGGCCAGATCATCCAGCCATGCCGGCGGATCGTGGCCTGCAACTCGGGGTCGGTGTAATCGGCCTCCATCGGCATGAATTGCGATCCGAAAGCGTCCTCGCTGTAATCATGCAGCACCGGGGCGAACCAATGGCCATCAAAACGGATCAGCAGCGGACGGTCGTTGGCGATGAACTCGGCGCACAGGCACAGGCCGAACAGCAGCAGAAAGATGCGCAGCGACCACAGGCCGCGCCGATGCGCCCGGAATACCGCGATCCGTCGCCGCGCGAGGGGGGAGAGGATCAATGCCGGCGCGCCGCGAAATCGATCCGCGGATCGACCAGCGTATACATCAGATCGCCGATGATCTGCATCAGAAGACCGATCAGGGTGAACAGATAGAGCGTGCCGAACATCACCGGATAGTCACGCTGGATCGCGCTTTCGAAGCCGAGCAGGCCCATGCCGTCGAGCGAGAAGATGATCTCCACCAGCAGTGCCGAGGAAAACAGGATGCCGATGAAGGCGGCGGGGAAGCCGGCGACGATCAGCAGCATGGCGTTGCGGAACACATGGCCATAGAGCACGCGCCGCTCGCTCGCCCCCTTGGCATAGGCGGTGATCACGTATTGCTTGCGGATCTCGTCGAGAAAACAGTTCTTGGTCAGCATGGTGAGGCTGGCGAAGCCGCCCACGGTGAGGGTGATGGTCGGTAGCACCATGTGCCAGCCGTAATCGGCGATGCGCGCGGGCCACGGCCAGTGCGAGGCCCCTTCGCTGGTCAGCCCGCGCAGTGGAAACCATTGCACGAAGGAGCCGCCGGCGAACAGCACCACCAGCAGGATGGCGAACAGGAAGCCAGGAATGGCGTAGCCCACCAGTACGGCGACACTGCTCGCGACATCGAAGCGGCTGCCGTCATGCACCGCCTTGGTGATGCCGAGCGGAATCGAGACCAGATAGACCAGCAAAGTGGACCACAGGCCGAGCGAGATACTGACCGGCATCTTCTGCAGCACCAGATGCAGCACGCTCTGGTCGCGAAAGAAGCTGCGGCCGAAATCGAAGCGCAGATAGCCCTTCAGCATCTCCCAGAAGCGCACCAGCGGCGGCTTGTCGAAGCCGAACATGCGGCGGATGTCGGCCACCATGTGCGGATCGAGCCCGCTCGCGCCGCGATAGACGCCGCTCTGCCCGGCCATCGCCTCGCTCATGCCCTGGCCGGTCACACGCCCGGCCGCCCCCATGCCGTGGCCCTTCAACTCGGCGATCATCTGCTCCACCGGCCCGCCGGGGGCGAACTGCACCACGGCGAAATTGATCGCGATGATGCCGAACAGGGTCGGGATCACCAGCAGCAGCCGACGCAGCAGATAGGCCGCCATCGGCGCTCAGTCGATGCCGGCGCGCCGCGCCGCGTCGGTCGCCTCGGCGAGGCGCTGATCGACCCACCAACTGTCGAATTCGAGCCCGGTGCGCACCTTCTGGCCGGGCCGGCCGAAGCGGTTCCAGAACGCCACGCGCACCGATTGCAGATACCATTGCGGCACCATGTACCAGTTCCACAGCAACACGCGGTCGAGCGCATGGGCGGCGGTCTTGAGCGTTTCGTACGTCTGCGCAGCAATCAGCCGGCGCACCAGCGCATCGATGGCCGGATCGCACACCCCCATCAGATTGTCGCTGCCCTCCTGCGCCGCCGCGGCACAGGACCAATAGCCCATCTGCTCATTGCCCGGGCTGTCGGATTCCGGGAACACCGAGACCGTCATGTCATAGTCGAAATTGTCGAGCAGGCGCTGGTACTGCGCCGGATCGACGGTGCGCACCCGCGCCTCGACGCCGATATGGGCGAGCCATTGCACATAGGGCAGGGCGACACGCTCAAAGGCCGGCTCGTCGAGCAGGATCTCGAAGCTGAACGGCTTGCCGGCGGCGTCCACCAGCTTACGCTCATGCACCTGCCAGCCAGCCGATTGTAGCAAGGCGAGTGCCGCGCGCAGATTGTCGCGGTTGTTGCCGGAGCCATCGCTCACCGGCAAGGTGAACGGCTTGGTGAACAATTCCGGGGGTAGCTGCGCGCGATACGGCTCCAGCAGTGCCAATTCCTCGCCCTGCGGCAGACCCGAGCAGGCGAGAGCGGAATTGCTGAAATAGGAATTCGTGCGGGTGTAGGCGTTGTAGAACAGATTGGCGTTGCACCACTGGAAATCGAACGCGAGATCGAGCGCCTGGCGCACCCGGCGGTCCTTGAAGATCGGCCGGCGGGTGTTGATCGCGAATCCCTGCATGCCGGTCGGCAGATGCTGCGCCAGCAACTCCTTCTTCACGATCCCTTTGCGCAGGGCGGGAAAATCGTAGCCGGTGGCCCATTCCTTGGCGATGTTCTCCTCGCGGAAATCGATCTGCCCGGCCTTGAACGCCTCGAACGCCACCGTGCCGTCGCGGAAATATTCGTGCCGGATGGTATCGAAATTGAACAAGCCCCGCGCGGTCGGCAGATCCCGGGCCCAATAATCCGTGACCCGCTGATAGGCGACGCTGCGGCCCATATCCACATGGCCGAGCCGATACGGCCCGGAGCCGAGCGGCGGATCGGTCAGCGGACGGGAAAAATCGCGCCCTTGCCACCAATGTTTGGGCAGCACCGGCATCTCGCCCAGAATGAGCGGGAGTTCGCGGTTCTTGTCGGTCTTGAAATGGAACACCACGCGGGCCGCGCTCTCCACGCTCACCGCGGCGACGTCGCCGTAATAGGCGCGGTAGAACGGCCTGCCCTGGCTTTGCAAGGTCTGAAACGTCCAAGCGACATCCTCGGCACCGAGCGGGTGGCCGTCGTGAAACCGTGCCTCCGGGCGCAGCTCGAAGGCGACCCAGGAATGATCCGCCGCCAGTTCGATGGTATGCGCGAGATGGCCATAGGCGGTGCTCGCCTCATCGGCATTGGCGCGCAGCAGCGTGTCATAGACGCGGCTCACCTCGGCGGCGGCGGTGCCGCGGACGATGAAGGGGTTGAAACTGTCGAAACTGCCGATCGCGGCGAGCACCACCGTGCCACCCTTCGGCGCCGCCGGATCGACATAGGGGAATTGCTTGAAATCGGCCGGCAGGGCCGGGCGGTCGAGCAGCGTCACCACATAGCTGCGCGTCGGCGCGGCATCGGCCGCGCGCGCCGAGGCCAGCGGGACGAGGCCGCTGGCGGCGATCACGCCAACCGGCAGTTGGCTCAGAAACTCTCTACGGCGCACCGTCAACCTCCTTGCGAGGCCGCACGCCCGCTCTCAGGCGCGCGGCCGTTTCACGCTACAGTCACGCAGGGTTCCGCTCAACCGGCAAGCCGCGCGACCGCCGGCGCGAGCAGGGCGGGATCGCCCACCGCCAGCGCGCGGCCATCGCCGCCTTCGCGCAACGGCGCGCCGCGCCAGTCGGTGAGCCTGCCGCCGGCCCCCTCGACCACCGGCACCAGCGCCGCCCAGTCCCACAGTTTCAGGTCGGCTTCGGCGACGATGTCGATCTGGCCGAGTGCGAGCAGCCCATAGGCATAGCAATCGCCACCCCAGGAGCGCCGGCGCACGGCCCCCGCGAGACGTCGCCACGCCGGCGTGGCGGCGGCGTCGAACATGTCGGGGCTGGTGGCCGAGAGTTCCGCCAGATCGAGCCGCGCGCAGGGGCGGCAGCCCGCGACGCCGCCGAACCCGCCGCGAAACCGCGTCGGCCGACCGGCATAGCCGATCCAGCGCTCGCCGGTCACCGGCTGGTCGATCACCCCGAGCAGCGGGGTTGCGCCATCGAGCAGCGCGATCAGCGTGCCGAACAGCGGCCGGCCGGTGATGAAGGCGCGGGTGCCGTCGATCGGGTCGAGCACCCAGCGCCAGCGCGCGCCGGGCCGCTCGGCGCCGCCCTCTTCACCAAGAATGCCGTGTTCGGGATGGCGGGCGCGGATCACCGCCCGCATCGCCGCCTCGGCGCCGCGATCGGCGATCGTCACCGGGGATGCGTCGGCCTTATCCTCGGGCGCGAGGCGGCTGCGGAACAGCGGGCGGATGCAGGCGCCAGCCGCATCCGCCGCAGCCTCGGCCGTCGCGATCAGGGCATCATGCGGGACCGCATGCTCCAACGGCGCTTAGGATTTCTTCGGCGGCAGCGGCGCCGGCTCGGCTGCCGGATTCGGCAGCGGCAGCGGATGCGGCGAGAGGGTGTGCAGATAATCGATCACATCGGCGCGCTCCTTCTCGTTGGCGATGCCGCCGAAGGCCATGCGCGTATCGGCGACGACGAGGCGCGGATTGAAGAGCCAGTGGTTGAGGTTCTCATAGGTCCATTTGCCGCCGAGCTTGCGCAGCCCGTCGGAATAGTTGAACCCCGGCATATGATCGCGAATGTTGCCGACGATGCCATAAAGGTTGGGGCCGATCTTGGTCGGGCCGCCTTCGTTGAAGGAATGGCACACCGAGCACAGCTTCTGCACATCGGCCTGCCCGCGCTCCACACTGGCGCTGGCGAGCAGCGGCGCGATCGGCGGGATCACCGGCTCGGCCGGCTTGGTCGCGGCGGTCGGCTCGGCCGCGCCCTCGATCTTGATCACGCTCTTCTGCAATTCCTTGGGATGCACCAGCCCATCGGCTATCACCCCGCTCAGCATGAACGCGATACCGGCGACCAGAATCGCCGCCGCTCCTTTATTGAACTCCAGACTGTCCATGCGGCCATTCCCCTGCGCAGCAACACGATAGAACCGGTGCCAGGGCATGCCGCCGGCGACGGTTGCCATCCCTCTAGCAGGCCCGGTAATCTGTTTCCAGCATATGGAACGCATTTTATCCCGGCAACCCGTGCGCCCCGCCCGCGCGCAGGCCCATCCCGAGCGAGGCCCGGCATGACCCCGATCGTGCTGATCCCCGCGCGGCTGGCCGCCACCCGGCTGCCCGGCAAGCCGCTCGCCGACATCCATGGCCAGCCGATGATCGTGCATGTGATGCGCCGCGCGCAGGCCGCCGGCATCGGCCCGGTCGCCTGCGCCTGCGCCGAGCCGGCCATCGCCGAGGCGGTGCGCGCGGCCGGCGGCATCGCGGTGCCGACCGACCCGGCGCTGCCCTCCGGCTCCGATCGGGTGCATGCCGCACTCGCGAGCCTCGATCCGGATGGGATGCATGACGTGATCGTCAATCTGCAGGGCGATTTCCCGACCATCGCGCCCGAGCATCTGCGCGCCGTGCTGCGCCCGCTGGCCGACCCCACGATCGACATCGCAACCCTGGTCGCCCCGATCCACGACGCCGCCGAGGCCGCCGCCCCTTCCGTGGTGAAGGCCGCCTGCGGCTTCGCCGAGGGGGCGGAATGGGCACCGGCGCTGTATTTTTCCCGCGCGGCGATCCCCTCCGGAGAGGGTCCGCTGTGGCATCACATTGGCGTGTATGCCTATCGCCGCGCCGCGCTCGCGCGGTTCGTCGCCCTGCCCGAGAGCGTGCTCGAACGGCGCGAGAAGCTCGAACAACTGCGCGCGCTGGAAGCCGGGATGCGCATCGGCTGCGCGCGCATCGCGCATGGCCCGTTCGGCGTCGATACCCCGGCCGATCTGGCCGAGGCGCGCCGCGTGCTGGCGCCGTAGCGTCTCTCACCCCGCGTGACCTGCTGAAAGGCACCCATGCCCACCATCGCCTTCCAGGGCCGTCCCGGCGCCTATTCCGATCTCGCCTGCCGCAACGCCTATCCGGCGTGGGCGACCCTTGCCTGCGAGAGTTTCGAGGCGGCGATGGATGCGCTGCGCGAGGGGGCGGCCGATCTGGCGATGCTACCCTGCGAAAACAGCCTCGCCGGGCGGGTGCCCGACATCCATCACCTGCTGCCCGACAGCGGGCTGTTCGTCATCGGCGAGCATTTCCAGCGGGTGGAGCATTGCCTGCTGGCGCCGCAGGGGGCGAGCCTCGCCGGCATTCGGCGCATCCATTCGCACGCCGTGGCCCTCGGCCAGGTCCGGCGCTTGCTGCGCGAGATCGGCGCCGAGGCGGTGGTGGAGGCCGATACGGCGGGGGCGGCGCAGATGGTGGCGGCGTGGGGACGCCCGGAGGAGGCCGCCATCGCCTCGGCACTCGCCGCCGAGATCTACGGCCTCGCCATCCTGCGCGCCAATGTGGAGGACGCCGCCCACAACACCACGCGCTTTTATATCATGGCGCGCGAGAACCGCACGCCGCCGCCCGAGACGGCGGGGCTGAAGACGACCTTCGTCTTTCGCGTCCGCAACGTGCCGGCGGCGCTCTACAAGGCGCTCGGCGGGTTTGCCACCAATGGCGTTAACATGACCAAGCTCGAGAGCTACATGATCGATGGCGCATTCACCGCGACGCAGTTTCTCTGCGATGTCGAAGGCCACCCGGCCCAGCCCGCCCTCGCGCGCGCGCTGGAGGAGTTGGCCTTCTTCTCGCGCGAAGTCCGCCTGCTCGGCGTCTATCCGGCGGGTTCCAAACGATAGCGCGAGTCTGCACCGGGCGGGGCCGCGGGCCGGTGCAGACTAACCCAACACATCACGCGCGATCAGTTCCCCAGCACCTGCTGCACATTGCTGAAGCCGGTGGTCAGGCCGCCGAGATCGACCTGCATGCCGCTGCTGTTGCTCTGCACGCCCGTCACCGTGCCGACCACGGTGAACGGCAGGGCGGTGGTCGAGCCGTCGGGGTTGGCGCCGACCACCGCCACGGTGTAAGTGCCGTTCGGCATCGTGGCCCCACTGCTGTCGGTGCCGTTCCAGGTCCAGGTGTTGGTGCCGGACTGCGCGTTGAGCGAGACGTTCTGCACCTGTACGCCGCTGTTGTTATAGACCGAGATGGATACCGGCTCCGCGCTGGTCGTGGTGTATTGCACCTCGGCGCTGCCGTTCTGTAGCGGCAACTGATTCGACTGCACGTCCACCTGCTTGCCGACGATCGAGGAGGCCTGCAGCATCTCGCCGCCCTGGGTGAGCTGGATCAGCTGCGTCAGGCTGGCGTTGGTGTTGATCTGCTGCTGCACGCCGGTGAACTGCACCAGTTCGGAGGTGAACTGGTTGGTGTCCATCGGGCTGGTGGGGTCCTGGTTCTGCAACTGCGTCATCAGCAGGCCAAGAAAGTCCTGGAAATTGCTCGACAGCGAGGTGAGCGCGTTCGGCGTGGAGGGGGTCGCCGACGCGGCGCTGGCGCTCGAGGCGTTGGCGGTGACGGCGGCGGCAGCGGCGGCGCTGGCGGCCGCGGCGGCGGCGGATTGCTGGGCGGTGACGGAGGCGAGGCTCATCGGTCGAACTCCTGATGCTGGGCGGAAGAGGCAGATAAAAAGCGGCTCATGCGGTGATATCGATGCCGGCGCGCTGCCAGACGCCGCCGATCGGCGGCAACCCGGCGATCCCCGGCAGGGCGGCCGCCGCACCGGCGAGGGCGGCGGTGCGTGCGAGGCCGGCACCGCGCGCATACTGGCCCTCGGCGCCACGATTCTGGCCCTGACCGGAAGCGCCGGCGCCCATGCCGAGCTGGGCTTGCGGCGATGCGTTAGGCTGTCCCTGGTTGGGCAGACCGCCCGGCTGACCATTTTGGCCGCCCTCGGCGCCGGGGCGGACATCGGCCGTGGCCAGCACGCTGGTGGGCGCCGATGACGCGACGGCCTCCGGCGCGGCGAGGTGGAAGCTGAACGTGCGATTGGCCGGCGCGAAGCCGGCCTGATCGAGCGCCAGATGCAGATTGGCCTGGTCCTGCGTCAGCAGGGCGAGGGTCTGCGGGCGGCTCGCGGTGATGTTCACCTGCGCGCCGCCGCCCGGCTGCTGCACGATCTGGATCTGCACCTGGCCGAGGGTTGCCGGGTGCAGCGCGAGCGTCAGGCTCTGCGCACCTTGCGCGGTGCGGCCGAAGGCGACCATCGCCTGCGCCACCTGCCCGCTCGGTGTGGCGGCGGTCGGCGCGGCGGATGCAGCCGCCGGCGCCAGGGTCTCCGCCGCCGGAGCGGCGGCTTGCGCCTGCATCGCCGCCGCATCGGCGGCCAGCACCGCGAACCCGCCGGTGCTCGCGGCCCGGACGGCGGGGGCAGGACTGGTTGCCGAGGCGACTGACGTCGCCGCCGCGGACGCGGGCGTCTGCGCCGAGGCGGTGGGCGTCGTCTTTGCGGCGGCGGGCGCCGGTGTCGACGCGGTGGGCATCGTCGGGCCGCTGGGCGCATTGGCTGTTGGCGCATTGGCTGAGGGTGCGGCGAGCGATGCGGCCGCCACCTGGGCAAGCCCGGCGCTGCGGGCGCCGCCAGGCGTGGCGGGGCCGGAGAGATCGGCGGTGCCGGCTGGTGCGGGAGAAGGCGGCAAAGGCGGTGGGGACGGCGGCGCGGTGGCGGCGAGGGCGGCGAGGGCGGCGGTCATCGCGGCGGCCACACTGGCGGATGCGGTCGGCGTGGCTGCCGCCGTGCTCGCTGGCGCCGCGGCCGGTGACTGCTCACCATGCGCCGGCTTATGCGCGCTCGCCGTTGCCGAGGTGCTGGCCGGAGCGGCCTTGCTGGGCGCGACGGCAACCGTCGGAGCATTGGCCGGCGGGGCATTGGTCGGCGGGGCATTGGTCGGCTGGGCATTGCCCGGCGGACTGCTCGCCGGCTGTAGCACATCGACAGGCTGGGCGATCGCCGGGGTGGGCGCAGCCTCGGTCTGCGCCGAGGGCGCTTGTGCCGGCGCCGGCGCGGCGGCCACGCCTTTGGCGGACGTGACGTTACTTGGCGTGGCGTTGGCTGGCGAAGTGGAAGTTGGCGTGGTGCTGGCCGGGTGCGATGCAGGCGAGGTTGTGGCCTGCGCGTGATCGAGTTGCCCGGCGAAAGACGCGGCGGGGGCGGGTTGCGCCGTCGCGCGCGACCCCGAGGGCGGCACCGAGGCCGATGGGGCGGCCGGTGGGGCGAGGGAGAAGAGCGGCGGCGGTGGCAAGGCCATCGGCGGCATCGGCGATCCTCGATACGAGGCCGAACTCGCATGGTCCGGCGTTCCCGTTTCAGCAAGCTTCGGGCCACGGCGCGGGATGGCGGATTTGTGCCGGATTGCGCACGGGGCAGGGTGGCGGGCGGCAGACTCTGCCCGGCAGATGTTGCCGCCCGGCCACGATGGATCCGCCACGGCGGACCGAAAGCGAGGCTTGGCCGCGGATTCCGGGCGACTCGGTCTGGCACGGTTTCTGCAAAATTCCCTCCGGATCATTCACGGCGCGACGCGGAGCGCGCAACGCAGGAGGGTAACATGTCGGTGCTCGGCGCAATGAATACCGCAGTCAGCGGTCTGAGCGCGCAGTCGGCCGCGTTCGGCAATATCAGTGAGAACATCTCCAACAGCCAGACCACCGGCTTCAAGGGAGTGAACACCAGCTTCGTCGATTATCTGACCAGCAGCACGCCAACCAACAATCTCTCCGGCTCGGTCGTGGCGTTGCCGCAATATACCAACAATGTACAAGGTACCATTACGCAGAGCACCAATCCGCTGGCGATGGCGATCTCCGGCCAGGGGTTCTTTTCGGTCGCCGAGAGCAACGGCGCCACCCCATCCGGGCAGACGACCTTCAATCCGCAGCAGTTCTACACCCGCGCCGGCGATTTCGCGATG
>DAHXNW010000084.1 GCA_027365195.1 Acetobacteraceae bacterium
GCTGGCCAACCGTGACGCAAGCGTGATGCGCTGCTATACCGGCGCTCGAACAGGGACTTGGGGAAGACAGCATGGCGCGCCGCCGACAGGTTTATGAAGGCAAGGCAAAGATCCTGTTCGAAGGCCCCGAACCGGGCACCCTCGTGCAGTATTTCAAAGACGATGCAACAGCACAGAACGGCCAGAAAAAGGGCGTGATCACCGGCAAAGGCGTGCTGAACAACCGCATCAGCGAATATCTGATGCTCAAGCTCGCCGAGGTCGGCATCCCCACCCATTTCGTCCGCCGATTGAACATGCGCGAGCAGTTGATCCGCGAGGTCGAGATCATCCCGCTCGAAATCGTCGTGCGCAACATCGCCGCAGGCAGCCTCGCGACCCGGCTCGGCATTCCCGAAGGCACCCGCCTGCCCCGCTCGATCATCGAATATTACTACAAGAACGACGCGCTGAACGACCCGATGGTCTCGGAGGAGCACATCACCGCCTTTGGCTGGGCGGACCCGCACGACATGGACGACATCGTCGCCCTGACGTTGCGGATCAACGACTTCCTCTCCGGTCTGTTCCTCGGCGTCGGCATCTCCCTGGTCGATTTCAAGCTCGAATTCGGCCGGCTGTGGGAGGAGGAGGAGATGCGCATCGTGCTGGCCGACGAGGTGAGCCCGGATAACTGCCGGCTGTGGGACACCAAAACCAGCGAGAAAATGGACAAGGACCGCTTCCGCCGCGACCTCGGCCAGGTGGCGGAGGCGTATCAGGAGGTCGCCAAGCGGCTCGGCATCATGCCCGAGGCCGGTCTGCGCGACCTCAAGGGGCCGGAGATGATGCAGTGAAGGCGGTGGTGACGGTGATGCTGAAAGACGGCGTGCTCGATCCGCAGGGCCGCGCGATCGGCCACGCCTTGCAGGATCTCGGCTTCGCCGGCGTGGGCGAGGTGCGCGCGGGCAAGGTGATCGCGCTCGACCTCGCCGAGTCCGACCCCGTCGCGGCGCGGGCGCAGGCCGAGGCGATGGCCCGCAAGCTGCTCGCCAATCTGGTGATCGAACGTTTCGACATTCGCGTGGAGGAATGATGCGCTACACATTGGCGGCCGCGGCCGCCCTCCTGCTCCTCGCCGGCAGCGGCCCGGCGCGGGCGGCATTCATCACCCGGGAGTTCCTGCTTCGCTCCTGCGCCGGGCAGAGCGCCACCGATCGGGCGGATTGCACCGGCTACATCATCGGCGTGGCCGATACGCTGCTCAGCCCGCAGGATGGCCCGGCCACCGTCTGCCTGCCCGCTGGGCTCGCGATGGGGCGGCTGCGCTCGCAGGTGGTGCAGTATCTGCGCGGCCATGAGGGTGCGGCGGCGGCCCCGTTGGTGCGCGCCGCGTTGCAATCGGCCTATCCGTGCGGACGATGAGCGCGGCAGCGTGATGAACGCCGGCATCGTCATCTTCCCCGGCACCAATCGCGAGCGCGACATGGCGATCGCGCTGACCCGGGCGAGCGGGCGTGCGCCGCGCTTTCTCTGGCACCGCGAGGAGAGTGTGGCAGGGCTCGATCTGATCGTGCTGCCGGGCGGCTTCAGCCATGGCGACTATCTGCGCTGCGGCGCGATGGCGGCACGCTCGCCGATCATGGCGGCGGTGCGCGCGCATGCCGCGCGCGGCGGCTATGTGCTCGGCGTGTGCAACGGGTTTCAGATCCTGCTCGAAGCCGGGATGCTGCCCGGCGCGCTGCTGCGCAACGCCGGGCTGCGTTTTCTCTCCGCCGATTGCCATTTGCGGGTCGAGCGCACGGACACCGCCTTCACCGCCGGCTACGCGCCGGGCGCGGTCTTTCGCGCCGCGATGGCGCATGGCGAGGGCAATTACGCCGCCGATCCGGCAACCCTCGATCGCCTGGAGGGCGAGGGCCTGGTCGCGTTCCGCTACGCCAGCCCGACGGGGGTGCTGACGCCCGAGGCCAATCCGAACGGCA
Source organism: Acetobacteraceae bacterium (assembly GCA_027365195.1). GTDB lineage: Bacteria > Pseudomonadota > Alphaproteobacteria > Acetobacterales > Acetobacteraceae > DAHXNW01. The sequence goes on from DAHXNW010000084.1 coordinate 1,965, forward strand.
GCGCCCGCCACATCGCCGGCGTGCTGAGCGAGAACGCCCGCGTGCTCGGCCTGATGCCGCACCCCGAGGATCTGGTCGATCCACTGCTCGGCGGCGAGGATGGCCGGCCGCTGTTCGAGGGACTGATGGCG
>DAHXNW010000092.1 GCA_027365195.1 Acetobacteraceae bacterium
GGCGGGCCGTGGAAGAGCGTGCTCGGGCCGATCGGCTTCGACAAGAAGGGCGACATCACCAAGGCCGACTACGTCTTCTACGTCTGGCACGACGGCAATTATCACGAAATGTGAGAGGCGCGAGACGACAGGCCGGGGTTCACCCCGGCCTGGGCTTTGCATCGGCCTGGGCTGCGCGCCGGCGGCGTAGCGCTCGGCGGGATGAGCGTCTATATCTGGCGGCTATCGCGCTGCGAGGATTTGCCATGTCAGAGATCTCTTCTCCCACCACGGTTGCCGATGCCCTGGTGCCGGTCACCGTGCTCACCGGCTATCTGGGCGCCGGCAAGACCACCCTGCTCAACCGCATCCTGAGCGAGAACCACGGCAAACGCTACGCCGTGGTGATCAACGAATTCGGCGAGCTCGGCGTCGATAACGATCTCGTCGTCGATACCGACGAGGAAGTGTTCGAGATGAACAACGGCTGCGTCTGCTGCACCGTGCGCGGCGATCTGATTCGCATCCTCGGCGGGTTGATGAAGCGGCGCGGCCGGTTCGACGGCATCATCATCGAGACCACCGGCCTCGCCAATCCGGCGCCGGTGGCGCAGACCTTCTTCGTCGATGACGACGTGCGGGCGCGCACCCGGCTCGATGCCATCGTGACGGTGGTCGATGCGCGCCACCTGCCGCAGCGGCTCGACGACAGCGCCGAGGCCGCCGAGCAGATCGCCTTCGCCGATGTGATCGTGCTCAACAAGACCGATCTGGTGAACGCGGCCGAACTCGCCGACGTCGAGCGGCGCATCCGCGCGATCAACCGCTTCGCCGTCATCCACCGCACCGAGCGCGCCGCCCTGCCGATCGCCGAGGTGCTCGACCGTGGCGCCTTCAGCCTCGATCGCGTGCTGGAGCACACCCCCGCCTTCCTCACCGACGATACGCATGAACACAACGAAGACGTCGCCAGTATGAGCTTCGAGGTGGAGCGGCCGATCGATCCGGAAAAATTCAACGCCTGGATCGGCGCGCTGCTCTCGACCAAGGGGCAGGATCTGCTGCGCACCAAGGGGATTCTGCAATATCCCGGCGAGACCCGGCGCTTTGCGTTTCAGGCGGTGCACATGATGGCGGATGGCGATTTCGTCGGCCCCTGGCCGGCGGACGTGCCGCAGCGCTCGCGGCTGGTGTTCATCGGCCGCAACCTCAACCGGCCGCAACTGCGTCGCGGCTTTGAGTCCTGCCAGGTCGATTGAGCATGATGCGTTTACGTCAAGTCCGCACCGGCCCGCACCCCCGCCCGGCCACCCATTCAGTATACTCGCATTGGTGGCCGGGTGGGGGTGCGGGCAGGTGCGGACTAAAACCATGAGCGGTGGCCTCGCCGACCCCGATCTGGTGCTGCGCAGCCGTGGCACGCAGCAGAGCCTCGATGCCTTCGTCGTCGCCGCCGCTTTCGATGGTGCCGGCAGGCAGGCCGCCTTCGCCCTCGGGGACGGGCGGGTGGTGCTGGCAAGCCCGGCCGATCCCTGGCAGTTTGTCACGGCGCACGAGGGCGCGGTACTGGCGCTCGCCGCCGATTGCGCGGCCCGAGGCTTCATCAGCGGCGGCGATGACGGTGCGTTGCGCCGCATCGGCCCCGATGGGGCGACCGGCGAGATCGCCCGCTTCGGCATGAAATGGGTGGAGCACGTGGCGAGCCACGCGGGCGGGCGCGGCGTGCTCGCCTGCGCGGTGGGCAAGCGGGTGCATCTCTACGATGCCGCCGGCGCGCCGCTGAAAACCCTGGAGCATCCATCGAGTGTGGCCGGCCTCGCCTTCGATGCGCGCGGCAAGCGGCTGGCGGCGGCGCATTACAATGGCGCGAGCCTGTGGTTCGTCGCCGCGAAAACCGACTCGCCACGCCGGCTGGAGTGGAAAGGCAGCCATCTCGCCATTGCCGTGCATCCCGATGGCGATGCGGTGGTGACGGCGATGCAGGAGAACGCGCTGCACGGTTGGCGCCTGTCGGACGGGCAGGACATGCGCATGAGCGGCTATCCGAGCAAGATCCGCTCGATCGGCTTCACCGCCAATGGCCGCTATCTGGCGAGCAGCGGCGCCGATACGCTGGTGCTCTGGCCGTTCTTCGGCGGCGGCCCGATGGGCAAGCCGCCGCTGGAACTCGCCGGCGGCGATAACGTTCTGTGCAGCGCCGTCGCCTGCCATCCGAAACAGGCGGCGGTCGCGGCGGGTTTCGCCGACGGTCTGGTGGTGCTCGCCGATATCGAGAGCGCGCGCATCCTGCCGGTCGCGGCACCGGGGCGCGGGGCGGTCTCCGCGCTGGCGTGGAATGCGGATGGCACGTTGCTTGCCTTCGGCACCGAGAGCGGCTTTGCCGCGTTGGTCGATTTTTCCAAGAGGTAACGATGAAAATCATCACGGAGCACGGGCTACGCATGCCGGCCCTCGGGCTGGGAACCTTCCGCATGCAGGGCGCGGTCTGTCAGGCGGCGGTGGAGAGCGCGCTCGCCCTCGGCTATCGCCATATCGACACCGCGCAGATGTACGGCAACGAGGAGGCGGTGGGGGCGGCCCTCGCGGCCTCGGGCGTGGCCCGCTCGGCGGTGCATCTGACCAGCAAGGTATGGTGGGAGAACCTCAAGCCGGCGGCGATGCGCCGGGCGATCGATGCCTCGCTCGTAGCCCTCGGCACCGATCACCTGGATCTCTATCTGATCCACTGGCCGGCGGCGGGGATGGATCTGCCGGCGGTGCTGGAGAGCTTGGTCGGCCTGCAACAGGCGGGGCTTGCGCGCGCGATCGGCGTATCGAACTTCCCGCTCGCTCTGCTCCGCCAGACGGTCGAGGAGGTGCGCGCGCCAATCGTCTGCAATCAGGTGGAATATCACGTGCTGCTCGATCAGGCGCCGCTGCACCGCTACATGCAGGCGCACGGGCTGTTCCTCACCGCCTATTGCCCGCTGGCGCAGGGACGGCTCGCGGCACAGCCGGAGCTCGACGCGATCGCCGCCAAGCATGGCGTGAGTGCCGCGCAGGTGGCGCTGAAATGGCTGCTCGACCAGCCGGGTGTGGCAGCCATTCCGAAGGCGCAGCGACCGGAGAGCCAGCGCGCCAATCTGGCCGCACTGGACGTGCAACTCGACGATGCGGACCGGCGGGCGATCGCCGCCCTGCCGAAGACGACGCGCTGCGTCTCGCCGCCCTTCGCGCCGCAGTGGGATTAGGTTCAGCCGCCGAGTCGATCCTCCGCCTGCACCCCGAGCTGTTTGAGCTTGCGGTGTAGCGCGCTGCGCTCCATGCCGACGAAATTGGCCGTGCGGCTGATGTTGCCGCCGAAGCGCAGCAATTGCACCTGTAGATACTGCGTCTCGAACACGTCGCGCGCCTCGCGTAAGGGGAGCGCCATCATGTCGGCGCTGGCGTCCAGATGCAGCATGGCAGGCGCATTGCTGCCGATCTCCGGTGGCAGCATGTCGGCGCGGATCGGATCGGCCGCACTGCCCGGCGCCATGATCAGCAGCCAGTCCATCAGATTGCGTAGCTGGCGCACATTGCCCGGCCAGTCATAGGCCTGGAGCGCCGCCTCGGTATCGGCGGAAATCTCGCGGCGCGGCATGCCGGAGGATTCCGCCGAGCGGTCGAGAAAATACCGCGCGAGGATCGGCACGTCCTCGCGCCGCTCGCGCAGCGCGGGCACCCTGAGCGGCACCACGGCGAGACGGTAATAGAAATCCTCGCGAAACCGCCCGGCGGCGATCTCCCCCGGCAGATCGCGGTTGGTGGTGGCGATGACCCGCACATCCACCCGCACTCGCGCCGAGCCGCCGAGGCGGGAGAAGGTCTGGTCCTGCAACGCGCGGACGATCTTCCCCTGGGTTTCGAGCGGCATGTCGGAAACCTCGTCGAGCAGCAGGGTGCCACCATGCGCGCGCTCCAGCACGCCAGCGCTGCGCTGCGGTTCGCCGCCGCCCTCGACGCCGAACAACTCCTCCTCGAAACGCGCCGGGTTGAGGGTCGCGCAATTGAGCACGACGAATGGCGCCTCGGCGCGGCGCGAGCGGGCGTGGATCATCCGCGCCGCCACTTCCTTGCCGGAGCCAGCGGGGCCGGCGATCACCACGCGCGAACCGGTCGGCGCCACCCGCTCGATCGCCTGCCGCAGGGCGGCGATGGCGCCGCTGCGGCCGTGCAGTTCGGTCTCCGGGCCGGCGCGCAGGCGCAGCTCGGCATTCTCCCGCGCGAGCCGCGCCGCCTCCAGCGCGCGCCGCACCACCAGCAGCAGCCGGTCGGAGTTGAACGGCTTCTCGATGAAATCATAGGCACCCTGCTGGATAGCGCTGACGGCGGTCTCGATGTTGCCGTGGCCCGAGATCATCACCACCGGCACGCCCGGCTCCTCCGCGCGCATCGCCTGCAGCACGCCGAGGCCATCGATGCGCGAGCCCTGTAGCCAGATGTCGAGCGCGACGAGGGATGGCCGGCGCGCGCGAAAAGCGGCAAGCGCCGCCTCGGCGCTCGCCGCCTGGCGCGTCTCATAGCCCTCGTCACGCAGGATGCCGTCCATCAGCAGGCGGATGTCGGGCTCGTCATCGACGATCAGGATTTCATGCGGCATCTGTCTTCCTCAAGCCCCGTTCTCCTCCCACCCCGTTACGCGGCAGCACCAGCTCGGCGATGGTGCCGCTCGCCGCTCCCCGGTCCTGTAGTTGGAGCGTGCCGCCGTGGTCTTCCATCACCTTCTTGACGATCGCGAGGCCGAGGCCGGTACCTTTCGGCTTGTGCGTCACATAGGGTTCGGAGAGCCGCGAGCGATCGCCCTCCGGCAGCCCGATGCCATCATCGGCGACCTGGATGCGCACCCACTCGGCATCGGCGACGACGCTGAGGATGACATGCCCATCCGGTGCGTCGGATGGGCGCATGGCGATCGCCTCGGCGGCGTTCTGCAGCAGATTGGTGAGCGCCTGGCCGAGCAGCCGGCGGTCGCACGGGGCGATCGGGCCGCGCTCGGGGATGTCGGTGGTCCAGCCGATCTCCGGGCGCGCGCTGCTCTGCAAAACCAGCGCCTCGCGCGCCACCCGGCCAATATCTTCGGGCTTGATCACCGGCTGCGGCATGCGCGCGAAGGAGGAGAATTCATCGACCATGCGGCCGATATCGCCGACGTGGCGGACGATGGTATCGGCGCATTGCGCGAAAATTTCCGGGTCGGAGGTGATCTCGCGGGCGAAGCGGCGCTTCAACCGTTCAGCGGCGAGCTGGATCGGGGTCAGCGGGTTCTTGATCTCATGCGCGATGCGCCGCGCCACATCCGCCCAGGCGGCCTTGCGCTGGGCCGATTGCAATTCGGAGATGTCATCGAAGGTGACGACGAAGCCGCTGGCGCGATCGGCGCCGATGCGCACCAGCAGGGTGCGCCGCGCATGGTCCGGCCCGATCTGCACCTCCGCCGTGTGCGCCTTGTCGGGCGCCGCGCGGGCAGCGGTGAGCAGCGGGGCGAATTCCGGCACCACCTGCGCCAGATCGCGCCCGATCGCGGCCAGCAGATCATGGTCGAGCAGCGCGCTCGCCACCCGGTTGGGCAGCTCGATGGAGCCGCGCGCATCGAGCCCGATCACCCCGGCCGAGACGCCGGCGAGCACGGTTTCGGTGAAACGCCGGCGGGCGTCGATCTGGCCATAGGCATCCATCAGCTCGCTGCGCTGTGCGGCGAGCTGGCCGGTCATGCGGTTGAAGGCGCGCGACAGCCCGGCCACCTCGTCGTCGGTGCGAATCTCCGGCACCCGCACCGCGAGGTCGCCGCCGCGCACCCGCTCGGCCGCCTGGATCAGCCGGCCGATCGGGCGGGCGATCTGATTGGCCATCACCAGCCCGATCAATACGGCGGCGGACAGCACTAGCAGCGCGACGAGGGCGAAAATCAGCACGAAGGTGATCTGCAAGCCGGAGCGGTTCTGGTCCAGCCGGTCGTATTCGGCCACCGCCTGCCGCACCTGCGCCATGTGGTCGATGATCTCCGGATCGACCGGGCGATCGACCATCAGCTCGAGCGCCGGCGTCACGTTCATCTGCACCACGGCGCGCACCCTCGTGCCGCTGCCGGCGTCCATCACCGCGACATCGCCGCCACGCGCCATCTGCGTCGCCCAGGGCGGCGGCAGTTCGGGGGCGAGGCCGGCCATCAGCCCGGCGGAGGCGATGATCTGCCCGGTCACCGGCTCGAAAATCACCGCTTCGGTCAGTCCGCGCAGCGCCGCCTGCGTCGCCAGAATCCGCGCGAAAGCGTCCGGATCGTCGCCCAACACTTCGCCCGCGCGCGCCAGATCGTTCGCCATACCGAGCGCATCGGCGCGCACGTTATTGCGGTGCTCGTCGAGATAACCCTGCGCGGTCTGCAGGCTCTCCTCCAGCGCGGTACGCACGCGGTCGTTGAACCACGCCTCGATGCCGAGGTGAAAGAAGGCGGTCGCGAACACGGCGACGACGATGGTCGGCACCACGGCGACGAAGCTGAACAGCATCACCAGGCGCAGTTGCAGCCGCGAGCCGGCCGAGCCGCGCCGGCGTTCCACCCACACCCGGGTGAGCCGCCCCGCCAGCACCACGCCGAGCAGCAGCAGCACCACCAGATTGGCCAGCACCACGCCGAAGATCAGATTGGGCGGCTGCTGGCCGACCGGCGTGCCACGCGCGAGCAGGGTGAAGGTGGCGATGCCGAGCGCCAGCGCGCCGACCGCGAGCACCAGCGTGACCAGCCGCCCGAGCGCCATGTCGAGCGCGCGGGCGAGCCGACCCGGCGCCGGCGCGTCGCTCTCGCTCAGCACCGCCGGGACGCGCGAGAGCGGCTCATGGTCGAACGCCGGGCGGCTTGGTGGCAGCGTATTCACCGCCGAGCTCAGGCGATGCCGCGGACCACCGGAATATCGAGATCCCGGATTTTCTTGCGCAGCGTGTTGCGGTTGAGGCCGAGCATCGCCGCCGCTTTGATCTGATTGCCGCGCGTCGCCGCGAGCGTCATCTGGATCAATGGGCGCTCCACCTCGGCGAGCACCTGTTCATAGATGTCCGACGGCGCCAGCCCGTCGCTATGGGCGGCGAGGAAATGGCGGATGTGGCGCTCCAGCGCCTGCGGCAGCGCCTCGTCCGCGCCTCCCGCCGGCGGGTCGGCGGCACGCCCGGCATCGGCGAGTTCCACCGCGATCACCTCGGCGGTGATCGTCTCCTGCGGATAGAGGGCGGCGAGCCGGCGCATCAGGTTTTCCAGCTCGCGCACATTGCCCGGCCAGCGATGGCCGCCGAGCGCCTCGATCGCGCCAGCGTCGAGCGTTTTGGCCGGCAGCCCGGCCTCCACCGCGCGGGCGAGGAAATGGCGCGCCAATTCGGCGATGTCCTCGCTGCGCTCGCGCAGCGGCGGCAGGCGGATGGGCACCACGTTGAGCCGGTAGAACAGATCCTCGCGGAACTGCCCCTGGCGGATCGCCTGGCGCAGATCGCGATGGGTGGCGGCGACGATGCGCACATTGGCGCGCACCGGCTGGCGGCCGCCCACGCTGGTGAACTCGCCCTCCTGCAGCACGCGCAGCAGGCGCGTCTGCGCCTCGGGCGGCATGTCGCCAATCTCGTCGAGGAACAGCGTGCCGCCGGAAGCCTGCTCGAAGCGCCCGGCGCTGCGGTTGGTGGCGCCGGTGAAGGCGCCGCGCTCATGGCCGAATAGCTCGCTCTCGATCAGCTCGCGCGGGATCGCCGCCATGTTGACGGCGACGAACGCCGCCCCGCGCCGCTTGCCGTAATCGTGCAGGGCGCGCGCCACCAATTCCTTGCCGGTGCCGCTCTCGCCGTTGATCATCACCGTGAGGTCGGTCGTGGTGAGGCGCGCGATGCTGCGATAAATCTCCTGCATCGCCGGGCTGCGCCCGATCAGCGGCAGACGCTCCTCCGCTTCGCGTGGGCCGACCACCGGCAGATCGGCGATCGGCGGGCGGGCGAGCAGCGCGCGCGCCACCACCGAGAGCAGTTCCTTCAGATCGAACGGTTTGGCGAGATACTCGAAGGCGCCGCGCTGGGTCGCCTTCACCGCGGTGAGCAGGGTGGATTGCGCGCTCATCACCACCACCCGCAACTCCGGGCGCAGGCGCTTGATGCGCTGGATCAGATCGAGGCCGTTCTCGTCGGGCATCACCACGTCGGTGATCACCAGATCGCCCTCGCCATCCTCCACCCAGCGCCACAGCGTCGCGGCGTGCGAGGTGCTGCGCACCTGATAGCCCGAGCGCCCGAGCGCCTGGGTGAGCACGGTACGGATCGAGCGGTCGTCATCGGCGATCAGAACGGTGGGCGGGGTCATCGCACGGTCTCCGGGTGGGGGCGCGGGCCGGCGCAGGCGGCCGACATACTCAGCCGCCATCCGCCAGCATCGGCAGATGCAGGCGGAATTCGGTGCGGCCGGGGCGGCTGTCCACTTCGATCAGCCCGCCGTGATCGCCGATGATCTTGGCGACCAGCGGCAGGCCGAGGCCGCTGCCGGCCGGCTTGGTGGTGACGAAAGGCTCGAACAGATGCGCCAGCATGTCCTCGGCGATCCCCGGCCCGTTGTCGCGCACGCTGACCACCAGCGGCAGATGGATGCGTGCCGCCGAGCCAGGCACGGCGAGGCGCATGCCGTGCTGATAGGCGGTGGTCAGGGTGATCTCGCCATTGCTGTCGTGCTCGAGGCCGGTGATCGCCTCGGCGGCGTTCTTCACTAGATTGAGCAACACCTGCACCAATTGGTCGCGATTGCCCCAGACATGCGGCAGCGAGGGATCATAGAGTTCGTTGAAGCGGATGTGCGGCGCAAACCCCTTCTGTGCCAGCCGGCGGACGTGCTCCAGCACGCGATGGATGTTGACGCCGCTGCGCTCGATCGGCTTCTCGCCGAAATCCTCCATCCGATCGATCAGGGCGCGGATGCGGTCGGCCTCGTCGCGGATCAGCACGGCGAGTTCACGGTCCGCCTCCGGCACGCTCGCCTCCAGCAGTTGCGCCGCACCGCGAATGCCCGAGAGCGGGTTCTTCACCTCATGCGCGAGGATCGCCGCCATGCCGGTCAGGCTGCGCGCGGCGCCGCGGAAATTCATCCGCCGATCCAGCGCACGCGCCGCCGAGGCATCCTGCAGCACCAGCAGCACGGCGCCGCGCTCCTCCGGCAGCGGGGTTGCCTGCACGGTGATGCCCGGCTTGTGCAGCCGAGGCCCCTCCAGGGTGAGTTCGTGGTCGGCGATGGTGATCAGGCTGTGGCGCGCCTGGTCGATCAGCAGGAACACCGGATTGTCCGCCGGCACCAGATCCTGCAGGCGCATCTGCATCAACTGGCTGCTGGAGAGGCCGAAGAACTGCTCGGCGGCCGGATTGGCATGGCGAAACCCATCCTCGCCATCGAGCAGCACCACCGGCACCGGCAGGGCGGCGAGCAGGGCAGCACTCTCCGGCGCCGGGCTGCGGCTCAACAAGGCGATGGTGGCGGCGCGCGTCATGCGGCCGCCCGTTCGGCCAGGGGCGCATCGATCAGAGGCCGGTCTATCAACGGATCGTAGAAGCGATCGAGCAGCGCGCGCACCGCGGCCACTTCGGTGAGCTGATTCACCCGGGCGCGGAATTCCGCCGAACTGGGCAGGCCGGCGGTGTACCAAGCCAGATGCTTGCGTGCGAGGCGCAGGCCGGGCTCGGCGCCATAATGCGTCAGCATCGCGTCGTAATGCTCCAATAATATGGCTTTCTGGGTCGCGAGTGAGGGCGCCGGACGAACGTTGCCACGCAGCGCCGCCGCCACCTCGGCGGGAAACCACGGCCGCCCGTAGCAGCCACGCCCGATCATCACGCCATCGGCGCCCGAGCAGGCGAGCGCGCGCGCGGCATCGTCTGCGGTGCGGATGTCGCCATTGACGATCACCGGAATACGCACCGCCTGCTTCACCTCGGCAATGAACGCCCAATCGGCGCTGCCGGTGTAGAATTGCTGCCGGGTGCGCCCGTGCACGCTCACCATGCGGATGCCGGATGCCTCGGCGATGCGCGCGAGCGCCGGCGCGTTGCGATTGGCGTGATCCCAGCCGGTGCGCATCTTGAGGCTCACCGGCACTGCTACGGCACGCACCGTCGCCGCGAGAATGCGCGCCGCCTGCGCCTCGTCGCGCATCAGGGCGGAGCCGGCGGTCTGGCCGATGGCGACTTTCTTCACCGGACAGCCGAAATTGATGTCGATCAGCTCGGCGCCGAGATCGACCGCGAGCCGCGCCGCCTCCGCCATCGCCGCCGGGTCGCAGCCGGCGAGCTGCACCGCCTGCGGGCTGCCCGGCTGCGCCGCACCGGCGGCCTGCGCCATGCGGCGGGTGTTGCGATTTTCGCGGATCATCGCCCAGGAGGCGATCATTTCGGAGACCACCATGCCGCAGTCGAGCCGGCGCGCCAGACGGCGGAACGGTGCATCGGTGACACCCGACATCGGCGCCAGAATCACCGGTGTGGCGATGCTCACCCCGCCGCCAAGGTCGATCGGGGGCAAGGCCGTCGGAATCGGTGGCGGATGCAGATCGATTGTCATGCTGTTGCCCATCATTTGGGCAAACTAGCCGGGAGTCTGTTGACGCGCAATCGCTCTGCGGCAACTCTGCGTCGCAGAGCCGACACACTGACCGGATTCGAGGAGACCATGGCCGCCCTTCCCCCCGATCTGCCCGCTTGGCTGCCGCGCGTCGGCAGCGGCTTCGATGTGCACGCCTTCGCGGCGGGGCGGCCATTATGGCTCTGTGGCGTCGAGATCGCCCATCCGCGCGGCCTCGCCGGCCATTCCGACGCCGATGTGGGCCTCCACGCGCTGTGCGATGCGATCTACGGCGCCCTCGCGGAGGGCGATATCGGCCGGCATTTCCCCCCCACGGAGGCCGCCTGGCGCGACGCCGACAGCGCGCAGTTCCTGCGCCACGCCGCAAGCCGCATCGCCGCGCGAGGCGGGGTGCTGCTGAATGCGGATGTCACGCTGATCTGCGAGAGTCCGAAGATCACCCCGCACGCGCCGGCGATGATCGCCCGCCTCGCCGCCCTGCTCGCGGTGCCGGCGGCGCGCGTGTCGGTGAAGGCGACGACCACCGAGCGGCTCGGCTTCACCGGGCGCGGCGAGGGGATCGCGGCGCAGGCGGTGGTCGCTTTGCTGCTGCCGAGGGAGGGATAGGCGTGAAAGCCTGCCCCGGCCCGCACCCCCACCCGGCCACCCATGCGCGTATACTGCCGTGGGGGAGCGGGCCGGGGGCAGGCTTTCCACACAATACATCCCTGCACCGGTTGGCCTCCGCCGATAAACCATGCTAAGCGCGCGGTGTTTGGTGTAACCGGCCCTGAACGGGCGGATCGGCGGACGGCAACATGGGAAGGCTTCGCGCCTTGCCGGAATTCTACGCAGCGGACGAGACGGGAACACTAACCGGCAAGCAGGAGAGACCGGACTGATGAGCGAGATCGCCGATAAGGTAAAAAAGATCGTGGTGGAACATCTGGGCGTGGAGGAGAGCAAAGTCACGCCCGAGGCGTCGTTCATCGACGATCTGGGGGCGGACAGCCTCGATACGGTCGAACTGGTGATGGCTTTCGAGGAAGCCTTCTCGGTGGAAATCCCCGAGGATGCGGCCGAGAAGATCGCCACCGTCAAGGATGCGATCGACTATATCGAGAAGCAGAAAGCGGCCTGAACGCCGCGCGTTCGCGAGCGGGAGGTGCTGGGGATGATGCAGACACGGCGGGTGGTGGTGACCGGCATGGGCATCGCCTGCCCGCTCGGCGTCGGCGTGCAGCACGTCTGGCGGCGTTTGATCGGCGGCGACTCGGGCATCGGCCCGATCACCGTCTTCGATCCCGCCGATCTGCCGGTGAAGGTCGCGGGCCAGGTTCCGGCCGGCCAACGCGCGACCGGCGGCCTTGACCTCAATGAGTGGATCCCGGTCAAGGACCAGAAAAAGATGGATCGCTTCATCCATCTCGCCGTGGTCGCCGCGACCGAGGCGATGGAAGATTCCGGCTGGCTGCCGCAGACCGAGGCGGATCGCTGCGCCAGCGGCGTGATGATCGGCTCCGGCATCGGCGGATTGCAGGCGATCTATGAGGCCTCCGTGATGGTGCATGAGGGGCGGGTACGGCGGCTCTCGCCGTTCTTCATCCCCTCGGCGCTGATCAACCTCGCCTCTGGCCATGTCTCGATCAAATACGGGTTGAAGGGGCCTAATCACTCGGCCGTCACCGCCTGCGCCACCGGCGTGCATGCGATCGGCGATGCGGCACGGCTGATCATGCTCGGCGATGCCGATGTGATGGTCGCCGGCGGCGCCGAGGCCGCTGTATGCGCACTCGGCGTCGGCGGCTTTGCCGCTTCGCGCGCCCTCTCGACTGCCTTCAACGACACCCCCACCCGCGCCTCGCGCCCGTGGGACCGCGACCGCGACGGCTTCGTCATGGGCGAGGGCGCCGGGGTGGTGGTGTTGGAAGCATATGAACACGCCCGCCGGCGCGGCGCGCAGATCTACGCCGAAATCGGCGGCTATGGCCTCTCCGGCGACGCGCATCACATCACCGCCCCGGCCGATGGGCATGAGGGTGCCGTGCGCGCCATGCGGGCGGCCTTTCGCAACGGCGGCATCAGCCCGGCCGACATCCAGTATGTCAATGCCCATGGCACTTCGACGCCGCTCGGCGACGATCTGGAACTGGAAGCGGTGGAGCAGGTGTTCGGCGGGGCCGCGCGCGGGCTTGCGATGTCTTCCACCAAATCGGCGACCGGCCATCTGCTCGGCGCCGCCGGGGCGGTCGAAGCGGTGTTTTCCATCCTCGCCCTGCGCGACGGCATCGCCCCGCCGACGCTCAATCTCGATCATCCGAGCCGGGCGAGCGTGATCGACCGCGTCGCCCATGAGGCACAGCGCCGGCCGATTCGCGCCGCGCTGTCCAACAGCTTCGGCTTCGGCGGCACCAACGCCAGCATCATTTTTCGCGCCGCCCCCTGATACGCCGGCTGCTCCTCGCCGGCCCGATACTGGCGGCGCTGCTGCTCGCCGGCGTCTCGATCCTGGCACGCGTGCTGTACCGTCAACCCGGACCGCTGCCGGCGCCGCGCGCGGTGGTGCTGCCGCGCGGCGGCCCGGCGGCGCGGCTCGCGCCCGCGCTGGCAGCCGCCGGGCTGCTCGCGCGGCCCTGGACGCAACCCTGGGCCTTCGCCCTGGCGCTGCGGGCGAGCGATACCCATCCGCGCGCCGGCGAATTCGCCTTCCCGGCGCACGCGAGCCTCGCCGAGGTGCTCGCCATCCTGCGCGACGCCAGGCCGGTGCAGCATCGGCTGACCATCCCCGAAGGGCTGACGGCGGCGCAGATCGCCCTCCTGCTCGATCATGCCGAGGCGCTGGCCGGGGCGGACGTGCTGCCGCCGGAGGGCTCCGTGCTGCCGCAGACCTATGACTATGAGCGTGGCACGACGCGAGCCGCCTTGTTGGCACGCGCCGAGGCGGCGATGCGGCGGGCTTTGGCCGAGGATTGGGCAACGCGCGCCCCCGCCCTGCCGCTCGCCTCGCCGGCGCAGGCGCTGATCCTGGCCAGCATCGTCGAGCGCGAGACGGCGCGGCCGGAGGAGCGCGCGCATGTCGCCGCGGTGTTCGCCAACCGGCTACGGCTCGGCATGAAGCTGCAATCGGACGCAACCGTCGCCTATGCAGCGAGCGGCGGCCTCGGCCGGCTCGACCGCCCGATCAGCCGCGCCGATCTGGCCAGCGCCACCCCCTACAACACCTATCGCGTCGCCGGCCTGCCGCCCGCCCCGATCGCCAGCCCCGGCCTCGATTCGCTGCGCGCGGCGACGCAGCCGGCGGCGTCGGACGACCTCTATTTCGTCGCCGACGGCAGCGGCGGCCATGTGTTCGCGCGCGATCTCGAAACCCATAACCGCAACGTCGCGCATTGGCGCGCGCTCACGCCCATGGCGCATTAGGAGAATTTCGCTCGAGTCTCTGCACCGGCCCGCACCCCCATCCGGCCGCCCATTCAGTATAATGTCGCGGATGGCCAAGTGGGGGCGCGGGCCGGTGCAGAGACTCGAGCGATCATGCTCTAATGCCGGAAATGCCGCATGCCGGTGAACACCATGGCAATGCCGGCGGCGTCGGCGGCGGCGATCACTTCGGCGTCGCGCAGCGAACCGCCGGGCTGGATCACCGCCGTGGCGCCTGCCTCGATGGCCGCCTGCAAGCCATCGGCGAAGGGGAAGAAGGCGTCTGAAGCGACCACGCTGCCCCGCGTGAGCGGTGCCTCGATGCCCGCCGCGCGCGCCGCCTCGGCGCTTTTCCACGCGGCGATGCGCACACTGTCCACCCGGCTCATCTGCCCGGCGCCGATCCCGATGGTGGCGCCGCCGCTGGCATAGACGATGGCGTTGGATTTGACATGCTTGCAGACGCGGAAGGCGAACAGCAGATCGTCGATCTCCGCCTCGCTCGGCGCGCGCCGGGTGACACAGCGCAGATCGGCGCGCGCCACCCGGCCGGCATCACGACTCTGCAGCAGAAAGCCGCCGGCGAGGCTGCGCCAGGCGAGGCCGGGTGCCGCCGGGTCGGGCAGGCCGCCGGTGAGCAGCAGGCGCAGGTTCTTCTTGCGCGCGAGCACCGCGATGGCCGCCGCATCGGCATCGGGGGCGACGATCACCTCGGTGAAGATCGCGCCGATCCGCTCAGCGGTCTCGCCATCGAGCGTGCGGTTGCAGGCGACGATCCCACCATAGGCGGAGGTCGGATCGCAGCGCAGCGCCAGCGCCCAGGCATCGGCGAGGTGGGGCGCACTGGCGACGCCACAGGGGTTGGCGTGCTTGACGATCGCCACGCTCGGCCGCTCGAACTCGGCGACACACTCGAACGCCGCATCGGTGTCGGCGAGATTGTTGTAGGAGAGCGCCTTGCCCTGCACCTGCCGGGCGGTTGCCACACCGGGGCGCGCGCCGCTCGCATAGAACGCCGCGCGCTGGTGCGGGTTTTCACCATAGCGCAGCACCTCCCGCCGCTCGCCGGCAAGGGTGAAGCGGGGCGGGAATGCCTCTCCCTCGGCGAACCAGCCGGCGATCGCCGCGTCATAGGCCGCCGTGCGGGCGTAGGCCGCACCGGCAAGGGCGCGCCGTGTCGCCTGGCACAGACCGCCGGTTGCTTCGATCTCGGCCAGAATGCCGGCGTATTGCGTGGGTTCGGTGAGCACGGCGACGAAATCATGGTTCTTTGCCGCCGCCCGGATCAGCGCCGGGCCGCCGATGTCGATCATCTCGATGCAGGCGGCGGGCGCGGCGCCGCGCGCCAGCGTCGCCTCGAACGGGTAGAGATTGACCACCAGCAGATCGATCGGCGCGATCGCATGCGCCGCCATCTCGGCCAGATGCACCGGGTCGTCGCGCCGGCCGAGCAGACCGCCGTGGATCTGCGGCACCAGGGTTTTCACCCGCCCGCCGAGAATTTCCGGAAAACCGGTATATGCCGAAACCTCGATCACCGCGATGCCGGCCTCGCGCAACGCCTGCGCCGAGCCGCCGGTGGAGAGAATTTCCACCCCGCGCCCGGCCAGTGCTGCGGCCAATTCATGCAGCCCGTGCTTGTCGGAGACCGAGATCAGGGCGCGGCGGATCGGCAGGATATCGGACATCGCAAAACTCCCGCTTGGATGCTGCACTGCGGCATAGACCAGAACGTGGTGCGCGTGAAGCGCGGCGCGCGGGCCGTGCCGGCGCTACAACCCCAACGCGTCGAGCGTACGCGCGACCACCCGCGCCTCATCATAGAGTGCGATGGCGCGCGCGCGGCCCGCCTCACCCATGCGGTGGCGCAGCGATGCGTCGGTCGCGAGCCTGCGCAGCGCGGCGGCGAGGGGTGCCACGCTGCGGGGCGGCACCAGAAAGCCGGTCTCGCTGTCCACCACCTGCTCGCGCGGCCCCCGGATGGCAGTCGCCACCACCGGCAGGCCGCACAGCATCGCCTCGATCACCGACATCGGCAGACCCTCGAAATGGCTCGGCAGGGCGAAGATGTCGGCGGCGGCCAGAATCGCCGGAACATCCTCCCGATAGCCGAGCCGGCGCAGCCGCGCGCCAAGGCCGGCGGCGGCGAAGGCCGGCTCCAGGTCGGCGCCGTGATCGGAGGGCAGGCGTTCGCCGACCACCCAGAGTTCGGCCTCCGGCACCGCGCGCATCGCGGCGAGCAACTCGGGATGGCCCTTGTGGCGGACCAGGCGGGAGACCACGCACACGACGACGCGCCGCTCCGGCACGCCGAGGGCCGCGCGCAGCCGCGCCCGCGCCAACGGGTCGGGGCGAAACCGCGCCGGATCGCGCCCGTTGCCCACCGCCTGCGCCCGGCGCGCGATAGAGAGCCGGCGCGCGTCCGCCGCCTCCTCGGTGGAGACGGTGAGGAACACATCGGTCAGCCGCCCGCCGATGAATTCGACCACGAAGGCGAGCGCCCGGCGCGGCCAGGGCGCCGGCTGGTTGAACAGGAACCCGTGGCAGGTATAGGCAACGCGCGGCACACCTTCGAGCCGCGCCGCCAGCCGCGCGAGGAAGCCGCTGATCGGCATATGGCCATGCACCAGATCGGGCCGCTCTTCACGCAGCAGGGCGCGGAGGGCGCGAAACGCCCGCCATTGCGCGAGCGGCGAGAGGCTGCGCGCCAGCGGCAGCGCGAGGACGCGAAACCCCTCGGCCCGCGCAACCTCCAGCAGCGGCCCCTCGGCGGCGACGCCGATCACCTCATGCCCGCGCGCCCGCGCGCCACGCATCAGCGGCAGCAGAAAATGGCGCAGCGAGAAATCCACATTGGTGATCTGCAGGATTTTCTGCGGAGACGGCGGGGCGGCCAAGCGATTCAGGCCGGCTTGCCGCCGCGCGCGAGCCACGCCCGCGCCGCCGCCCCGGCGCCGGAGGGCAGCGCCGCGTTGGGATCGTGCATCCAGGCGATGATGTCGCCGAGCGGCGCCGCGCGGTCATGGTCGCGCAGCAGCAGGTGATAGCCCTGCGGATAATAGGCGAGCCGCACCCGCCGGTCGGTCACGCCGGGCAGACGGCGCCAGGCGGCGCGCGTCGCATGCGGTGGCACCAACTGATCCTTGCCGCCATAGAGCAGCAGCGCCGGGGCGTGGAAACCGGCCGAGGCCGCCAGCGCGCCATCCATCAGCGAAACGAGCCCGGCGATCGTCGCCACCCGGGTGCGGCGCAGGGTGAGCGGATCGCTCGACAGACGGATCAGCGCGGCGCGGTTGTCGCTCGCGATCACCCCCGCCGAGCTGCCCGAAAGCGCCATGCCGGGAGCGATGTGGTTGGCGAGCCAGAGCGAGCCGCGCAGCACTACGTTCATCTCCGCCCGCCCCCACACGGCGGGTGCCGCGAGCACATAGCCGGCAACCGGCGGTGCGTCCGGCATTGCGCCAAGGCGCAGCAGGACCGCGCCCCCCAGGCTCTCGCCGCAGAGAAACAGCCGGCTTGCGGCAAAGCGTGCCTGCAACTGGCGCGCCATGTCGGCGGCATCGGCCACCATCACATCGGCGCCGGCCCAGCCGCCGCGCCCCGGCGCATCGCCGAAGCCGCGTTGATCCGGCGCGAACACCGCGATGCCGGCCTGCTGGAATACCGGCGCCGAAATCTCGAAGGCGTCACGGCTGTCATTAAAGCCGTGCAGCGCCAGCATCACCGCCCAGGGCTTCGATGCAGCAGGCAGCCAACTGCGATAGGGCAGCCTCGTGCCATCGCGCAGGGTGAACCAGCCGTCGATCGGCCCCGGCGCCGAGGGGGGCAAGGGTGCGGCGCGCGTGGCGAGGGTGCAGCCGCCGGCCAGCAGGGCGGTGGCCAGAAGGGTCAGATCGCGGCGGTTGATCATCGGCACCCGGCAGCAAGGTTTGAACGCTCGATGAAGAGGGCTATCATTCCCTGCCACATCACACCAGAGAGACCATCATGCCGGACGGTGCTTCCCCCCCTCCCCCCGAGACCTTCATCGTGAAAAGCCCGATCGCCGCCTGCGATGGCGGCGGCGGGGCGCTTGGCCATCCGCGCGTCTTCCTGCGCATCGTCGCGCGCGAGATCGCCTGTCCGTATTGCTCGCGGCTGTTCCGTCTTGCCGAGGGCGTCAGCGCCGCTCCGGCGCATTGAGGTGGCGCCGGCGCCACACCCTTCGCCGGCTCGGCTGATCCTCATCGACGGCTCCGGCTTCATCTTCCGCGCCTTCCACGCCCTGCCGCCGATGACGCGGCCTGATGGCGTGCCGGTGAATGCGGTCTTCGGCTTCACCAACATGCTGGCGCGGCTGCTGCGCGACCACGCAGGCACCCATCTTGCGGTGATTTTCGATGCCGGGCGCCTCACCTTCCGTAACCGCCTCTATGCCGATTACAAGGCGCAGCGGCCGGAGCCGCCGGCCGAACTGGTGCCGCAATTCGCCCTGGTGCGCGAGGCGACGGCGGCGTTCGACGTGCCGGCCATCGAACTCGCCGACTGGGAGGCCGACGATCTGATCGCGAGCTATGCGCGCGCGATGAACGAGGCGGCGGGCGAGGTCGTCATCGTCTCGTCGGACAAGGATCTGATGCAGCTCATTCGCCCCGGCGTGGTGATGCAGGATCCGATCAAGCAGAAGATCATCGGCCCGGCCGAGGTGATGGAGAAATTCGGCGTGCCGCCGGAAAAGCTGATCGAGGCGCAGGCGCTGATCGGCGACGCGGTGGACAATATCCCCGGCGTGCCCGGCATCGGCCCCAAGGGCGCGGCGCAGTTGATCGGCGAGCATGGCGATCTGGAGGCGATCCTCGCCGCCGCACCGGCGATGAAGCCGTCGAAACGGCGCGATGCGCTGATCGAACACGCCGCTTCGGCACGGCTCTCGCGCGTGCTCGTGACCTTGCGCGAGGATGCGCCGCTGCCGCAGCCGCTCGACGCGCTGCGCCTGCGCGAGCCGGAACCGGGGCGGCTCGCGGCCTGGCTCGCGCAGCAAGGATTTCGCAGCACGCTCACCCGTCTTGGTCTCGACGCGCCACCCGCCGCAACGGCCGCGACATCCGGCGCACCGGAACCCGCGGCAGCGGCCGCCGGCGAGACGGCCTTCGGCCCATACGCGTGCGTGAGCAGCCTCGCCGCGCTGGAGGCTTGGATCGCCGAGGCACGGGAAGCCGGCGTGGTGGCGCTCGATACCGAAACCGACGGCCTCGATGCCCTGCGGGCGCGGCTGATCGGCTTCTCCCTGGCGGTCGCACCGGGGCGGGCCTGCTACGTGCCGCTGCGCCACGAGGCGGGCGAGCAACTAGCCCCCGAGGTGGCGCTGGCGACCCTTGCGCCTCTGCTGAGCGATGCCGGCACGCTGAAAGTGCTGCACAACGCAAAATTCGATCTGCACGTCCTGGCCGGTGCCGGCGCACCAGCGGTCGGCCCGGTGGATGACACGATGCTGATCTCCTACGCGCAGGAGGCCGGCGCGCACGGCCACGGCATGGACGAACTCGCCCGCCTGCATCTCGGCCATCAGCCGATCACCTATGACGAGGCGACCGGTACCGGACGGGCGCGGCTGAGTTTCGCCGCCGTGCCGCTCGACCGCGCGACCGCCTATGCCGCCGAGGATGCCGATGTCACGCTGCGTCTCTGGCACGCCCTGCGCCCGACGCTGCGCACCAACCACGCCCTCGCCCTCTATGAGCAGATCGAGCGGCGGCTGATCGGCGTGCTGATCGACATGGAGCGCGCCGGCGTGCAGGTGGACGCGGCGGAACTACGCCGGCTTTCGGCCGATTTCGCCACGCGCATGGCGGTGATGGAGGCCGATATCCACCGCCTCGCCGGCGAGAGCTTCAACCTCGGCAGCCCGAAGCAACTGGGCGAGATCCTGTTCGAGCGTCTCGCTTTGCCCGGCGGCAAGCGGATGAAGACCGGCGCCTGGGGTACCGATGCACAGGTTCTGCAAAGCCTCGCCGATGCCGGACACGAATTGCCGGCACAGATTCTCGCTTGGCGGCAACTGGCGAAATTGAAATCGACCTATGCCGATGCGCTGGTCGAACAGGCGGACGCGGAAACCGGGCGGGTGCATACCAGCTTCGCGATGGCCGGCACCAGCACCGGCCGGCTCTCTTCCACCGACCCCAATCTGCAGAACATCCCGATCCGCACCGAAGAGGGTGGGCGCATCCGCAGCGCCTTCATCGCAGCCCCCGGGAAGCTGCTGATCAGCGCGGATTATTCGCAGATCGAGCTCCGCCTGCTCGCGCATGTCGCCGACATCGCAGCTCTGCGCGAGAGCTTTGCGCGCGGCGAGGATATCCACGCGCGCACCGCGAGCGAAGTGTTCGGCGTGCCGATGCAGGGGATGAGTGCGCTCACCCGCCGGCGCGCCAAAGCAATCAATTTCGGCATCATCTATGGCATCAGCGCCTTCGGCCTCGCACGCCAGCTCGGCATCGAGCCGGGCGAGGCGCGCGCCTATATCGAGGCGTATTTCGCGCGCTATCCGGAAATTCGCCGCTATATGGAGCAAACGCGCGAGACGGCGCGGGCGCGCGGCTTCGTGCTTACGCCCTTCGGTCGGCGGTGCTGGGTGCCCGGCATCGCCGACCGCAATCCAGCGCGGCGCGGCTATGCCGAACGCCAGGCGATCAATGCGCCGTTGCAGGGGGGGGCGGCCGACATCATCAAGCGCGCGATGATCCACCTGCCCAAAGCAGTGCACGAGGCGGGGCTGGCCGGGCGCATGCTGTTGCAGGTGCATGACGAATTGCTGCTGGAAGCGCCGGAGGCGGAAGCCACCGCCACCGCAGCACTTGCACGGCAAGTGATGGAGGCAGCGGCTAGCCTCTCGGTGCCGCTCGTCGTCGAGACAACGGTCGGCAAGAGCTGGGCGAAATAA
>DAHXNW010000033.1 GCA_027365195.1 Acetobacteraceae bacterium
CGAGTATACTGCCGTGGGTGACCGGGTGGGGGTGCGGGCCGGTGCAGTACTTATTTCTGCCTCAGCCATCCGCCGGCTCGAAGCGCATCGCGACTCCGTTCATGCAGTAGCGCAGTCCGGTGGGCGCCGGTCCGTCCTCGAACACGTGGCCGAGATGGCCGCCACAGCGGCT
The DNA here is from genome assembly GCA_027365195.1 of Acetobacteraceae bacterium. Classification (GTDB taxonomy): domain Bacteria; phylum Pseudomonadota; class Alphaproteobacteria; order Acetobacterales; family Acetobacteraceae; genus DAHXNW01. The sequence continues at coordinate 173 of DAHXNW010000033.1, forward strand.
GCAATGCACCTCGGTGCGGGTCATGAACAGGCGCCGGTCCTGCGTCGTGCCGATGCCTTCGGGCAGCGGGGCGAAGAAACTGGGCCAGCCGGTGCCGCTCTCGAATTTCGTGCTCGCATCGAACAACGCCTGCCCGCAGCCGGCGCAGAGGAACCGTCCGGCGCGCTTCTCGGCATTCAGCGGGCTGCTGCGCGGCCGCTCGGTCGCGTGCTGGCGCAGCACGGCGAATGCCTCCGGGCTGAGGGCGGCGCGCCAGGTGGCATCGTCCCGCTGCACCGGAAAGCTCGTCGCCGTCTTGGTCGCTACAGCCATGAGATGCTCCTCATCGATCAGTTGTCCTGCACGTCAGATAAGACGCGCCCCGTCATCCGGGAAGACCCGACCAGCCGAAGCGCCGCCGCAGCGCGCCGCCGAGGCGTTCGGAGGCGGCGACCAGCGCCCAGGTAAGCAGCAGATAGGCCAGCATGCGATGATAGAAGAATAATTGCTGCGCATCGTACAGCGCACCGCCGATGCCGCCGGCGCCGATCAGGCCGAGCACGGTGGACATGCGCAGATTCCACTCCAGCCGGAACAACGCATGCACCGCCCACGGCCCGGCGGCGAGCGGCAGCACGGCGAAGCCGGCATAGGCGAGCGGCGGCGCACCGGTGGCGGCCAAGGCGGCAAGCGGTGGGCGCGGCAAATTCTCCACCGTCTCGGCAAACAACCGGCCGAGCGCGCCGAGCGAATGCAGCCCGAGCGCCAGCGCCCCCGCCCATGGCCCGACGCCGGCGAGCGCGATCAGCAACAGGCCCCACACCAGTTCGGGGATCGCCCGCAGCGCCTCCAACCCCCTACGCAACGGCATCGCCAGCACCGCCGGGCCGAGGCCGCGCGCCGCGAGCAGGCCGAGCGGGAGGGCGCCGAGGAGAGCGATGCCGGTGCCGGCGAAGGCCATGAACAGCGTCTCGCCGAATAGCCGGGGCAGCCCAGCCCAGTCCTCCCACGGCAGCGCCGGCGGCAGCATGCCGGCAAAGGTGCGCGCGGCATGGCCGAAGGAGGCGGTGGAGGGCGCATAGGCCCAGAGTGCCAGCACTCCTCCCGGCAGTAGCGCCAGCAGCAGGCGCGGATGCCGCCGCAGCCACGGGCTGATCGCATCGAGGCCGCCGATCAGCAGCAAGAGCAGCAAGATCAGCGTGGTGGTGCGACGGAAATCGAGCGCCATCAGGGAGCCGAAAATCTCCGTCCCAAGCCCGCCGCCGCCGACCGCGCCGATCACCACCGAGGCGCGCAGCGCGCTCTCGAATTCATAGAACCCGTAGCTCAGCAGATCGGCGCGCTTAAGGGTGAGCAGGCCGAAGCTCGCCACCTGCCAGGCGCTCGCGCCGGTCGCGCGCAGCGCCTCCAGCGGGCCGGGTGGCGCGGTGCGGAACAATTCGCCGAACACCTTCGCCATCGCCGCGCCATAAAAGATCGCGAGCGCCAGCATCCCCGCCCCCGGCCCGATACCGACCAGAATGACGCAGAAGATCGCCAGAGTGAGATCGGGGATGGCGCGCAGGGCGGCGAGCACGCCGAGCGCCGCGGCACTCCCCGGCAGCCGCAGCCCGCTCGCCAGCCCGAGCGGCAGGCTCGCCAGCAGCGCGAGCAGCAACCCTCCCGCCGCCATGCCGAGCGAGGCGAGCACCGGCGCGCCGAGCGCACGCAGGTAATGCCATGAGAGATCGGGCGGGAAGAAGGCGCGCAGCAGCGCGAGGCCAGCCCCCATCACCCGGCCGCCGACGGCAGGGTGCGCAGCACGGCATCGTCGGTCTCCTCGGCGGCGATGCCGTCCTGGATTTCGATCACCCGATGGAAATAGCGCTGCGCCAGCTCCGGCTGGTGCAATGTGCAGAGCAGCGCCATGCCGTGCCGCTCCGCCACCCGGCAGAGCAGATCGAGCACCGCGCGCGCGGTGGTGGGATCGAGCGAGGCGACCGGTTCGTCGGCGAGCAGCAACAGCGGGCGCTGCACCAGGGCACGCGCGATCGCCACGCGCTGCTGCTCGCCGCCGGAGAGCAGGGCGGTGGGCGCGCGCAGCTTGTGCGCGAGGCCGACATCGGCGAGTGCCGCCGCCGCCTCGGCGAGTTCGCCGCCGCGCGGGAAGAGCAGATAGCGCAGCGCGCGCACCCCGCTCCAGCGGCCGAGCGCGCCGGCCATCACGTTCTGATGCACCGCGAGCGGCAGGATGAGGTCGTGCTGCTGCGCGATCACGCCGATGCGGCAGCGCAGCCGGCGCAGCGCCG
>DAHXNW010000095.1 GCA_027365195.1 Acetobacteraceae bacterium
GGAGGCGAGCGCGCCCTCGATCACCGCCGAGGAGAGGCCGCGCCGGCCGATGCGCCGGATGCAGCGGATCCGGCCATCGAGGCTGCCGATCCGGCGCGCCTCGGCGGCGGTGCCATCGGGGCTGTCGTCATCGACGAACACTGCCTCCCAGCGCAGCCCCTCCAGCGCCGCGCCGAGTCGCTCGACCAGCACCGCGACATTGGCGCGCTCGTTGTAGCAGGGCACGATGATGCTGAGCTCGGGCGCGGCGCCGGTGGTGTCGGGGGCCGTCACGATTGGCTCGAGATGCGTCTCTTGCGTCATTCTCTTCGCTTAGCGCATGAAATGTTCAAGGTGGGTCTGCCCCGGCCCGCACCCCCACCCGGCCACCCACGACAATATGCTGAATGGGTGGCCGGGTGGGGGTGCGGGAAGGTGCAGGCTGAAGCGATCATGCTCTAGCGCAGCCGCCAGAACAGCGAAAGAGACGCGGTGAAGCGGCGTTGAAATTCAACCAAAGCGACAGGCCGACGCAGGGTGCGGCGATCATGCTCTACAGCGGCACGCCGGCGAGCACGCGGCTGGTGCGGATGGTTTGCAGCGTCTGCACCCGGCTCACGTGCTCGGCGCCGGTCAGGCGCTGCGTCAACTGGTTTTCATGCGCGGTATCGCGCGCCACCAGGCGCAGCAGGAAATCGCCGCCGCCACGGATCATGTGGCATTCGCGCACCTCGGCCCAGCCGGCGATGAGGTGCTCGAAGCCGGCGAGCACGCTCTCGCGCTGGCTGTCCAGCCCGACGAGGGCGAAAAACACGATCTCCCAGCCGAGTTTCTGCGGGTCGGTATCGGCGTGGTAGCCACGCACGATGCCGGCCTGTTCCAGCCGGCGCACCCGGCGCAGGCAGGGCGGCGCCGAAAGCCCGGCACGCCGCGCCAGCTCCACATTGGTGATCCTCCCATCGGCCTGCAATTCCGCCAGGATACGACGGTCGATCGGGTCGATCCCGGCCGGCGTCGCCGCCATGGCGGGTTTTCCGGCGCCGCGTGCCGCCATGCCGCTGCCTCCCCCACTCACGACATAATGTTACTTCAGCATCGCGCGGAAAGCCATATTCGGCAGTCCGCGCAGCACCGCCATGCCGGTGAGGGCGGCGGCGATCGAGCCGCTCAGCACGCCGAGCTTCACCGCGTCGGCCTCGGCGAAGGCGAGATCGCCGATGAACAGGCTCATGGTGAAGCCGATGCCGGTGAGCACCGCGCCACCGTACAGATGACGCAGCGAAAGCCCGGCCGGCAGCCGCCCGAGCCGCAGCGCGCGGGCGGCGAGGGTGGCACTCAAGACGCCGGCTGGCTTGCCGATGAACAATGCCAACGCGATGGCGACGATGATCGGGTCGCGCAGATGGCCGCCCGCGAGATGGCCGAGCGAGAGACCGGCATTGGCGAAGCCGAACAGCGGCAACACCACCAACGCCACCACCCGGCCCAGCGCCTGCTCCACCCGCGCCGCCGGTCCGTCTGTCCCGCCCGGCAGCACCATCGCCAGTGCAACGCCGGCCAGGGTCGGCTGGATGCCGGCGCGGAGCAGGCACACCCACATCGCCACGCCGCCGAGCAGATAGAGCGCGATCCACAGCCACACGCCGCCCGCCAGCACATCGACGCGCCGCCACACCCGGTTCAGCGTCAGCAGCCCGAGCCAGATCGCGCCGCCGAGCGCCAGCATCAGCGGCATCACATGGCTCGCGTAGAACACCGCGATGATGACGATGGCGATCAGATCGTCGATCACCGCGACGGCGGTGAGGAACACCCGCAGCGCCAGCGGCGCGCGCGCGCGCAGCGCCCGCAGCACGGCGAGCGAGAAGGCGATGTCGGTTGCCGTCGGGATCGCCCAGCCGCGCCAGGCCCCGTGCGTGCGCCAGGTGAGCGCCAGATAGATCAGCGCCGGCACGATCACCCCGCCGAGGGCGGCAAGCCCCGGCAGGATCATGCGCGCGGGCGGCGAGAGCGCGCCGATCGTCATCTCCCGGCGGATTTCCAGGCTGACGAACAGGAAAAACACCGCCATCAGCGCGTCGTTGATCCAGAAATGCAGGCTCGGCGCGAAGGCGGACCAGCCGATCGCGCGGTGCAGCAGATGCCGGTAGGCCGGTGCGGCCGGCGTGTTCGACCACGCGAGGGCGGCGAGCGAGGCGGCGATCAGCGCGAGGCCGCCGGTCGATTCGGCGCGCAGAAAGCGCAGCGAGGCACCCAGCCGCTGCATCGCGGCGCCAGTCTCCAGCGGCGCTTGCATCACGCGGCTTTTGCGAGGACGAGGCGGCGGCGTGGCACCCGGCGGCCGGGGATCGCGGCATACACATCCTTCACCGCCTCGCACAGGATCAGCCCGGCGAAGCGCGGCGCCAGCGCGCGTCCCGCCGCCTCCCACGCCGGCGCGCCGCGCAGCAGCAGCCGGTGCGAGACCGGCGGCAGATAGAGCGCGGTGTCGCGCCGCTCGACGCGAAACAGCGAGGCCGCCAGCAACTGCCCGACCTGCCCGGGCGAATAGGGTTGCCCCTGGCCGAACGGCGTGCTCTCGCCATGCGCCCACAGCCCGATGCGGTTCGGCGCCACCACCAGCAATTGCCCGTCGTCTTTCAGCACGCGCCACACTTCGCGCAGCAGACGCCGCGCGTTCTCCGCCGACTCGAGACCGTGCACCAGCAGCACGCGCTCGAAGCTGAGATCGGCGAACGGCAGCGCATCCTCCTCGCCGACGCAGGTGAGGCTGGCGCTGCCGGCCGGCCAGCGCGTGGCGCCGAGCGGGGCGGGGGTGAGGGCGATGCAGCGCGCCTCCTCCCGCCACAGCCGCAGATAGGGCGCGGCGTAGCCGAGTCCGAGCACCGCCATGCCGGGGAGCGCCGGCCACAGGGCCGCGAGTCGGGCGCGCAGCATGCGTGCCGCCACCGCGCCGCGTGCCGTGGCGTAGAAATCGGCGGCCAGGGGAGTATCGGTTGCCATGGCCTGTCTTATCACAGCCCGCGGGGCTTTGCGCCGGTGATCGGCGATCCTACATGCAGTTCATGAGCCTGATCGCAACGCCCATCCCCATCCTGTCCGACAACTACGCTTGGCTGCTGCGCGATGCGGCGAGCGGGGCGATCGGCATCGTCGATCCGGCCGAGGCGGCGCCCATCGTCGCCGCGATCGAGGCCGCCGGCGGCCGGCTCGACCTCATCCTGCTCACCCATCACCATGCCGATCATGTCGCGGCGACCGACGCGATCCGCGACCGCTATGGCTGTCCCGTCGCCGGGGCGGCGGCCGACGCGCACCGGCTGCCACGGCTCGACCACGCGCTGCGCGATGGCGAGCACATAGCCCTTGGATCGGCGCATGCGGAGGTGATCGAGACGCCGGGCCATACACGGGGGCATATCGCCTATCGCTTCGCCGCCGACGGCATCCTGCTCTGCGGCGATACGCTGTTCAGCCTCGGCTGTGGGCGGCTCTTGGAGGGGAGTGCCATGGAGATGTTCGCGAGCCTGCGCCGGCTCGCGGCACTGCCGGGGGAGACGCTGATCTGCTGCGGCCATGAATACAGCACGAGCAACGCGCGCTTTGCCCTGCATGTCGATCCTCATAACGCCGCGCTCCAGGCCCGGGCGGCGGCAATCACGGCCCTGCGCGCGGCCGGCAAGCCGACGCTGCCGGCAAAGCTCGATGAGGAACTGGCGGCCAATCCATTCCTGCGCGCCTCCAACGAGGCGCACTTTGCCGAGTTGCGCGCACAGAAAGATCGTTTCTGAAAATTACTTCAGCGACAGCGCTCCAACAATTCGGCAACCTCGGCGATGTCGGCGGCCGTCGTCTCGCCATTTGTGATGCAGGCGCGTAGCACCGCGCGGCCCTCGAATGTCGCGACCGAGACCCAGGCGCCGCCCGAGGCGAGCACCCGCGCCACGATGTCACGCACCGGCGCCGATCCCTCGGGCGGCAGCAGGGAGAGCACGGCGAGCGACGGGTCGTTGAGCAGGCTCCAGCCATGCCCCTGCATCCGCGCCGCCAGCAGCCGCGCGAGCGCCACCGCGCGTTCGACATGCGCGCCATAGCCGGCCCAGCCGGCGGCGCCGAGGGCGAGGAACAGCCGCAACCCGAGGAAGCGGCGCGACCATTGCACGCTCGTCACATACGGATCGGCGCCCGGCTCGTGCGAGGGCATATAGCTGGTCTCGACGCCGAACACCCCGGCGAGTTGCGCCGGGCGCGCCAGCAGCAGCATGCCGCAGCCCATTGTGGCTGCAAGAAATTTATGCGCGTCGATGGTGATCGAATCGGCTTGCTCGATGCCGTCCAGCAGCCCGCGCAGCGCCGGCGAGACGATAGCCGCGCCGCCCCAGGCGGCATCGACGTGAAACCACACCCCGGCCCCGCGCGCGACGGCGGCGCAACTGGCCAGCGGATCGATCATGCCGGCATTCGTCGTCCCCGCCGTCGCCACGATCATCACCGGCGCGCAGCCCGCCCGCCGATCGGCCGCCAGGGCTGCGGCCAGTGCCGCGACGCTCATGCGACCCTGGCCGTCGGTCGGCACCAGCCTTGCGGCGGCGCGGCCGATGCCGGCGAGATGCGCGAGCTTGATCCAGGCGAGATGGCTGTCCTTGGAGATATAGAACACCGGCTGGCCGGCGAAGGCGCGGCTGCCGCCGGTGGCGAAGCCGGGCTCGGCACGGGTCAGCGCACAGGCCAGCGCGGTCTGGTTCGCCTCCGACCCGCCGGTGGTGAAATGCCCGCCGGCCTGCGTCCCGAGCCCGGCGCGGGCCGCCATGGCGCGGATCACGTGCGCCTCGATGGCGACCGCCGCGGGGGAGGTGGTGGCGGTCGCGAGTTGCGGATTGAAGCGCGCCGCGATGCGATCGGCGCATTGCGCGGGAAACGCCGGCGCCGGGTTGAACAGCCCCAGATAGCGCGGGTGGGTGATCTGGACGAGGCCGTGCTCGAGTTGCTCGACCGTCCAGCCCAGCAGATCGTCCAGTTCGATCGGCTGCGCGAAATCGAACCCGGCGAGCGCCGTTGTGAAGGCGCTCGCGTCGAAATCCGGCGTCACCGGCCCGGCGGCCACGCGCAGGGCGGCGGCATCCAACAGGGCGCCCAGCCGGTCTTCCCGCGCGCGGCGTTCCTCGGGCAGGGGAAAGAGCACGCTGCGGCTCATGAGGCGATGCGCGCCGCTTGGTGCACGGATGCAACACCCTTCTGCATCGTCAGCAGGGCGAGCCAGTTGGCATAGAGGCGCGCCGCCGGCTGATGCCAGTCGGGCAGCGGGGGGGCGGCCGTCGCGGCGGTGAACCCGGCCAGCAGGGCGGGATTCGGCGCGCGTTCGGCCTGCCTGCGCAGGCGGGACAGTTCGGCGAGCACGTCGGCGGTGAAATAGCCCTCCGGCGGGTCGGGGCAGCACGGCTGCTCGCCGGCGAGAAAGCGTCGCACGTCGCGCCGGTATTCGCCGCGCAGGCTCGTCGCGGCATATTCCGGATGGCCTTGCAGCAGCAGGAACAGGCTGCGCCCGGCCGGCTTCGCGACGCTGTCGGCGCCGACTTGTGGCGCGTGTGCGAGGATGTGATAGCCGTGCCGGCGCAATTCGCTCTCGTCGAGACCGTTGTAGCGTGAATGCGGCACCGGCCAGTGCGCCGGCATGCCATCGAGCAGCGGATGCGGATCGGCGCGCGCGCAGGTGAACACACCGCTCAGCTTGCGCCCGAGCTTCTGGCGGTGCAGCCCATCGAGACGCAGCGCCACCGCATGCGCCGCCAGACAGGACCAAATCGCCGAGATCGTATGCGTCCCGGCCCAGTCGATCAGCCGGGCGAGGCTGGGCCAGAACGGCTCCGCGTCCATCGCCGCCGCGCGCGGCTCCGCCCCGGTGACGATCAGCCCGTCGAGGCGCGCGTCCCACAGCGCCTCCAGCGGCTCATGGGAGGGGAAGGGCGCGTCGGCAAACAGCCGCAGCCGGAACGGCGTGCCTCGCGCGCCGGCGCGCAGCAGGGTGGCGAACTGCCCGGCCGTCTGCGCCATCGCGGGCGGCGGCATGTTGTTCACCAGACCGATGGTTAGCGGTTCCATCTCGTGCCGCATCGCCGTCAGACGCTGCCCGCCGCCGCCAGTGCCTGATCGAGATCGGCGAGGATGTCCTCCACATGCTCGATCCCGACGCTGAAGCGGATCATCTCCGGGGTGACGCCGGCGCGGCGCTGCTCGGCCGGTGTCATCTGGCGATGCGTCGTGGAAGCCGGATGGCAGGCGAGCGATTTGGCATCGCCGAGATTGACCAGACGCTTCACCAGACGCAGCGCATTGTAAAAGGCGATGCCGCCGCGCTCGCCCCCGCCGAC
>DAHXNW010000135.1 GCA_027365195.1 Acetobacteraceae bacterium
GGAATCATCGGCGGCTCCGGCCTCTATGATATCGCCGGCCTCACCGAGAAGACATGGCGCAAGGTCGCCACACCCTGGGGCGAGCCGTCCGATGAGTTGCTGTTCGGACGGCTCGGCGCGGTGCGGTGCGTTTTTTTACCACGCCATGGCCGGGGCCATCGGATTTCACCCACCCATCTGAACTATCGCGCCAATATCGATGCGTTGAAGCGCGCCGGCTGCACCGACATCATCTCCCTCTCCGCCGTCGGCAGCCTGCGCGAGGATTTGCCGCCGGGGCATTTCGTAATCGTCGATCAATTCATCGATCGCAGTTTTGCCCGCGAGAAGAGCTTTTTCGGCCCCGGCTGCGTGGCGCATGTCTCGCTCGCCGATCCGGTCTGTCCGCGCCTCGGGGATGCGCTGGAGGCGGCAGCAAAGCGCCTCGCCCTGCCGGTGACGCGTGGCGGCACCTATCTGGCGATGGAAGGGCCGCAATTCTCCACCCGCGCCGAAAGCCTGCTGTATCGTAGCTGGGGATGCAGCGTGATCGGCATGACCAACATGCCGGAGGCGAAGCTCGCCCGCGAGGCCGAGCTCTGCTACGCGACCGTCGCCATGGTGACGGACTATGACTGCTGGCATACCGAGCACGATCACGTGACGGTCGATGCGGTGATCCGCGTGCTGACACAGAATGCCACCAATGCGCGCGCGCTGGTGGCCGAAGCGCTGCCGGCGCTGGGAGCGCCGCGCACCGCCTGTGCGGCGGGCTGCGACCACGCGCTCGATCATGCGCTGATCACCGCCCCGGAAGCGCGTGATCCGGCGCTGCTCGCGCGGCTCGATGCCGTCGCGGGGCGGGTGCTGCGCGGCTAAATCGAGTCTCGACTGCCTTCGGTGCCGGTGCCGATCAGCGTCACATCGCTCTCCGGCACCGCTGCCTGCAATGCGGCGGCAAAGGCTGCGGCGGTGGGATAGCGTTGCTCCGGGCGTTTGGCGAGCGCCCGGGCAACCACCGCATCGAGGGCTACGGTACCGACGGAGGCGCGCTCTGATGGCGGCGGCGGGGCGGTGTTCAGCACCTGGTGCATCACCGCCGTGGTGCTGCCGGCGAACAGGCGCTCTCCGGTGAGCAGTTCATGCAGCAGCACGCCGGCCGAATAGACATCGCTGCGCGCATCGACGGTGGTGCCGGCGAACTGCTCGGGTGACATATAGGCCGGCGTGCCGAGTATCATGCCGGTCTGCGTCATGCTGCTCTCCTCCACGCGTGCGATGCCGAAATCGGCGATCTTGGCCTGGCCGTTGCTTCCGATCATGATGTTGGCCGGCTTGATGTCGCGATGCACCACGCCGTTCTGATGGCTGTACTGCAGCCCGGCGAGCAGATCGGCCATGATCCGCAGCGTATCGGCGAGCGGCGGGCGCGGGCGACCTTCGAGCCAGGATTTCAACGTCGGCCCGTCGACGAATTCCATGACGATATAGGCCAGATCGTCGGTCTCGCCATAATCGAACACCGCGACGATGTTGGGGTGGCTGAGCCGCCCGGCCGCCTGCACCTCACGGCGGAAACGCTCCAGCATGGGCGATGCCTCCGGCTCGTCGAGGCTCGGCAGACGGATCACCTTGATGGCGACCCGCCGCGCGATCAGCGGATCCCACCCATCATAGACCGTGCCGATGGCGCCGCGCCCCAGAGTGCGCCGTAGTTCGTATTTGCCGAGCTTGCGCAGAGCACCGGGCGGGGCGCCGGCCGCCTGCAGCGCCTGCGCCGTGGTGAGGCCGGGGGCCAGGGAGAGGGTCGAGCGACTGCTTTGCAGCGCCTGCGCGGCGGTGTGGCGCGGCGCGATGAGGATGAAGAGCGTCGCGACGATGTCGATCAGCGCGCCGAGAAACCGGAGGTAGCTGATCTGCGCGCCAAGGCCGATGCTGTTGTGGTTCTCCCAGAACTCCAGCCCCAGCCGGAGGCCCGCGAGGAGCAGCACGCCGGCGGCCCAGGTAATGCGGCCGGCCCGCTGCCAGAGCGAACGCCCTTCCAACGGCATCGGCTGGCGGCATTCGGCGATGCCATAGCCAAGTGTCATCGCCACGGCCGCGAGCGCGAGCGTGGACAGCAGCAGCGAGGCATCCGACAGTCCGCCCGTCACCGTCGCGTTGAGGCGGAAATAGATCCATGCCTGCAGCGCCATGCTCTGGGTGATGAAGACATAGGCGGCGATGCGCCCGAGCCGTATCAAGTACCCCTCCCCCGATTGCAGACCGTCCGAGGCCGATCAGCCAGCAACCTCGCGCCTAGTCGATAATGGTGTATTCAACCACTGACTTTCTATCAAAAATTCTTAAATTTTTGGTTTGCACGGCTCATGACGAATTCGGCAGAGCAGAAAAGACTTGTGACGAAAAAATTTTTGGTGCTGAATCGCTCGATGAGCGCAAAACGTCATATGGAATACCCTCAAAAGTGGAATAGCCTACGCGATGCGGCCACCACTTTATTCGCCGCCGAAGGCTATCAGCGCGCCTCCATGCGAGCGCTGGCCGATCGGCTCGGGGTCACCAGGAGCTACATCGACAGCTATTTCCGCGACAAGGAGATGCTGCTCCACGCGGTGCTGGATACCCATCTGCTCGACCTGCTGGCCGAGGTGGAGCGCGCCGAGCCGATCGGGGCGTCGCCCGAGGCGCGGCTCACCGCACTCGCCGGCGCCTATCTGGCCTGGATCGCCGGCGCCGGAGCGGCGGGGCAACGGGTGCTGCTGGAGGCGGCGCGGTTTCTGAGCCCAACCCATCGCGCCGATATCGACACGCGCCAGCGCTGGCTCGCCGCACTGTTTGCCGATGCGATCAGCGGCGTGCTGCCGCAGGCGTTGCAGCCACGCCTGCTCACGCCGTTGACCCAAGCCCTGCTGCGCCTGCTGGAGAGCTTTGCCGCCGAGGAGGGCATCGCCACGGGCGAGGCGGCCATGCTCGCGGTGCGCTGCATTCTGTATGGCGCGACGACAATGGCCGGCGAAAGCGCCTAAGGGCAGCTGGTTCAGGGTTGGTGCAGGGTTTCTAGATAGGCGATCACATCGCGCCGATCGCTCGCCCGGGTCAGTCCGGCGTAGTGCATCTTCACGCCCGGCAGCACCTGCTGCGGATTGGCGATGTAGGTGAAGATCTGCTGCGGAGTCCAGACGAAGCCTGAATTGCGCATAACATCAGAATAGGGATAGTCGGGCAACGAGGCCGCCTTGCGGCCGACGACGCCATAGAGGCTTGGGCCGATGCGGTTCACCCCTGGTTGGGACGAATGGCACGTATGGCAGATATTGAGGAAAATCGCCCGCCCATCCCTCGCCGAGCCGCCCGTCACGGTTTCATCGGCTGTCTGCGCGGAGCCCTGCGCCAAATCAGCGAAGAGCAGCGCGCCGACAGAAAAGCCTATACGGAGCCATCGTTCCGGCATCACTCGCTTCCCTCCAAGGCGCTATCACTCTGACCAGTTGCCGCGGCACCGTCTTTGATCTGGATCAACATCGCGCCCGTCATCCGGCAGCGGCGACGGCACGGCCGGCGGAGAGGCGCCAGATACGGTCGAGCACCTCCACGCCGGTCAGCCGGTGGGCGATCAAGAGCACGCTGCGCCCCTGCATCGCCACATCCTGGGTCGCCGTGTTCAGCGTGGCCAGAAACGCCCGCTCGGTCGGCGCGTCTAGCCCGGCACAAGGCTCGTCGAGGATCAGCACCGGCGCCGGCGAAAGCAGCGCCCGCGCGAGCGCCAGCCGGCGCCCCTCGCCACCGGAGAAGCGCGCGCCGCCCTCGCCCACCCAAGTGTCGAGACCGTCGGGCAGGGCGCGCACGGTCTCGGCGATCTGCGCCGCCTCCAGCGCCGCCCAGAGTGCCGCATCATCTGCCTCCGGCCGGGCCAGCAGCAGATTGGCGCGAATGGTATCGTCGAACAGATGCGCCGCCTGGCTGAGCCAGGCGAAACGCGCGCGCACCATCGCCGCCGGAAGGCTCGCGAGATCGACGCCGCCGAGCAGCACCCGACCGGACTCCGGGGCGACGATTTTGAGCGCCAGCGCCGCCAGGGTGGATTTGCCGGCGCCCGAGGGGCCGAGCACGGCGACGCGCGCGCCTTCCGGAATGTCGAGCGTCAGCCCGTCGAGCACCAGCGGGCGATCCTCCTGCCAGCGGAATCGCACCGCCTCGAAGCGCAGCGCCGAGCCGACGGGGGTCGCGGCCGGAATCGCCGGTTCGCGCAGCGCCGGATCGGGTCGTATTGGGGCGCCCTCGGCGGTCTCGATCACCCGCGCCGCCGCCGCCGCCGCATGGCCAGCGAGCGCGCCGGCCCGCGACAGACCGCCAATCGCCTCGAACGCCGCGACGACGAGAAATGCGCCGATGATCGCCGCCATTGGCGTGGCATTGGCCGATCGGCCATGGGAAGGATGCCACGCCGACATTGCCAGCACGGCGAGGATCGCCGCCTGCGCGCAGAGAAACGCCAGCGCCGCAGTGATCGCGCCATGCCGCGCCAGCGCCCGCTGCGCGCGAAACAGCGCCGATTGCCGCTGCCCGATGCGCTCAACCATGCGCGTCTCGGCGCCGAAGGCGCGGATTTCGCGCAGGCCGCTCACCGCATCGAGGGCGGCGATG
>DAHXNW010000136.1 GCA_027365195.1 Acetobacteraceae bacterium
TATCGCAGCCGCGAACGTCGTCATGCCGCATGCCTCTGCGGCTTTACGAATGGTTTCGAGCTTCTGTGTTCGATCGGCATTGGCGATGCCGTATTCGTTCTGAGCGTCCGGGTCGAGGCCGAGAAAGAATTGTTCTTCCCAGCGGTTGGCCTCCTTGCCGATCAGGTGGATACCGCTCGCCTGGATATGGCGTCGCCGGGTGATGCCGGCATCGACATAGGCGCCGCCAAGGAATTTCACCTCGGGGTGGAGGTGGTAGCGCAGCAGCGCTTGGGCATAGGTTTTGAGACGTTTGGCCGAGACCGGCTTGCCGGTGTCGCGGTCGAAGCGGCGCGTCGTCGGCTTTTTTCGCCCGTGGTGATCCCGATCTCTGTCGCTTGCCCTCCGCCAGTTCCTGGGCGGGTGCGCTGCCCGGCATATCCATCATCTGCTTGGCCTGAAAGGCGAGCAGGAAGCCGAAGGGGCGCACCTGCTGGCGGTAGGGCTTGCCGTGGTTGAACGTCTTGAACCAGCGTAGGAGGCTTGTCGTCGTGGCGCCGTAGCGGCTGACCGCCGGGCGGTTGAAGCCGGGCAGATCGCCGAGTTGGACCTGATTGGGGTGCCGGTCCAGCGCCGCCGAGACGATGCGGTGCCAGACGTCATGCTGCCAGCGTTCGACGCCCATATCATCGAGGGCCGCGACCGGTGCGGGCAGGTCCGGCGGTGCGCTGACGTCCGTATAGGGTGCGAGCAGATGGCCGAGACCATGCGCCGAGGCTTTGCGGATGATCGGCCGGGCCTGCGGGTCGAGGTTGAACAGGACATAGCGTTTGGCCGAGATCGCTAGGCAATAGAGCGGCGCCAGTTCCCCCGGCTGCCCGATGGCGAAGTTGGCGTCCTCCAGCTTGAGCAGCGGCGCTTTCGCGGCATAGGGGTTGAGCGGCGTGAACCACTCCCGGATGGTTCCGATGCTGGCCCGGAATGCCGCCTCGTCCATCGCTTCGGGTTTGGCGATCGCCAGACTGTCGGTGTCGCAGAACACCCAATCGAGGCCGGCCTGCAACACCAGATGCTCGCCGATCGCGAGCATCAGCCGGGCGGCGCCGGTGATCAGGGTGGCTAGCAGCGGGTGGAAGAATGGCCCCGGCGTCTCGGCCTGATCGAGCATCACCGGCTTGCCGGTGCCATCGCTGCCATAGCAGGTGGCGGCTGCGCGCTTGGGCAGTTCCTCCGCGTTCAACTCCATGAAGATGCCGTAGCTGGTGGCGTTGGCGAGGATTTTCAGCGCCATCTGCTCGGTGTCGAGACGGCCGCGTTCGAGGCCGTCGGCGCCGCGCATCCGATCCTTGAGGGTGGAGCGCAGATCGATCAGCCGGCGGTAGAAGTCATCCCGCGCCGGATCGATGCGATACGCCGTCTGCCCAGCGATATCGACCGGCTTCAAGCCAGCCTGCATCGGGCCGGGCGTGAAGCGGATGGCCTGGAGCACCTCGGGCGGCTGGCCGGAGAGCAGTGTCGCGGCGATGCAATCGGCGAGGGTGAACCAGAGCGGCTGCTCGCTGGTCAGGTGGTTGAGGCCGATGGTGTAGCCCGGCTCGCGCCCGTATCGGCTGCGCACCGGGAACAGGTCGGCATGCGGCCGGACCTGCACGATCACCGGCAGGCCGCCCCAGAACGCCGGCCGTTGCAAGCGGTCGAGCGAGACCTCGGCAAGGAGCGTGCGCGCTTCGGCGGTGGCGTCGGCCTGCTGCGTGCCGTCGGCGATGACGAAGCGCCAGAGGTTCATCAGCGTGCAGACGGTCGGATACATCGAGAGAAAATCGCCATAGGCGATCTGGCGCGGAGTGCGGCGCAGGCGCACCTCGGCGCGTCCACCGTAATAGCTGCTCATGATCTGCCCGATCAGTCCGGGCGGCATCGGCGTTCGCGTCTCGCGCCAGGGTCTGACGCCCATCTGTTTCAGATAGGCTTTGCCGATCCCCGCCTCGCTGTAGATGCGATACGCCGGCGTGCCGGTGAGGCCGTGTCGCGCATAGCGCTCGCCGAGCGCATGGCAGCAGGCCCAGGTGGCGCGCACGTCCTGCATGGCATAGACGAGATAGGTCTCGCTCAGCGGGCCGCCGTGTTCGTCGCTGGCGGCTTTCCGGTCGGGCAGATCGAGGAAGGCGCCGAGGTGGGCGAGGCTGAAGCTTTGGCTGGTGAGCGCTGCCGCCAGCGTTTTTACGTCGAGGAAGTAGCCGCGCCTATGAGGCACGCGCTGCCGCCGCCGGCGCATGCCGCGCCCGGTCCGCTGCCCGCGCTTGGCGGCAAAGCGGATCAGTGCCGCACGGCGGGACAGATGCTTCACCTGCACCGGCGGCCGCCGCTTGTCGGTGCTGAGCTGGAAAGAGAAGCCGCCGCGCATGGTCTGGCCGCGCGCCGAGGCGTGGCGGATGGCGAGGCGGGAGAGATCGAACGGCAGATTGAAGCCGGTGATCGTCGCGCCGAGATCATAGCCGATGCCGTAAAACACCTGCTC
>DAHXNW010000146.1 GCA_027365195.1 Acetobacteraceae bacterium
CCTCGGCATTCCTGCGGAAGCCGATTACGTGGCACGATATTGCGCCCGCACCGGGCGGGCGGGGGCGCCGGATCTCGATTTCGCCATCGTTTTCGCCATGTTCCGCCTCGCCTCGATCATCGCCGGGGTGTATCGCCGCGCGCTCGATGGCAACGCCGCCGACGCGCGCGGCCTGGAACGCGGCGCGATGTTCCGCGAGATCGCCGAACGCGCCTGGCAGATCGCGCAGAGCCGCGCCACTGGAGCGTGATAGCTTTAGTCTGCTAAGGAGCGATGGCACTCTCCAGCGTCAGTTCGAAACCCTCGCGCCTGACGCCGTAGATAGCATAGACCCCGTCCGACCAGGTGAGGTCGTACTCGCGCCGTCTTAACCTGCCAATGGCCGATGTGCGCTACGTGTTCGCTGATCGCGAACACCGATCGTGTCCCCGGACGTGGTGTAGGAGCACTTTTCCCGGGCAGGGTTTGAGCTGCCTTTGGTCAAGCTGACAGGGCGGGCATGGCGTGACCGTATCGGGGGGCAATGTGCGATACAATCGTTGCTTTCACTGCGGCATGGGTCAATTTTAATCTGCGGTACATCGGTTTTTGGGGGTAGTAATGGAAGGGGGCATCAGACCGTTGACAATTGATATCACTCCGCGCGCTGGCGGAGGATATAAGTCGATTACGACGTTGTCGTGGGCCGATATCCCCGCGTTGGCGATTCTCACCGGGAAGAATGGCTCGGGTAAGACGCAGCTACTGGAGCTACTGGCCTATCATTTCAGCGGGGCGCTCCCGCCTGGCCTACCGCCGCCCCCAGCGATGCCCGTCGAGATTCGGGTCAGCGGCTCGACCTATAAGCCCGAAGAGATCGCCTTTGTGCCGAGCGCCGGACGGTTTTCCGGAGGCACGGCGGCCTCGTTGGCAACTATGATGCAGTTTTATAAACAGGATTTGAATCGCGCCAAGCAACTCGGAGGAAGTCCACTCGACATCCAGACCATGATATCTGCGCGTAGGATATCGAGCCGGCTGGGCGGCCGAAACCTACAACAAACCACGCCCGAGGAGCTTGCAGAGCTTTCCTCCGGCGCCGACTTTGTGGCCGACGACATAGATATCACTGTGAACTTATCACGCGTCTTCGTGGCCCATCGCTTTAAAATAGTGGAAGCGCTGGAACGAGCGACTCCTGGTTTTGACGAGGGAGGAAAACCGCTAGGACCGGCGCCCTGGGACGTCGTGAACGACGCACTGGCAATTGCGGGTTTTTCATATAAGGTCATTTCACCTACTAAAACCAAGCTTATAGATGCATACAAACTGCGGCTCGAGGATCTTAGCTCAGGAGCGCAGATCGACGCTACCGAGCTTTCTTCCGGCGAGAAGGTACTGCTCCAGTTGGTGCTCTGGCTTTATTCCGCCGGCACAGCGGGCCAGTTCCCGAAGCTCCTGTTGCTCGACGAACCGGACGCCCATCTCCACCCATCGATGACGATGCAGTTCCTGGATGTGATTTCGGAAGTACTCGTCAACCGTCACGGCGTTCGGGTCATCATGACGACGCACTCGCCCTCAACCGTCGCGCTGGCGCCTGAAGGCTCGGTCTTCACGCTTGAGCGTGGCAGCAACGTCGTAAAAAGGGTCGATCACCGACCAGAAATCATCTCGGTATTGACTGCGGGGCTGGTGACCGTTTCGCGCACTACGAAATTCTGTTTGGTCGAGGATGCGGACGACGTGAACTTCTACAAGGCAGTTGCAGAGATCCTCATGGATCATGGGCCAAGCCGTGACAAAATGGCACTACGCCCATCGCCTTCGATAGTCTTCATTCCAGCTTCGGCTGGTAACGGCAGAGAGAAGACACCCGGCGGGTATACTGTCGTTACGAAATGGGTGAATAAGCTAGACGCAGAACCACTGAGTAGCACATTTTTTGGAATCATCGACCGCGATGCCGCGAACGTGGCTTCGGACAGGGTCTATGTAATTGGCCGCTACAGCATTGAAAATTACCTTCTCGATCCGCTCAACCTTTTCGCCCTTCTCCTTGAACATGGCAGCGCTCCACCCATCCCCGGCGTAAGGATCACTTCGGGAGACGAGCATCAGTTGCGTCTCCAACCGGCCGATATATTGCAGGCAATTGCAGACAAGGTTACCAAAACAATGGAACAGGCCAGCCCTCAACTCGTGGGAGCGACTCGCGTGGGTGTGAACTACACAGTCGGGGCGCAGATCTTCGTTCCATCTTGGGTGATTAACCATCGCGGGCATGACCTGCTGCCGATTGCTCAGTGCGTCTTCGGCGGGCCGCGTGTCGTCACCCCGCCGCGCCTGATTAAGGCCATGCAGCGTGGCCGACTGGTACCAAGTGAATTGGCAGGTCTCCTTGCAAAAATTCAATGTGCCTAGATTGATCCCGTCAAGTGCGCACGAGTCGGCGCAGCCCAAGGCGATCCCGCCCGGACACCGCCGGACTGCCGCGCCATCCTCCTCGCATGTTCACAGCATCCGATCCTGGCCGCACCGCATCGGCATTTGACCGTATTCGCCTGATCGACATGGCGGAGTGGCGTGCCGGGAAGTGGGGTTTCTCTATCTGGTCAATCACGGTATCTCCGGTACGCTGATTGAGGTGGCGATGGCGTAGGGCGGCAGGTCTTCGCCCTGCCCGAGGCGCGGAAGATGCGGTGGTCAGCGGCGTGCAGCCGGGCGATCACGCCAAGTAGGCACCATGTATCCACGACCGACCATAGCGGGCGCAGCAGAACCGTCAGCATCGGGACACGCGATTTCGTTCGGAGGTCCACGGTGCCTAAAAAACTAAAAAACATGGAGCCGGGTCGCGATCTCCCTATCCGGCGGACAAATCAAGGTGGCGGCCTGCCGGCCCCCACCCCCACCCGTCATCATCCCGGGAACCGTCGCTGAAATGTCGCGTCATAGCGGCAACCGTTTCACCCATTCTGATCGGAGCACGCCATGAGCCTCTCCCTGTCCCTCACCGTGAACGGCATCGCGCGCACCCTCGACCTCGCCGACCCACGGGTGACGCTGCTCGACCTGCTGCGCGACCGGCTGCACCTGACCGGCACCAAAAAAGGCTGCGACCGTGGGCAGTGCGGCGCCTGCACGATCCTGCTCGACGGTCGCCGGATCAACTCTTGCCTCGCGCTCGCGATCAGCCACGACGGCGCCGATATCCTCACCATCGAGGGCGTGGCGCAGGGCGATCAATTGCATCCGGTGCAGGCCGCCTTCATCGCGCATGACGGGTTGCAGTGCGGCTATTGCACGCCGGGGCAGATCATGAGCGCGATCGGGCTGCTCCGCGAAGCGCAGACCGGCGACGACCCGGAGCGGGTGCGCGAGGCGATGAGCGGCAATCTCTGTCGCTGCGGCGCCTACGCCGGCATCACGGCGGCGGTGCTGGATGCGCAGCGAAGCATGGCCGACGCCGGGCGGGCGCACGCGGCATGAACAGGTTCGACTATGCGCGGCCCGCGACAATCGCCGAAGCCGTGGCCCTCGCGGCCGAACCCGGTGCGACCTATCTCGCCGGCGGCACCAACCTGCTCGACCTGATGAAAGGCGACCTCGTGCGCCCCGCCCGTCTCGTCGATGTCACCCACATCCCCGGCCTCGATGCGATCGAGCCGTTGGCGGATGGCGGCGTGCGCATCGGCGCGCTCGTCCGCAATGCCGATCTCGCGCATGATGCGGATTTCGCGCGGCGGTTTCCGGCCATCGCCGAGGCGCTGCTCGCCGGCGCCTCGGCGCAGTTGCGCAACGCGGCGACCGCCGGCGGCAATCTGCTGCAACGCACGCGCTGCGCCTATTTCTACGACGCGGCGAGCGCCTGCAACAAGCGCACCCCCGGCGCCGGCTGCGACGCGCGGGGTGGCGAGACGCGCATGCAGGCGGTGCTCGGCTGGAGCGAGCACTGCATCGCCACCCACCCGTCCGATTTCTGCGTCCCGCTCGTCGCCTTCGACGCCATCGTCGAGATCGAGGGGCCAAAGGGCAGGCGCGAATGCCCGCTCGAACACTTCCATCGCCTGCCCGGCGACACGCCGGAGCGCGAGAGCGACCTCGCACCCGGCGAGATGATCACCGCCGTCCGCCTGCCCGGTGCCGCGGCGCAGTTCGCGGGCCATGCGCGCTATCTGAAGGTGCGCGACCGCACCTCCTACGCCTTCGCCATCGTCTCCGCCGCCGCCGCCCTGCGGCTCGACGGCGAGACGATTGTCGAGGCACGGCTCGCGCTCGGCAGTGTCGCCGCCAAACCCTGGCGTGCCCACGCCGCCGAGGCTCTGTTGGCCGGCGCGCAGGCGAACGAGGCGAATTTCCGCCGTGCCGCCGAGGCTGCCCTTGCCGAGGCCAGGCCGGCGGGCGCGAATGGCTATAAAATCGAACTCGCGCGCCGCGTCGTCCGGCGTGCCTTCATCCTGGCCCACGCCGGCACGCCCGCGCGCATCCAAGCCCTGCCGGCCTCCCCCTTCGCCACTGGAGCCCTACGTCATGTCTGAGACGCCGCTCACCCAAGCGTCGGCGCATCTGCGCCACGGCGCGAACATCGGCCAATCCCTCACCCGGCATGAGGGCGCGCTCAAAGTCACCGGTCAGGCGCGCTATGCCGCCGATCACCACCCCGCCGGCATGCTCCACGCCGTCCTCGCGGTGAGCAGCATCGCCCGTGGCCGCGTCATCGCGCTCGATGTCGCCGCCGCGAAGGCGCATCCCGGCGTCGTCGATGTGATGACGCCGGCGCACAAGCCGCCGCTCGCGCAGGATCCGGACGAGAAGACGCATCCCTTCATGTTCCGCCTCGATGTGCTGCAGAACGACCGGGTGCGCTATCCCAATCAGCCGATCGCCGTGGTGATCGCCGAGACGCTCGAAGCCGCGACGGAGGGCGCCGTCCTGCTCGCCCCGCGTTACGAAACCGAGCCGGCCCGCACCGATTTCCCCGCCGGCGCGCATTTCACCCCGGCATTGGTGGGGGTCGCCGACCCGGCGGAGGCGCATCATGGCGACGTCGAAGCCGGGCTCGCAGGCGCCGCCCGGCGCCTCGAGGCGATATATGAGACGCCGGCGCAATACCACAACCCGATGGAGCCGCACGGCATCGTCGCCGCCTGGGAGGGCGATACGCTCTTCATCGACACGCCGAGCCAGGGCCTCGCCATGGCGCAGGCGCGCATCGCCGGGCTGTTCGGCATTCCGCCGGCCGCGGTCCACATCCGCAGCCCCTATATCGGCGGCGGCTTCGGCTCCAAGGGGGTGTTCTCCGGGCCGCAGGTGCTCGGCATCATGGCCGCCCGCCTGGTCGGCCGGCCGGTCAAGCTGGTGCTGCGGCGTGGGCAGATGTTCGGCCCGGTGGGCCATCGCGCACCGACGCGCCAGAGCTTCCGCCTGGGCGCCGATAACGCCGGCGCGCTCACCGCCATCGGCCATCATACCGTGACCGCGTCGAGCCAGCACGACGATTTCTTCGAGCCGGCCGGCGGCGTGTCCCACACGCTCTATGCGAGTCCGGCGATCGCCACCACCTATGAAGCGGTGCGGCTCGACACCGGCACCCCGCTGTTCATGCGCGCGCCCGGCAAGGCGGCCGGCAGCATCGCCCTCGAAAGCGCGATCGACGAAATGGCGCATGCCTGCGCGATGGACCCGCTCGCCTTCCGCCTGAAGAACTACGCCGAGGTGGAGCCGATGTCCGGCAAGCCGTTCTCCTCGAAGGCGCTGCGCGCGTGCTACGCGCAGGGGGCAGAGCGCTTCGGCTGGGCAAAGCGCCCGCTCGCGCCGCGCCAGATGCGCGATGCGGCGGGCATGCTGGTCGGCTGGGGCATGGGCACCGCGACCTTCCCGGCGCTGATGTTTCAGGCGCAAGCGCGCGCGGTGCTGCGCGCCGACGGCACCGGCGTGGTGGAGACCGGCGCGCAGGACATGGGTCAGGGGGCCTGGACCGCGCTCGGCCAGATCGCCGCCGACAGCCTCGCGCTCGATCCCGACCGGGTGGAGTTCCGCGCCGGCTCCTCCGACCTGCCCGATGCCGGCATCGCCGGCGGCTCGGCGCACACCGCGACCGCCGGCATGGCGATCCACGGCGCTGGCGCCGATGTGATCGCGCGGCTCGCCGAACTGGCCATGGGCGACGAACGCTCGCCGCTGCACGGCGCCGGAAACGCCGGGGTGATCGCGCGGGCGGGGCGGCTGTTCCGCCGCGACGATGAGAGCCGGAGCGAGAGCTACGTCGCCATCCTCGCGCGCGCCGGCATTCCGGCCATCGAGGGGCACGGCAAGAGCGCCACCGACCCCGCCGCGCAGGCGGCCTATGCCATGCACGCGCATGGCGCGGTGTTCGCCGAGGTGACGGTCGATCCCGACCTCGGACAGCTCCGCGTCACCCGCCTCGTCGGCGCCTTCGCGGCCGGGCGGATCATCAACCCGCGCATGGTGCAAAGCCAGTATTACGGCGGCATGGTCTGGGGCCTCTCGTTCGCCCTGCACGAACAGGCGGTGATCGATCCGCGTTCCGGCCGGCCGATGAACGCCAATCTCGGCGAGTATCACGTGCCGGTGAACGCCGATCTCCCTTCGATCGAGGCCATTCTGGTCGAGGAGCACGATGCGCATGTGAATGCGCTCGGGATCAAGGGGGTGGGCGAGATCGGCATCACCGGCACGGCGGGCGCGATCGCCAATGCGGTCTGGCACGCGACCGGCATGCGCGCGCGCCGCTTCCCGATCACGCTCGACAAGCTGATCGGGCCGCAGGATAACTAAATTTTAACGATTTTGTTGCAGTGCCTGATCGATCTGGTTTAGCTTCGATTGCGAAGCTTCCGCTCGTCATGGATGGATGCACTGCATGGCCAAGGCCCGGGTGATCGCCTTCTATCTGCCGCAATTCCATCCGATCCCGGAAAACGATGCGTGGTGGGGGCCAGGGTTCACCGAGTGGACCAATGTCGCCAAGATGAAGCCGCTCTATCCGGGGCATCGGCAGCCGAAGCTGCCGGCGGATCTGGGCTTCTATGATCTGCGCCTGCCCGAGGCGCGCGCGGCGCAGGCGAAATTGGCGCGATCCTGCGGCGTCGAGGGGTTCTGCTACTGGCACTATTGGTTCGGCCATGGCCGGCGCATCCTGGAACGCCCGTTCGAGGAGGTGCTGCAGAGCGGCGAGCCGGACCTGCCGTTCTGCCTCGCCTGGGCGAACGAGACCTGGACCGGCGTCTGGCACGGCAGCCCGCAATCCGTCCTCATCCACCAGGAATACCCGGGGGCGGAGGATGAAGCGGCGCATTTCGCCTGGGCGCTGCGCGCCTTTCGCGATCCCCGCTACATGCGGGTGGACGGCAAGCCGATTTTCGTCGTCTATGCGCCGCAGAACATGCCCGCGCCCGAGGCCTTCATCGCCCATTGGCGGCAACTCGCCGAACGGGCCGGGCTGCCGGGCCTCTATTTCGTCGCCGTCACCTGCGGCTACGCGGAAAACATCAAACCCTACGACAATCCCATCCACGATGCCTTCGATGCCATCACACCGCTGGTGCCGCAGGATTATACGACACCGTTCGGCCAGCGTTCGCGCATCAATCTGCGCCGCCGCTGGCGCGAGCGCGATTTCGGCGGCAAGCTTCGCCGGCTCACCGAACGCTATGGCCGCCCGTCCCGGTTCGACTATGCCGATTTGGTCGCGCGCGTGCTCGCCGACATGCCAAGGAGCGAACGATTTCTCCCCGCCGTGCTGCCGAACTGGGACAACACCCCGCGCTCCGGCCGGCGCGGCGTCGTGATCGAGAATGCGACGCCGGAATTGTTCGAGCGCTATCTGGAAAAAGCCCTGGCCATCGTCGAGGGGCGCCCACCGGAACGGGCGATCATCTTCCTCAAGGCGTGGAACGAATGGGCCGAAGGCAATTATGTCGAGCCAGACTCCGTGCATGGCCGTCGCTATCTCGACGCGATCCGCCGGGTGATCGGCGTGCGCGAGACGGCGCCGGAGCGGACAGCGGCCGAGGCGCCGGCTCCCGCCG
>DAHXNW010000171.1 GCA_027365195.1 Acetobacteraceae bacterium
GGCGACACTTAAATCTAAGGCGCACTAATTAAATGATTAACACGACCATCTCGAATTGAAAATTTGCGACGCATTGAATACACTCTCCCTTCTATATCCCGGAAGATGACAAGAGCATAGGATCTTGTCTCAATCTCAAGCGCATCAGCTACTGACTGTGCGACGATTCCATATCTCTCTATGATCCTAACCCAAGCTTCTTCGGCTGACTTGTAGGGCAGAGTAATTTTTAGAGATTGTTCTGCTTTTTCTGGTAATATTGCTATTGTCCCTCGGGCATTTAGAAAACTTCTTGTTCGTGCATCATATATCAAAACTGATATATCAATAGATATTTTATTAGAAGCGTTTTCTAATAAACATAAAAACTGCGTATCATCTTCTTCTAAATCAGAAATTCTATCTTGTTTCTGTATGTCGCTTATTGTTTTATCTTCTTGTATAGCTATTTTACGTTTTTCTTTGTCAAATAGCCTTATGGTAGGAAATATATACGGCTTTAGCGATGACTGTCCCTGTTCCCTCAGTAGCGCAATCTGGGTTTCTCCAGATTGCCGCAATCGACGAGTTTCCCAGGCATACCAGACGCCGACAACCGCAAGTATAAACTGAACGATTATGCCAAACAGCGCTATTGTCTGGCTACCTGGTTGCTCCATGAAAGTCGCTTCTCCTAAGCATCATAACTTTACGCCTATCGGTCCGGCAACCGGAAGTCACTATGCGCAAGGGTTACGCGGAAACAATCGACTGACCAACTTGATCGACGCGGCAAACGGGGCGAGGCTGCCGACCATCGAAACCTGACGGCGGATTGACGTGGCCCACGGCCGGGCGCACACCTCCGTTGCCAGACGGTTGGACGGTCGCTGGCGCGCAAGCGCTGGAGGAAAGTCCGGGCTCCACGGGAATACGGTGCCGGCTAACGGCCGGCGGGGGCGACCCCAGGGACAGTGCCACAGAAAACAAACCACCCGCACGGCGCAAGCCCTGCGGGAGAGGGTGAAACGGTGCGGTAAGAGCGCACCGCGCGCCCGGCAACGGGGGCGGCAGGGCAAACCCCACCGGGAGCAAGACCGAATAGGGGCGATCGGCGGCGCCGCCGCAAGGCAGCGTGACGCACGGGCATTCCCGCCCTGTCGCCCGGGTTGGTCGCGCGAGGCGCGCCGCAAGGCGCGTCCCAGAGGAATGACCGTCCCGCCGCGGCGCCGCAAGGCGACGCGACGGACAGAACCCGGCTTACAGACCGTCTGGCATTTCTTCCTTTTCCTGTGCCGCCGCCGAACCCGGCAGGCTGCTAGCGTATGATATGTTCAAGTCGAGTCTGCACCGGCCCGCACCCCCACGACAGTATGCTGAATGGGTGGCCGGGTGGGGGTGCGGGCCGGTGCTGACTAAAGCTATCATGCTCTAGCGAGCCGACACCGGCTCGCCCCCCATGCGCATGTCGCGCGCCTCGCGCCCGAAGCCGATCAGGATGGCGATCACGATCGCAACCGTGCCGGCCACCCCGGCCAGCGCCCAGCTATAATTGTGGTTCATATGGTCGGCGATCATCGACTGGATGGTCGCGTTGCCGGCGGCGAGCAGATTGCCGAGCTGATAGGTGACACCGGGGAAGGTTCCGCGGATGTCGGGCGGCGAGATCTCGTTCAGATGCGCCGGAATCACGCCCCACGCGCCTTGCACGCAGATCTGCATCAGAAACGCGCCGAGCGCCAGATTGACCGGGGTGACGCTGAATGCCCAGAGATAGATCACCGGCAAGGAGAGCAGGGCGGCGAGCACGATCGCCGCGCGCCGGCCGATGAACTGCGACAGCGTGCCGAAGGCGAGGCCGCCCAGAATGGCGCCGATGTTATAGATGATGGCGATCGAGACGATGCTGCCGTGCGAGAGCTTGTGCTGCCCGCCGAGGAAAGCGCTGGGATAGAGATCCTGCGTGCCGTGGCTGAAGAAATTGAACGCCGTCATCAGCACCACGGCATAGATGGTGAGCGGCAGATGGCGGCGCAGAATGGTGCCGAAGGCGGCACTCGGCGTCGCCCGCTTGCCGCGCGCCTGCCAGTCCGGGCTCTCCGGCACGTTGCGGCGGATGTAGAGCACCAGCAGCGCCGGGGCCGCGCCCACCATGAACATCCCGCGCCAGCCGAGCCAGGGCTGCGCGATATAGAGCAGCGAGGCGAGCAGATAGCCGCTCGGATAGCCGGCCTGCAGAATGCCCGAGACGGTGCCGCGCCAGCGCGCCGGCACGCTCTCCATCGTGAGAGACGCACCCACCCCCCACTCGCCGCCCATGGCGATGCCATAAAGCCCGCGCAGCAGGATGAACACGGTGAGGGTGGGGGCGAAGCCGGAGGCGAATTCGAGCACCGAATACATCAGCACGTTTGCCATCAAGGTCGGCCGGCGCCCGATGCGATCGGCGATGCGCCCGAAGATGAAGGCACCGACGGGGCGCATCGCGAGGGTGAGAGTGATCGCCCAGGTGATCGCGGTCAGGCTGCTGGCGAAACTCGCCGCGATATCGCGCAGCACGAACACCATGATGAAGAAATCGAAGGCATCGAGCGTCCAGCCCAGATAGCAGGCGGCCACCACGTGTCGCTGTTGCCGCCGCGTTTCCGTCTCGCTCATGCCGCTCTCCTCCATCCATTAGCGCCATCGCACGGCGGCGCTCCCAGAGTCCAGCCATGTGAGGAGAATGATTTTGCTTGCGTCGCCGCCGCGCTCTCGGGGCATAATGATTTCATGTACAAATGTATGTTTGCGGCGCTGTTCGCCCTGGAGTTCCTGCTCGCCCCGGCGCCCGGGCGCGCCGCCGAGCCGGTGGATGTGGCGCTGGTGCTGGTCGATGACGTCTCGCGCAGCATCGATGACAGCGAGTTCGCACTCCAGAAACAAGGCTATGCCGAGGCCTTCACCGATGCCCGCGTGCTCGCCGCCATTCACGCAGGCCCCGCGCATCGCATCGCGGTCAGCTATGTGGAGTTCGCCGACGAGGATCAGGTGCGCACCATGCTCGACTGGACGGTGATCAGCGATGCCGCCTCGGCGCAGGCCTTCGTCGCCCGGCTGGTCGCAGCACCGCGCTCCGCACAGGGGCGCACTGCGATCGGGTCCGGCATCGACCGCGCGGTGCAGATGCTCGCCGAAAGCCCGTTCCAGGCCAATCGGTCGGTGATCGACGTCTGTGGCGATGGCACCAGTAACGATGGGCGCGACATCCTCGTCGCGCGCGATGCCGCACTCGCCGCCGGTATCACCATCAATGGTCTCGCGATCATCAACGACCATCCGGTCTCGCAGCTCTATGCCCACGTCGCCCCACCCGGCGGGCTGGCGAAATACTATCGCGACCACGTCACCGGCGGCCCGGGCAGTTTCGTTGCCGAAGTGCATGATTTCCACGCCTTCGGCCGGGCGATGGTACGTAAGCTGGTGAGCGAGATCGCGAGCGCCGGCGCATCCGCCGCCGGGTTGTAGGGTGTGACGGCGTCACTCATTGCGGCAAAACACGCGCTGGAGGCTGCCCTCGCGGCGCAACCGCAGGATCGCGCCTTGCGGGCGGCGTATTTTGCGCATCTGGAGGCTCTCGCCCGCCAGCATGTCGGACTCTGCGATGCGCGGTTGCCGGAGTATGCGCATCCGCTGTTCTTCCGCGCCGGCACCTCCGACATCGCCAATCTGCTGCAGATTTTCCGCGACGGCGAGTATGATTTCGCGCTGCACGCGACGCCGCGCCGCATCCTCGATCTCGGCGCCTATGTCGGCTACGCGGCGGTGTTTCTCGCCCGGCGCTTTACGGCGGCGCAGATTTTCTGCATCGAACCCTCGCCGAGCAGTTTTCGCATGCTGCTGCTCAACACCCTGCCCTATCGTGCGATCAGCCATCTGAACGCCGCCGTCTGGCGGCAGGCCGGAAGGCTCGCGCTCGCCGGGCTGCATGGCGGCGACTGGGGCAATCAACTCGCCGAGCCGGCCGACCCGAAAGCCGGCGGCATCGTCTGCCACGGTGTGGCCGATCTGCTGCGGCTGCGCGGCTGGCCTAGCGCGGATTACATCAAATGCGACATCGAGGGGGCCGAGGCGGCGGTATTCGCCGATCCGGCCGCCGCCTGGCTCGCAGAGGTCGAGGCGCTGAGTGCCGATCTGCACGACCATATGCAGCCGGGCTGCGCCGAAGCCATCGCCGCCTGTTTCGATCCCGCGCAGTTCGAGACGAGCCGGCGCGGTGAGTTCGTGATTTACCAGCGCCGCCAGACCACCCGTGCTGCCGATCCGCCGGCGGAGCTGGCGCTGATCCATGCCAGCGCCGGGCTCTCGCCGATGCGCGCGAGCAACGTTTCGGCGGACATCTGGGGCTGTTTCCTGTTCGAGGACCGTGGCTGCCAGTTGCATCCCAACCCGCCGGGCGGTCCGCCGGCGCAGCTCAGCTTCACCTGCCTCTGCGACGGTCAGAGCCGCTTCCTCACCAGCCTCGCCCAACCCGGCAGGCCCGCCGGCGAGGTGGTGTTCCGCGTACTGATCCGCCGCCTCGCCGATGGCGCGATACTGCTCGACGCCGAGGCCCGCCTGCCGGCCGGCGGCCAGGGCGAGTGGAGCGAGCGCACGCCGCTGCTGCACGGGCCGCACGAGATCGTGCTGCAAACGGCGATGGCCGAAGGGGCCGCGGACAACTGGCGCGCCTGGGCGCGCTGGATCAACCCCAGGCTTTGCTGAACGGCTCCTCTTGCCCTGGCGCGGAGAGGGAAAGATACTCGCCGGCACCGGGGAGGAACACCATATGCAACGTCGCCGCCTGCTGGCCGCCGCCAGCGCCCTGCCGCTGTTCGCCATCGCCCGCCGGGCGGGTGCGGCGGAATTCAGCTATAAATATGCGAGCAATCTGCCGGCGAGCCATCCGCTCAACATCCGCGCGCAGGAGGCGATGGCACGGATCAAGGCGGCGAGCGACGGCCGGCTCGAGATCGGCGTGTTTCCCAACAACCAACTGGGGTCCGATACCGACATGCTGAGCCAGTTGCGCAGCGGCGGGCTCGAATTCTTCACCCTCTCCGGCCCCATCCTGGCAACCCTGGTGCCGGCCGCCTCGATCAGCGGCATCGGCTTCGCCTTCAAGGACTATGCGCAGGTCTGGGCGGCGATGGATGGCGCGGTCGGTGCCTATGTGCGCGGCGAGGTCGCCCGCCGTGGTCTGCTCGCCTTCGAGCGCATCTGGGACAATGGCTATCGGCAGATGACCTCCGGCGCGAAGCCGATCCACACACCGGAGGATCTGCGCGGCTTCAAGATGCGCGTGCCGGTCTCGCCCCTCTGGATCAGCCTGTTCCGCGCCTTCGGCGCCGCCCCCACCTCGATCAATTTCAGCGAAGTCTATTCGGCGCTGCAGACGCATATCGTCGATGGCCAGGAAAACCCGCTGGCGATCATCGAGACCGCCCGGCTGTACGAGGTGCAACGCTCGCTCTCGCTCACCAATCATATGTGGGATGGCTACTGGTTCCTCGCCAATCCGCGGCGCTTCGCCGCCCTGCCCAAATCATTGCAGGATCTGGTGGCCACCGAGTGTAACGCCGCCGCGCTGCGCGAGCGCGCCGATGTCGCGGCCCTCAACGCCACGCTCGCCAGCACACTGAAAACCCAGGGCATGAGCGTGATCGAGACCGACCCGCTCGCCTTCCGCGCCAGCCTGCGCGCGGCCGGCTTCTATGGCGAATGGCGGAAGCGCCTCGGCGCGCCGGCCTGGAGCGCGCTCGAGAGCGTGGTCGGCCCGCTGGCTTGACAGACAGCGCCAGACTGGACACAGCCCATCCATCCCCATGATTCTCCGCTATCCACAGGCGCCGCTCTGGTTTCCTGATTTGGCCCCGCTATGGTCGGGGCGATGAACACCATCGATTCCCCCCTGCTCGGTCTCTCGCAACGCCTGCCGCCGGCCAATCTACAGGCCGAGCAGGCGCTGCTCGGCGCGCTGCTCGCCAACAATCGCGCCTATGAGCGGGTGGCCGAATTCCTCGCCCCGGAGCATTTCGCCCATGCCGCGCACGGGCGCATCTTCCAGGCGATCGCACGCCGCATCGAGGCCGGCCAACTCGCCGATGCGGTGACCTTGCGCGCCGAGTTCGAGCATTCCGGCCTGCTCGACGAACTCGGCGGCGCTGCCTATCTCGCGCAACTGCTCTCGGCGATGGTCGGCATCATCAACGCCGGCGAATACGGCCGCGCCATCCACGACGCCTGGCTGCGGCGGCAGTTGATCGACATCGGCGAGACCGTGGTCAACCGCGCCTTCGGCGCCGAGCCGGAACTGGCCGGCGGCGATCAGGTGGAGGCGGCGGAGCAGTCGCTGTTCGACCTCGCGACCAAGGGCGGCAACGAGGGCGGCTTCGTCAGCTTCGAGCATGCGCTCGGCGAAGCGATCGGTATCGCCGAGCGCGCCTTCCGCCGCTCCGGCAGCGTCTCCGGCCTCTCGACCGGGCTGCGCGATCTGGACAGCAAGACCGGCGGGCTACACCCCTCCGATCTGCTGATCCTAGCCGGGCGGCCGGGCATGGGCAAGACGGCGCTCGCGACCAAGATCGCCTTCGGCGCCGCGCGCGCCCTGCTCGCGGATGCGCGCGCCGCCGATCCGGCGGCCGAGCCGCGCGGCACGGTCGCGATCTTCTCGCTGGAGATGAGCGCCGAGCAGCTCGCAACCCGCCTGCTCGCCGAGGAGGCCCGCGTCAGCAGCGACCGCATCCGGCGCGGCGACATCGGCCAGAAGGATTTCGACCGCTTCGTGCAAGTGGCGCGCGAGATCGCCGGCCTGCCGATGCAGATCGACGACACCCCGGCGATCACCCTCTCCGCCCTGCGCACCCGCTGCCGCCGGCTCAAGCGCACGCGCGGCTTATCGCTGGTGGTGATCGACTATCTGCAACTGATGCGCCCGGCGGCCGGCACGCGGCCGGAAAACCGGGTGCTGGAGATCAGCCAGATCACCCAGGGGCTGAAGGCGATCGCCAAGGAGCTGGCCGTGCCGGTGATGGCGCTGTCGCAATTGTCGCGCGCGGTGGAGAGCCGCGAGGACAAGCGCCCGCAACTGTCGGATCTGCGCGAATCCGGCACCATCGAACAGGATGCCGACGCGGTGATGTTCGTCTATCGCGACGAATACTATCTCCAGCAGCGCGCGCCGAAGCAGATGGCCTTCGATTCCGAGCAGAAATTTCAGGACGCGCTGGAGAAATGGCAGCGCGACATGGACCAAGTGTACAACAAGGCAGAGCTATTCCTCAGCAAGCAGCGCCA
>DAHXNW010000177.1 GCA_027365195.1 Acetobacteraceae bacterium
ATCGGCGGCACGCTCGCCCATCTGATCGGGCTACAGGAACTCGGCGATATCGTGCTGTTCGACGTCTTCGGCGGCGTGGCCGCCGGCAAGGCGCTCGATCTCATGCAATCCGGTTCGGTCGATGGCTTCGACTGCGCCATGCTGGGTACCGCCGATTACGCCGATATCAAGGACTCCGACGTCGTCATCGTCACTGCCGGCTTCCCGCGCCAGCCCGGCATGTCGCGCGACGATCTGGTGGCGAAGAACGCTGGCGTCATCGCGCAGGTGGCCGAGGGCATCAAAACCTATTGTCCGCACGCATTCGTGATCGTGATCACCAACCCGCTCGACGCGATGGTCTGGGTGATGCAGCAGAAATCCGGCCTGCCGCCGCACCGCGTGGTCGGCATGGCCGGCGTGCTCGATTCCTCGCGCTTCCGCCTGTTCGTGGCGCAGGAGCTCGGCGTGTCGGTGGAGGACGTGACCGCCTTTGTGCTCGGCGGCCATGGCGATGCGATGGTCCCGCTGGTGCGCTATTCCACGGTCGCCGGCATTCCGCTGCCCGATCTGGTCAAGATGGGCTGGACCACGCAGGCGCAGGTCGATGCCATCGTCGCGCGCACTGCCAATGGCGGCGGCGAGATCGTCAAACTGCTGGAGCGCGGCAGTGCCTTCTACGCGCCGGCGGCCTCGGCGGTGATGATGGCGAAATCCTATCTGCTCGACAAGAAACGCGTGCTTGGCTGCGCCGCCTGGCTCGACGGGCCGTATGGCGTGCGGGGCATGTATGTCGGGGTGCCGGTGGTCATCGGTGCTGGTGGGGTGGAGCGGGTGGTCGAGATCGCGCTGACGCCTGCCGAACAGAAAGCCTTCGATGCCTCCTGCGAGGGCGTGCGCAAGCTGATCGACGATTGCCGCAAGCTGGTCGGCTGAGATGAACATTCACGAATATCAGGCCAAGGAGCTGCTGCGCGGCTATGGCGTCGCGGTGCTCGATGGGCATATCGCCTGGACACCCGAGGAAGCTGCGGCGGCGGCAGCCAAACTGCCCGGACCGGTCTATGTGGTGAAGGCGCAGATCCACGCCGGCGGCCGGGGGGCCGGGCATTTCGCCGCCGACCCCGCTGGGCGCGGCGGCGTGCGGCTGGCGAAATCCGCCGTGGAGGCAGCGTCCGCCGCAGCGGCGATGCTCGGGCAGACGCTGATCACCAAACAGACCGGACCGGCCGGCCGGCGAGTCAATCGGGTGTATGTCGAAGCCGGCTGCGACATCGCGCGTGAGCTTTATCTCTCGTTGCTGGTCGATCGCGCCAGCGCGCGGGTGGTCGTGATGGCCTCGACCGAGGGCGGCATGGAGATCGAGGAGGTGGCGGCGAGCCATCCGGAAAAAATCCACCGCGTCGCGATCGACCCGGCGAGCGGCATCTCCGCCTTCCATGCCCGTAAGCTCGGCTTCGCCCTCGGGTTGCAGGGCAAGCAGATGGGCGCGTTCGGCGCCTTCGTGATGGCGATGTATCGCGCCTTCGTCGATCTCGACTGCGCCATCGTCGAGATCAACCCGCTGGTGGTGACCGGGGCCGGCGCCGTGGTGGCGCTCGATGCCAAGGTGAGCTTCGACGACAATGCGCTGTTTCGCCATCCGGCGCTGGAGGCGCTGCGCGACGAGGCGGAAGAAGATCCGAAGGAGCTGGAGGCGGCCAAGCATAGCCTCAACTACGTCGCCCTCGACGGCAGCATCGGCTGCATGGTC
>DAHXNW010000191.1 GCA_027365195.1 Acetobacteraceae bacterium
CGACGCTCCCAGGTGACGAAAAATTGATCAGGTGGCTTGACCAGTGCTAAACCAATAAGTTATCAGCGTGTTGTCCGGTCTGATACGCGGGAGGATCGGACTCGCCTGCGTCCGTGCGAACCCCCCGCTCCCAATCGATTAGGCACCCAGACTTTTAAGGACTGTTCAACCATGAAGATGAAGCTTTTCGGCGCGTTCGCCGCACTCGCGCTGCTCGCCGCCTGTTCCGGCACGCCGGCGCCCAAGACGGCCAGCACCGGTTCGGGTGCGGTTGCCGCTCCCTCCGGCCCGGTTCCCGGCAGCGAGCAGGATCTGGTCGCCAATGTCGGCGATCGCGTGTTCTACAAGTTCAATGCCTCGACGCTGAGCAGCGATGCCAAAGCGACGCTCGACCGGCAGGCGGGGTGGCTCGGCAAATATCCGAACGTGCAGGTGCAGATCGCCGGCAATTGCGACGATCGCGGCACCGAGGAATACAACCTCGCCCTCGGCGAGCGGCGTGCCAACGCGGCGCGCGACTATCTCGTCGCCAAGGGCGTCGCCGCCTCGCGCATCACCACCATCAGCTATGGCAAGGATCGGCCGGTCGCGATGGGTGACAATGAGCAGGCATGGGCGCAGAACCGCAATGCCATCACGGCGGTACACTGAACGGGCCTCGCCTGAGCGGGATACGCCGGTCGATGCTGGCGTGACGGATGGCATGGTACTCGTGATCTCCGGCGGCCCTCGTGGCCGCCGGAACCGTTTTCATGCAGAATGAGTTATCTATGCCGCTCGGAGCGGGGCCGCTCGGAGCGGGCGGTTAGGAGTGGGCGGATGAGTGTGGCGCGTTTGGGCCGGTGGGTGCGCTTGGCGGCGTTGTCAGCGCTGATCGGCGCGGGTCTTTCCGCTGGCGCGCGGGCGCAGACCACGATCGAGAGCCGCGAGGGGATCGCGCTGCAAAACCAGTTGCTGCAATTGCAGCAGCAGGTGCAAGCGATGCAGCAGAAGCTCTCTGGCGTCGGTGGCTCCAGCCTCGGCGGCGCCAACCTCGGCGGCGGAACACGATCACAGCCGCCGGCAGCCGCCAGCAAGGGGGCGGCCGATCTGCTGCCCACGCTGCTCGACCGCGAATCGGCGCTCGAGGATTCGGTGCGCCAACTGCGTGGGCAGGTCGATGAGCTGAGCAACCAGTTGAAGAAACAGAACGACGATCTGACCAAACAGATCGGCGATCTCGGCTTTCGTGTGCAGACCCTGGAGGGCGGCAAGCCGGCGACGGGTGCTGCAACCGCCCCAACGGCCGCCGCCGCCGCGCCGGCGACGGGCACGCTCGGCACGCTCCCCGCCGGCAAGGAGCCGGTGCCGCCGCGCCCCGTGGTGCAGACGCCGGAGATGGTGTTGCAGCAGGGTGAAGTGGCGCTCGGCAAGCGCGACTATCTCGGCGCCGAGGCGGCGGCGCGCAAAGTGCTCGCCGTCAAGCCCGTGGTGCATGCGGCCGATGCGCACTTCCTGCTCGCCCGCGCACTGTCCGGCGAGCGTGACTTCCAGGGCGCGGCCCTCGCCTTCGATGACACCTACAAGCGCGCGCCGACCGGGCCGCATGCGCAGGATTCGCTGCTCGGCATGGCCGCCTCGTTCAACAATCTCTCGGCCAAATCCGCCGCCTGCGCGACGCTCGACAAGCTGCGCGCGGAGTTTCCCCATCGCAGCACCGAGGTGAAGCAGGCCGCTGCGGCGTTGCGCCAGCGCGCCGGGTGCCGTTGAGCGGGTCGGCCGAGCCAGCTCCTCTGACACCGGGCGAATTCGCCCGGCTGATGCGCCCGCTCGGCCCGTTCGGTCCGGCGCCGCGCCTCGCCGTCGCGGTCTCCGGCGGTGCCGACAGCATGGCGCTCGCCCTGCTCGCCGAGCATTGGGTGCGGGCGCGGCGCGGCGCGCTGCTGGCGCTGGTGGTGGACCATGGGCTGCGTGCCGCCTCGGGCGCCGAGGCCACGCTCACCCTGCAACGGCTCGCTGCTCTCGGCATTGCCGCGCGATGCCTCACGCTCGCCGGGCTGCGGCCCGCTGCCGCCGCGGCGCGGCGGGCGCGCTATGCGGCGCTGGAGGCGGCCTGCGGCGAGGCGGGCATCGTGCATCTGCTGCTCGGCCACCATGCC
>DAHXNW010000194.1 GCA_027365195.1 Acetobacteraceae bacterium
TTGGTGCCGAGGCCGATTTTCTTGGCGAGCGAGGAGCGATGCTTGGCGTAATTAGGCGCCACCATCGGGTAATCGGCACCAAGGCCCCAGCGGTCGCGATACTGCTCGGGCGTCATGTCATAGGCGGTCTTGAGATGGCGCTTGAGCATCTTCAGCTTCTTGCCATCTTCCAAGCAAACAATATGGTCCGCGAAGATGGACTTTTTGACCGGAACCGCAGGTTGTGGTCTGTCGGGAGTCTCGCTTTCCTTGCCGATGCCGGTCAGCGTCTTGTAGATTTCCTGGATCAAGCCCGGAAGCGCATCGGCGGATATGGAATTATGCGCAATATGCGCCGATACGATTTGCGCGGTCAGCCCAAGAACCTCTAAATTGGCAGATGTTTCGGCCATTGCTTCCTCATTATGCGTTCAATCCAATCGTGGTATAGAGTAAAAGACCGCCGTTTCGCAACGGATATTTTACAATCAAAGAAGAACTCGGCGATGACATTTCCGTTTCATGCCAATCGAAGCATCGATATCACTGCCGACCTGTGTCCGATGACCTTCGTGCGTACCCGGCTGGCGCTCGATCGGATGGCGGCGGGGGAGGTGCTGCTGGTGCTGCTGCGCGGCGCCGAGCCACGCGCCAACGTGCCCCGCGCGGCGGCTGAACTCGGGCATACCATCGTCGCGACGGAACACTCCGAGAGCGATGGCATCACCCGTCTGCTGATCCGCAAGGCGGCATAAGCGCACAGCGCAGCAACAGCGCGTCGCTGCCGTCGCGGTAATACCGTCGCCGGCGGCCGACCGAAGCGAAGCGCTCGCCCGCCTGTTCCACCCCGGCATATAGCGCCCGCGCCGCCATATTCGCCTCGGACACTTCCAGAAACATTGCTCGCGCGCCGCGCGCCGCCGCCTCCGCCAGCGCCGCGTGCAGCAAGCTGGCGCCGAGGCCCCGCCGGCGCGCCTCGGGCACCACGGCCAGGGTGAGAATCTCGGCCGTATCGGCGGCGATACGCGCCAGCACCATGCCGCCCGCCGGGTCGATCGCGCCGAACACGCCGGCCAGTTGCAATTGCCCTCGGAAGGCCGCCGCGTCCCACGCCTCGCCGGCGGGGAAGGCCGCCGCGTGAATGGCTGCCAGTGCCGCGGCGTGCGCCGTGCCGGTCCGCAGCAGGGTCACGCGGGTCTGGGGGCGGTAATGCGTGGCGGGTCGAGATAGAGCGGCAGCACATCGCGCGGCGACAGCGCGTTGGAGAGACGCCGCATGCCCACCCGCGCCACATGGCATGCGAGCGGCAGCCGCGCATCGCTCAGCCGCACGTCCACCTCGCGCGCCGCCAGCGCCGCCGCCACGGCGATCGCCGCATCGCCGGCCAGCACGACAGGGCGGCTGGCTTGCGGCAGGGCCGCGAGCGGAAACATATCGATGCCCTCAGCCCGCTCCAGACAGACCCGCTCGCGCGGCGCGGCGATGGCAACCCAGAGATCACGGCCGACCAGCGGGCCGGCGGCCTCGGCCAGCGCCTCGCCCACGCTCACGCCGATCAGCGGACAACCGGCCGCCAGGGCCATCCCCTGCGCGAGCGAGAGAGCGGCGCGCAGCCCGGTAAAGCCGCCCGGCCCGACGGTGACGGCGAGTGCGTCGAACCCCTCGCCCGCTTCCGCCAGCACCGCCTCGACCAGCACCGGCAGGGTCGCGGCATGGCCGCGTGCGCCATCCGCCTGGTGCGATGCGCGTATTTCGCCATTGTCCAGGAGCGCCGCCGAGCAGCGGGCCAAAGCCGCATCGATGGCGAGCAGACGCATCATGAAAAAGGTCCAGGAACTCTGCTCCTGGACCTTTTCGCCATCGACTGCCTTGGCAAAAGCGCGATCAGTTGCTGCTACGATTGCCGGTGAGTTGCAGGATCAGCATGAACAGATTGATGAAATTGAGCAGCAGCGAGAGCGCGTCATAAACACTCCGCTTGGCCGCCACTTCCGGCCCCATCGCCGAAAGATATTGCGAATAGGTGAGTTTGATGCGCTGCGTGTCGTATGCCGTGAGACCCACGAACACCAGCACGCCGATGACGCTGATGGCGAACTGCATCGCAGAGCTATGCACGAACATGTTCACCACGCTCGCGATGATGACACCGAACAGCCCCATGATCAGGAAACTGCCCGCCGCGGTGAGGTCACGCCGGGTGGTATAGCCAAAGAGACTCATCGCGCCAAAAGTCGCGGCGGTGATAAAGAACACCCGTACCACCGATTGCCCGGTGAATTGCAGGAATATATTGGTCAGACTGAGCCCCATCGCGGCGCAGAACAGCCAGTAGAGCGCCTGCACCGTGGTGCGCGAGAGCTTGTTGACGCCGAAGCTCAGCACCAGCACGAAGGCGAGCGGCGCGAACATCGAGACGGTGGCGAGACCCGAGATGGTGCGATGAAAACCATACGGCGTCTGCACGATCGGGTAGAAGACATTGATCAGCGTGGTATGGGCGACCGCATAGGCGACGATGCCGGTGAGCAGCAGCCCAGAGGTCATCCAGTTGTAGACACGGAGCATGTATGCCCGCAGCCCGGCATCCATCACCTCCGCCGCTGCGCCCGCCCGGACGCCCGGGTAGGCTCGATAGTCGGGACTGAAAGCCATGGTCGTTCTTCTCCTGGTTCACGCGAACGGACGGACTATAACCTGATCTGGGCGAGACGACAGCCGGTTCAAGCCGAGACGAAATGAAATCGGCGCAAGCAAAGCCGCACCGGGCGCCGCCACCTTACTCATTGCGCAGCAAAGGTGCCGCCTTGGCACGCAACACAGAGGCGAGCGCAGCATAGCCGAACAGCCACGTCAACGCCATCGCCGCGAACAGGATCAGCGCCAACAGCCCGGGCAGCAGGGCAAACGGGCTGGCGAGCAGGAAATGCATCACCGAAAAGGCGGCCAAAGCGCCCACCACGGCCGCGATCACCCCGGCAACACCGCCGAGCAGGCCGAATTCCACCAGCCAGGCGCCGAGAATTTGCCCGCGCGTCGCACCCAGGGTCTTCAGGATCACCGCTTCCTGCATGCGCCGCCGCTGGCCGGCCAGCACCGTGCCGGCCAGCACCAGCGCGCCAGCGGCGAGGGTGACTGCGCCGGTGACGCCGAGGGCGGCGCTGATCTGGCCGAGCACGCCGGCGATCGCGCGCAGCACGTCGGCGACCAGAATGCCGGTGACATTGGGCAGCGCATCGCTCACCGCGCGCAGCACCGCCCCCTGCCGGCCGGCCACCACGCGCACCGTCGCGATATGCATGTGCGGCGCGTGGGAGAACAGCCCGGGGCTGACCACCATGGCGAAATTGAGCGACAGCGAGCGCCAGTCGATCACCCGCAGATTGGCTACCCGCAGATCGATATCGCGGCCGAGCACGTTCATCGTGATGATATCGCCGAGTCGCACCCCCCAGCCGCGCGCCAGATCGGCATCGAAGGAGAGCAGCGGCGGTCCGCGATAATCCGCCGCCCACCAGCGCCCGGCCAGCAGCCGCGTGCCGGCCGGTGGCACCGCCGCATAGGTCAGCCCGCGATCGCCGCGCAACGCCCAGGCGCTATCCGCGCTCGCCCGCACGCGTTCGGCCGGCACACCGGCGACGCTTACGATGCGCGCGCGCAGGCTCGGCACCTGGCTCACGTCGCTTACCCCCGGTTGCGCAGCCAGAATCGCCTCGAAGCGAGGCAGTTGGTCGTTCTGGATGTCGACGAAATAGAACGACGGCGCCCGGCTCGGTAGCGCCTCCAGAATCTGCCGGCGCATGTTACCCTCGATCAGCGCCACCGCCGCGAGGGTGGACAACCCGATGCCGAGCGAGAGCAACAGCAGTGGCGCCGGGCTGCCCGGGCGGTGCAGATTGGCGAGCCCCAGGCGCAGCCACACCGGTCCGCCACGCGGCACCAGCGCCGCCACCCGCAACAGCGCCCAGCCGCCGAGGCGAAACAGCGCCAGGGTAAGCACGGCCGCGCCACAGAACCACAGCGCGAAGCGCCGGTCCGGCGCGCTCACGACCGTGAGCGCCACCAGCAGCGCCGCGAGAAGCGCATTCGCCGCCAGCACCCGCCGCCCCGGCCAGCGCCGCGCCGGCAGCACG
Source organism: Acetobacteraceae bacterium (assembly GCA_027365195.1). Lineage (GTDB taxonomy): Bacteria > Pseudomonadota > Alphaproteobacteria > Acetobacterales > Acetobacteraceae > DAHXNW01. The sequence goes on from DAHXNW010000194.1 coordinate 4,113, forward strand.
GCGTCACGAAACAGCGCCCCGCCCGGAATACGCATCGCGCGCGCCAGCGGCCAGAGCGCGAAACAGCCGGCGGTGAGCAGCCCATAGGCTGCGGCGAGCAGTAGTGGCGCCGGATACAAGCCGAGTCGCGGCGGCACCGGCAGCACATCGCGCAGCAGCCAGCCCGCCACCAGCGGCAGCACGGCGCCCGCCGCGACTCCCACGAGCACGCCGAGCAGGGCGAGCGCCATCACCTGGATCAGACAAACCAGAAACACCAGCCGCGCCGAACCACCGAGACAGCGCAAAATCGCCACGCTGCGCCCGCGCGCCTCCAGCCAAGCGCGCACCCCATTGGCCACACCAATGCCCCCGACGAGCAGCGCGGTCAGCCCGACCAGGGTCATGAACAGGCCGGTCTGCTCGATGAAGCGCAGCACCCCCGGCACCGCATGGCGCGCATCACGCAGCCGCAACCCCTGGCCGGCGAACGCCGCGCGCAGCGCCTGCGCGAACGCCGCGCCATCGGTGCCGGGCGGCAGCACCACGCGCAGCGCGTAGCTTACGAGCGAGCCAGGCTGTACCAGCCCGGTCGCCGGCAGGGCGGCAGCGGCGATCAGCACATGCGGGCTGAGCAGCGAGGGCGTGGCGGCACGATCCGGCTCGGCGGCAAGCACGCCGCGCAGGATGAAGGATGCTTGGCCGACCCGCACCGTATCGCCGACACGCAGGCTGAGCCGGTCGAGCACCACCGCCTCGGCGAGCAGCCCATAAACCCCGCCGCGCGCAACGAGTGCCGCCGCGATCGGCTGCGCCGGCACGGCCGTCGCCTGCCCGACCAGCGGCCAGGCCGGATCGACGGCGCGCAACGTGACCAGTTGGCGCTGACCGGAGGGGGCAACCAGCAGGGAGCGCATCTGCACCACCGCCGACAGCCGCGCGCCGCGCGCGGCGAGCCAGGGACGCAGCGTGGCGGGCAATGGCTGATCGGCGCGCTGCACTTCGAGATCGCCGCCGAGAATGGCGCGGCCGTCGGCGGCGATCCCCGCCTCGATCGCGGCGCGCAGCCCGCCCACGGTCGCGATGGCGGCAACACCGAGGGCAAGGCAAGCAAGCACGATGCGCAAGCCCCGTGTGCCGGCGCGTAATTCCCGCGCCGCCAGACGCAGCGCGAGCGGCACCCTCATGCGCGCTGCTTGGCCTCGTTCAAGTCCTGCAACGGCTGCGGCAGGTAGCGCACGTATTCCTTCGGCACCACCTGCCAGAAATGCGGCAGGCAGCGCGGCCAGTCATGCAGCATCATGGCGGCATAGCGGCTGCTGGTCTCCGCCGCATGGGCGCTGATCAGCCCATGCAGCACACCCTCCCAATGCGCCGACTGCACGCGCTGCCAGAGCAGCGTATCGGGGTTGAGCCGCTGCTCGAACAGCCCCTCCGCGTCGTAGACGAAGGCCATGCCGCCGGTGAAGCCAGCGCCGAAATTATCGCCAACCGGGCCGAGGATGGCGACGGTGCCGCCGGTCATGTATTCGCAACCGTTGCAGCCGCAGCCTTCAACCACGGCGATCGCGCCGGAATTGCGCACGGCGAAGCGCTCGCCGGCCTGCCCCGCGGCATAGAGCGCGCCGGCGGTCGCGCCATAGAGCACGGTATTGCCGATGATCGTGTTGTCCTGGCTGAGCAGCGTGGAAGAAGGCGCCGGGCGCACCACGATGGTCGCCCCCGATAGCCCCTTGCCGACATAGTCGTTGGCGTCGCCGAACACTTCGAGTTTCAGCCCGCGCACCGCGAAGGCGCCGAGCGACTGCCCGGCCGAGCCGCGCAGTCGCACAGTCACGTGCCCCTCCTGCAAGCCGCTCATGCCGAAGCGGCGGACGATGCGCGAGGAGAATTTGGTGCCGACGGCGCGATGCGTGTTGCGCACGCTGTATTGCAACTGCATCTTCTCGCCGCGCTCGAAAAATGCCGAGGCATCGGCGATCATCTGCGCATCCAGCGTCTCCGGCACTTCGTTGCGACCAACCAACGTACGATAGCGCGCATGCGGCCCCGGATCGGCCTGCACCAGCAGCGGGTTGAGATCGAGATCGTCGAGAAAATCCGAACCACGGCTGACCTGATGCAGCAGATCGGTGCGCCCGATCACCTCGGCGAGGCTGCGCACGCCGAGGGAGGCGAGAATGTTGCGCACGTCCTCGGCGATGAAGGAGAACAGATTGATCACCTTCTCCGGCGAGCCGGCGAATTTCTCGCGCAGCGCCTCATCCTGCGTGCAAACGCCGACCGGGCAGGTGTTGGAATGGCATTGCCGTACCAGGATGCAGCCCATCGCAACTAGCGAGGTGGTGCCGATGCCGAATTCCTCCGCCCCCAGCATCGCCGCGATCACCACATCGCGCCCGGTCTTGATGCCGCCATCGGTGCGCAAGGTAACGCGATGGCGCAGCCGGTTCAGCATCAGCACCTGATGCGCCTCCGACAGCCCCATCTCCCACGGCAGTCCGGCGTATTTGATCGAACTCTGCGGGCTCGCCCCGGTGCCGCCGGCATGGCCGGAGATCAGGATCGCATCCGCCTTCGCCTTCGCCACGCCGGCGGCGATGGTGCCGATGCCGGAGCGTGCGACGAGCTTGACGCAGACCGAGGCATCCGGATTGATCTGCTTGAGATCGTAGATCAGTTGAGCCAGATCCTCGATGGAATAGATGTCGTGATGCGGCGGCGGGCTGATCAGCGTCACCCCCGGCGTTGCATGGCGCAGCTTCGCGATCAGCCCGGTCACCTTGAAGCCGGGCAGTTGCCCGCCCTCCCCCGGCTTCGCGCCTTGTGCCACCTTGATCTCGATCTCGCGGCAGTTATTGAGATATTCCGCCGTGACACCGAAACGGCCGGAGGCGATCTGCTTGATCGCCGAGGAGGCATTATCGCCATTGGCGCGCGGCACCGCGCGCGCCGCATCCTCGCCACCCTCACCGGAATCGGAGCGCGCGCCGATGCGGTTCATCGCGATCGACAGCGTCTCGTGCGCCTCAGGACTGAGCGCGCCCAAGGAAATGCCAGGCGCCAGAAGCCGCTTGCGGATTTCGGTGATGCTCTCAACCTCGTCGATCGGGATCGGCTGGCGGCCCTCGGTGCGGAAATCGAGCAGATCGCGCAGCGCGATCGGTGGCAGACGGCGCACTGCCTCGGCGAATTTGCGATAGGTGCTGTAGCTGTCGGTCGCCACCGCCATCTGCAAAGTGTGGATCAGCCCCGGTGCGAAGCCATGCGTCTCACCGCGCATGCGCAGCTTATACACCCCACCCACCGGCAGCGTGACGGCATCACCACTCCAGGCGGCGTGGTGCAGGTCGAGCACCTTGCGCGCGATGCCAGAGAGGCCGATGCCGGAGATGCGCGATTGCATGCCCGGAAAAAACTCCGCCACCAGCGCGCGCGAGAGACCGATCGCCTCGAAATTATAGCCGCCGCGATAGGAGGAGATCACCGAGATGCCCATCTTGGACATGGTCTTGAGCAGCCCCTTGTCGATCGCTTTCTTGTAGCGCTGTACGGCGGCTTTCAGGCTGAGCGCGCCGAGCAGGCCGCGCCGGTGGCGATCGGCCACCGCCTCCTGCGCCAGATAGGCGTTCACCGTCGTCGCACCGACACCGATCAGCACCGAAAAATAATGCACGTCGAGACACTCGCCCGAGCGCACGTTCAGGCTGGTGAAAGTACGCAACGACTGCCGCACCAGATGGGTATGCACACCGCCGGTCGCGAGGATCATCGGGATCGGCGCGCGCGCCGCATCCTGTGCCATGTCGCTCAGGATGACATGGGTGCAGCCGGCGCGTACCGCCTCCTCCGCCTCGTGGCGGATGCGTTCGAGCGCCGCGCGCAATCCGGCCTCGCCTTCGGCGGCTGCGAAGGTGCAGTCGATCTCGCCGACCGAGCGGCTCATATAGGCGCGCATGGCAGCGAATTCGGCGTTCGAGAGCACCGGACTTTCGAGTTGCAGCAGATCGCACTGGCTCGCGTCCTCGTCGAGCACATTGCCGAGATTGCCGAGCCGCGTCTTGAGCGACATCACCCGCGTCTCGCGCAGACTGTCGATCGGCGGATTGGTCACCTGGCTAAAGCCCTGGCGGAAATAGTGATGCAGGCCGCGATAGCGTTCCGAGAGCACGGCGATCGGCGTGTCATCACCCATGCTGCCGACCGCCTCGGCGCCATCCTCCACCATCGGATGCAGGATCATTTCCAAATCTTCGAGCGAAACCCCGATCGCGAACTGGCGGCGGCGCAGCGTCTCGATATCGAATAAAACCGGTTCTGGTGCATCGGTTTTGACGATGTGGTCGATCTCGCGGATGTTGCGCGTCCAGGCGCCGAAGGGCGCGCGCGCGGCAAGCATGTCCTTCAACGCGCCATCGGCATAGAATTTGGCGTGATCGAGATCGACGGCGATCGTCTGGCCCGGTCCGACGCGGCCCTTTTCGATGATGTCGACCTCGTCGAGCTTTACCATGCCGGCCTCGGAGCCGACGATCAGCATCGCATCGCGGGTGATGCAATAGCGTAACGGACGCAGGCCGTTGCGATCGAGCCCGGCGATCGCCCAGCGGCCATCGGTGGCCGCGATCGCCGCCGGGCCGTCCCATGGCTCCATCACTGCGTTACAATAGAGGAACATGTCGCGATGCGCCGTCGGCATCGTCGCGTCCTGCCCGATGCTGGCAGGGATCATCAGCGCCTTCGCCATCGGCGCATCGCGCCCGGCGCGCACCAGCAACTCGAATACATTATCGAGCGTCGCGGTATCGGAGCCGGCCGCCTGCACCACCGGCTTGATGTCCTCGATATACGGGTCGAGCGCGGCATCGGCGAGGCGCGTCTCGTGGCTCTTCATCCAGTTGATGTTGCCGGTGACGGTATTGATCTCGCCATTATGCGCGAGCATGCGGAACGGCTGCGCCAGCCGCCAGGTGGGAAAGGTGTTGGTGGAATAGCGCTGATGATAGATGGCGAAACGCGAGATGAAGCGCGCATCGCGCAGATCGGGATAGAAATCGGCCAAACTCTCGGCGAGGAACATGCCCTTGTAGATGATCGAGCGGCAGGAGAGCGAGCAGAAATACAGTTCGGGAATCTGTGCGGCGATCGCCTGCTTCTCGATGCGGCGGCGGATCACGTACAGGTCGCGCTCGAAATCGTCCGCCGCACGGCCGCGCGCGTTGCCGATCATGATCTGTTCGATCTCCGGGCGCGTGGCGTTGGCCTTTTCGCCGATGCAATCGTAATTGATCGGCACCTGCCGCCAGCCATAGATGGCATAGCCGAAGGCGAGGATTTCGCTCTCGACGATCTGCCGGCAGCGCTCCTGCGCCGAGAGATCGGTCTTCGGCAGGAACACCTGGCCGACCGCGATCGGGCCTGGATGCTTCAATTGATCGCCGCCGCGCTCCACCGCTTCGGCGAAGAAATTTTGCGGAATTTCGATATGGATGCCCGCGCCGTCGCCGGTCTTGCCATCGGCATCGACGGCGCCGCGATGCCACACCGCGCGCAACGCATCGATGCCGGCCTGCACCACATCGCGCCGCGCCCGCCCGTCGAGGGCGGCGACCAGCCCGACGCCGCAGGCATCGTGCTCCTGTGCGGCCGAATAGGTCTCGGCCAGTGCGGACACATTCGCATCCCAGGCGGCGAGAAACGCGGCGCCCGATTCGATCTCGTTCATGCTGCTCACTCCGCCGCCGCCGGAATCCGGGCGCCCTGTTGCATCCAGGCGTGCATCCGCACCGCCGCGTCCCGCCCATCGCGGATCGCCCAGACGACGAGGCTCGCGCCGCGCACGATATCGCCGGCGGCGAACACACCGGGCAAATTGGTCATGAAGCTGCGATGATCGATCGCGAGCGTGCCCCAGCGATTGACGGCGAGCGCCGGCTCGCCGAACGCAAGCGGCAGATCCTCGGCATCGAAGCCGAGCGCCTTGATCACCAGGTCGGCGGGCAGGGTGAAACCGCTGTCCTCCACCGCCTCCACCGACTGCCGGCCGGAAGCGTCGGGCAAACCAAGACGCATGCGCAGCGCACGCACGGCACTCACGCTGTCATCACCGAGAAAGGCCTCCGGCGCGGAGAGCCAGACGAACTCCACCCCCTCCTCCTCGGCGTTCTTCACCTCGCGCAGGGAGCCGGGCATGTTGGCGCGGTCGCGGCGGTAGAGGCATTTCACCGAGGCAGCCCCCTGGCGCACGGCGGTGCGCACGCAATCCATCGCGGTATCGCCACCGCCGATCACCACCACCCGCTTGCCGGCGGCATCCAATTCACCGCTGTCGAAGGCCGGTACCGCATCACCGAGGCCCTTGCGGTTGGACGCGATCAGATAGTCGAGCGCCGGCACGATGCCGGCAAGCCCGGCGCCCGGGCCGCCGATATCACGCGGGCGATAGACGCCGGTTGCGATCAGTACCGCGTCATGCCGCGCGCGCAGTTCGGCAAAGGCGAGATCGCGGCCGATCTCGACACCGAGATGGAAGCGGATACCGGCCTCTGCGAGCCAGTCGTGCCGGCGCAGCACGATGTCCTTCTCCAGCTTGAAGCCGGGGATGCCATAGATCAGCAGGCCGCCGACCCGGTCGTGCCGGTCGTAGACATCGACGTCATAGCCCAGCACGCGCAGCGCATCGGCCGCCGCGAGGCCACCCGGCCCGGCGCCGACGATGCCGACCGAGCGGCCCAGCTCTCGCCGCGGCCGGCGTGGCTTGACCCATCCCTGATCGAAGGCGGTATCGGTGATGAAGCGCTCGACGGCGCCGATGGTGACGCTCTCATGCGTCTTCTCGATCACGCAATTGCCCTCGCACAACCGGTCCTGCGGACAGATGCGGCCGCAGATTTCGGGGAAGGTGTTGGTGGCGGCGGCGAGTTCATACGCCTCCTCCAGCCGGCCCTCGGCGGTGAGCTTCAGCCAGTCGGGAATGTTGTTGTTCAGCGGGCAATGCACCGAACAGAACGGCACGCCGCATTGGCTGCACCGCGCCGCCTGACGCTCCGCCTCGGTGGTGGCGAAGTCGCGATAGATTTCGGCGAAATCGGCCTGACGCTCGGCAACCTCGCGCTTCGGCGGCTGCTGCTGCGGCAGATGGACGAATTGCAGCATACGCTCGGCCATGCGTTCCCCCGACTAAGACGATGAGAGGCTGTTCTAGTCTCCCGCATCGGCAGAATGCAAAGCGAAATATGCGTATAAGACAGTATGACTGTCCTATAAAACAGGCTATTAACCTACTTCGGATGATTTTCGGCTTGCGTTGATGAATTTAGGTCCGTTTCGGCCATTCATGCCGGCACCATTTTCCTCCGGCCGCCGGGTTGATACCGGCGCAGATAATCCGGCACCACCTGCTCCACCGCATTCGGCGTAATGCCGAGTTCGGCCAGCCCCGGCATCCCTTCGCTCACCACATTGTCGCGTTGCAGCAGCAGCAGTTGGTCCTGCGTCAGCGGCTTGCCGGGCAGCCGCTCGGCGATCGCCGCCTGCCAACGAAGCACCCCCATCGGTATCGGAACCAGAAACCGCCGCCGCTGCGTCTCTTTCAAAATGTAGACGAGAATGTCGCGAAAGCGCCAGACGCGCGGGCCACCGAGCTCGAACACCCCACCGCCGCCGCGCCGCAGCAGCGCCATCGCCGCATCCGCCACGTCGCCGACATAGACCGGCTGAAACCGTGTCTCACCGGCGATCACCGGCATGATCGGCAGTAACTCCGCCATCCGCGCGAAGCGGTTGAAGAACTGATCCTCGGCGCCGAACACGATCGAGGGCCGCAGAATGCCGGCAGCGGGGAAGGCCGCGCGCACCGCCGCCTCGCCGGCGGCCTTGCTGGTGGCATAGCGGCTCGGGCTCGCCGGATCGGCGCCGATCGCCGAGAGATGCAGCAATGCCGGCACCCCCGCCGCCGCTGCCAGCCGCGCCACACGCCCCGCACCCTCGGCCTGGATGCGGGTGAAATCGCCGGGCCGGTGTTCGGCGAGGATGCCGACCAGATTGACCACCACCTCCGCTCCGTCCACCGCCCGCTGGACCGCCGCCTCCTCGGTAATCGACGCCGCCAGCGGCACGATCTGTCCGACCGCGCCCATCGGCTTGAGGAACAGCGCGCGTGCCGGCTGACGCACCGCGACGCGGACCACGTAGCCCGCCTGCGCCAGCCGCTTGACCAGATAGCGCCCGATGAACCCCGAGCCGCCGAACACCGTCGCCACTTTGCGCGTCGCCATCACCCGCTCCTGTCTGATCGGCGTCTTTGATATGGGCATTGCACCGTTGCCTCAAGGCTTCTCCTGGCCGTGCCCCCGTCGATTTCCGCTTGCGCGGCGGTCATCGATCATGATCTCTTGCAAACAACGATAAATCGGGGAGGACGTGCGATCGAGGCGCAAAGCGTGCCGCTGCTCGCAATCGAGGGGCTGACCAAGCAATTCGGCGGCACGCGCGCGCTGGACGGCGTTGGTCTGCGACTCCACGCGGGCGAGATCGTCGCCTTGCTGGGCGAGAACGGCGCCGGCAAATCCACCCTCATCAAGACCCTCGCCGGTATCCATCTGCCCGATGCCGGCAGCATCGCCTTTCGTGGCCGACCGGTGGCCAGCGTGCGCGCTCTGCCGATCGCGTTCATCCATCAGGATCTCGGGCTGATCGAGTGGATGAGCGTGGCCGAGAACATGTGCCTCACCCTCGGCTATCCGCGCCGGCGCGGGCTGGTGGACTGGCCGGCGGCGCGGGCGCGGGCACGCGCGGCGCTCGATCTGCTGGGTGCTGCGATCGATCCGGAGACACGCATCCAGGCATTGAGCCGGATGGAGCGCGCGCTGGTCGCGGTGGCGCGCGGGCTTGCCGCCGAGGCGGAAATCCTGGTGCTCGACGAACCCACCGCCAGCCTGCCGACTGGCGAGGTGAGCCGGCTGTTCGAGGTGCTGCGCCGGCTGCGCGCGCGCGGGGTCGCGATGATCTATGTCTCGCACCGGCTCGACGAAGTGTTCGAGATCGCCGACCGCATGGTGGTGCTGCGCGATGGGCGGCTCGCCGGCGAGCGGGTGGTGGCGAAGACGAACCCCGAGGAGGCGATCCTGCTGATCGTCGGCCGCGCGCCGGCGCAGGTGTTCCGCCGGCCGGCGAAGCGCGAGGGGGCGGCGCGGCTCAGCCTGCGCGGGCTGCGGAGCGAACGTGTGGGACCGGTCGATCTCGCACTGCATGCTGGCGAGGTGGTCGGCTTGGTCGGGCTGCGTGGCGCCGGGCAGGAGCAGGTGGGGCGGGCGTTGTTCGGCATGGCGCCGCTCTCCGGCGGCGAACTGCGGCTCGACGGCGTCCGCGTGGCGCCCGCCTCGCCGGCGGCGGCGATGGCCTTGGGCGTTCATCTCGTCTGCGGCGATCGCGGTGCCGAATCGCTGCTGCCCGGCCGCTCGGTGCGCGAGAACATGTTCGTCAATCTTTATGCCGGCGGCCGCGAAGCAGCAGGGCACCTAACGACAAGGCAATCTGGTATAGCTGGATTTTCTATTTCTACTTAGCGACAATCCATGCAGCAATCCGCCTAATCGAAAAAAAGTTTAGGATTGATGTGGAACGACTCGCTACGTTGCCATCTCAACAAACAAGTTAGCCTTGCCACACCGCAGAAACGTCAAATTCGATCAGTTCTTTCTTTGAGTTGCGTTTGCGGATTGCGCGGCAATTGACGGAGTGAAAGCCTACTTGCTCGAGCATGACCGCATAGAGCTTTTCCACGGGAAGCATGACTTTGTAAAAAGTCGAATTTCCAACTATGTAATGCACTTCCGCATCCGGGGCCAACACACTGGTTAACCCCCTAAAATGCGACCACATATCGTCAAAATATTTGGTGATGTAGGTGGACAGGAGCTTGCCGTTCTTATTGTCGGCGTGTGCCACCTCATCGACAATGGCGGCCAGGGCGTCGTTTTCTAATGCGCTATCTGAGCGTTGCCAGTCGTTAAGCCGACTGGTTGCCATGCCCCATGTGCCGCCAATCGCCGTCCAGTCCAGTTCCCCCGCATCGCGCCCGTTCCTGAGGAAATCCAGCCAATACATATAGGGCCGCAGCTCACGGATATACGACATCCTGTTTGCATAGGGCGGAGATGTGATGACGCGATTAAACTTCCCATCAACCGCCGTCACAGGGTTGCGTGCATCACCAAGGATCACGCTTGTGCCGCCGTCCGGGTTGTCGCCTGCCCCAATGAGGACAAAGCGGACGTTCTCAGTATACATGCCCCCCATATCGAGATTGAGGTCAAAGGGCAGTTGATCATCGTCCTTGAAGGACATGGATTGATGGTTGAAGGCCGCGTTCGAGAGCGCGATCAGCGTCCGGCAGAAGGCTACCAGCAGAAGCGTCTGGGCCTGAGAGCTGGGCTCGGTAGTTGCCTCGATTGCCGCTCGCAGAGAACATAAGAAATCAAGCGCCTGCGGTGCCCACCATCTTTCTATGTTGTGGATAGGTGGTGCCGGACGGGGTTTTACCTCATGCAGCTTTGCCATTCTCACCACACGTGTACACGCGTCGCGTGTCGCCGCTATGACTGACGGGGAGTAGTGCGCGGTTTTCGCCTCACCGAGCCACACCAAGAAGGGGTTAATGTCTGTGGTGACACCCTCATGCCCATGATAGGCGGCGCTTAAGGCAGTCGTGGCGGTGCCGCAAAACGGGTCGTAAATCCGCATCGGACGGTCGCACTGAACTATCAGTTCTTCAACTATTTTGACCGAATAGGCGGGAGTTAAACGTAGCCAGCCATGCCGCCCGGTCTTCAGGTTAGCCTTGTGGGTGTAGTCCGCCCTTTGGCGGAGATCAATGCGGGCGACGTTGTTCATGTCGTCTCCGGCGCGAGGAGTGCTTTTAGCACCGCGTCTATTTCTGTCTTGAGAACCTCGCTATTGCGCTCGAAGAAGGCAGCAAGATCATAGCCGATCACGTCCCGCATGAAATCGTATGTTGAGATCAAGGGGTCATTGAGGCCGACGATTCCGGTTACGACCGCCCACTTTTCCAAGCGGTAGCGCATGAGGATGTCGTTATCGATCTGTGCGGACAAGATTGCAACACACGGCAGATAGGCTTTCGTGTAGGCCGTTGCAGCATTAGCAATGTCCGCGTTTTGGCGCTTGGAGTCCTTGCTTTTATACCCTTGCCGAACCTCGAATATCGTTCCGTTCAAGGTCGCGAACAGCTTGGGGTCAACGCCAAGTTTCTCCGCCCCCTGCTTCATCCAATCGTGGAAGAGCGCACGCTTCGCGCGATCAGCGATTTTGTCGAGGGGCACACGGGCATCGAGGTAAAGCGTCCGGGTTTTGCCGCTGGGAAGCAGCAGCTCATACGACCAAGTTACGTCCGTGGCCGTGAGGCCAAGCGCATCCCGTATGACGGTTCTAAACAGCTTTTCGCAGCCGATGCCTATCTGGCGATAAACGCTAGTCATGCCGCCCGCCGCTTTGTGGGCGGCATACATGAGCGGGTTATCAAGGCCGAACCAGTTATAGAATGCGTCGCTCTGGTAGAGCATGCGAAACGCTTCGAGCGTCAGCCCATTGCCGACGTTTCCCTGACCAAACTTCGGCTTGTAGTGGGCACATGAGCTGCTGCCGGTTTGGTGGACACGCTGTTTAGCTCGCGGCGGCGATCCGCTCGAACTCCATAGGGCTGAGATAGCCGATGGTCGAGTGGCGACGCTGTGGATTGTAGAAAAGTTCGATATAATCGAACACGTCGGCG
>DAHXNW010000208.1 GCA_027365195.1 Acetobacteraceae bacterium
GCCGGCGGCGGGGATCGCGATCAGTGCGACATCGACCGGGCTGCCGGCGGCCGCGATCGTCGGGTAGCAGGCGAGGCCGTCGATCGCCGGATAGCTCGGGTTGACCGGCACGATCCGGCCGGCAAAGCCGTTCTTGCGCAGTAGGCTGAGCAACTGGCCACGGATTTTATGCGGCTCCGGCGAGGCGCCGATGATGGCGACCGAGGCGGGCGAGAGCAGGCTGTCGAGCGTGGCCATCAACCGGCCGCCGTCAGCGCGGGCCACAGCCCGTCCGCCCCGGCGGCGAGGGCGGCGCGGCCGACCACGGCGTTCCATTCCGCCTCATGGCCGAATTCGTCGCGCCATGACCAGAGGCGCCGCGTCGCGTGATGCAACTCGTATTCCCGGGTGAAGCCGATCGCGCCATGCGCCTGATGCGCGAGACCTGCGGCGATGCTGGCCGCCTCGCCGGCGCGCGCCTTCGCCGCCCCTACCAGCAATGGCGGCAGGCCACCGGCCAGCGCGTCCGCCGCCATGTCGGCGGCGGCGATGGCGGCGGCGGATTGCCCGGCGAGGATGGCCAGACTCTGCTGGATCGCCTGGAACTTGCCGATCGGGCGGCCGAACTGCACGCGGGTTTGCGCATACGACACGCTGAGCGCCAGGGCGCGCGAGAGGGCGCCGGCGATCTGCACCGTGCGGATGGCGGCCCCGGCCGCACGCCATCGCGCAGAATCGGCCGGCGCCGGTGCGACGGCGTCGGCTGGTAACACCGCGTCCAGCGTGATCGCATCGCGTGGCTCGCCGGCCAGATTCGCATCAGGCGTTACGGTGAAGCCGGCGGCCGGTGCTGCTGCCAACATCGGCCCGGATGGCCCCTCGGCCAGCACGGCGAGGGCGGTCGCGTGGCGTGCCCAGGGAATGCGGGTCGCGGTGCCGCAAAGCCGCCAGCCGCCCCCCTCGGCGCGCAGGGTCAACACCTCCCCGAGCCGCACCGGGGCGAGGCTCAGCGGACCGTCCGGGACGGCGAGACCGGCGCGCGCCAGCCACCAGCCGGCGAGCATGGTCTCGGCGAGCGGAATGGGTGCCGCATGGGCGGCCGCAATCTGCAACAGCCGCATCGCCTCGGCGACCGTGGCCCCGAAGCCGCCGGCCGCCTCTGGCAGCATCGCGGCGGTGAAGCCGGCCTCGGTCACGGCATCCCACAGCGCCTGCGGAAAGACGTCCTGCTCGGCGGCCCGCAGCACATCCTTGCCGGCGTGCGCGGTGAACAGGCGCTCGGCACTGTCGGCGAGTTGGTCACTCATGCAAGCCCTCCTTCTGTCGATCGAGGCGACATCCCCAACCCGAAATAGGCGCGGCGCAGGCCATCATCGGCCTGGATGGCGGCCGGGGTACCACCGAAGGCGATGCGGCCGCCCTCCATGGTGAACACCGTATCGCCGAGTTCGAGGAATTTCACGTTCTGCTCGGCGATCAGCAGAGTAAGGCCGCTCGCGCGGCACTGCGCGAGCGAGGCGAGCACGGTCGCGACCATCAGCGGCGACAGCCCGGCGGAGGGTTCGTCCATCAGCAGCAGGCGGGGTTCGCCGGCCAGGGCCTTCGCCACTCCCAGCATCTTCCTTTGGCCGCCGGAGAGGCCGCCCGCCGCCTGCCGCCGCTTCTCGGTCAGGACGGGAAACAGCGTATAGAGTTCGCCCCGGCGGCGCCGCGCGGTGTGGCGATCGACGAACAGGGCGCCGAGGTCGAGATTCTCCTCCACCGTCAGATCGGGGAACACGGCGAGTTCGGACATGTAGCCCAGCCCCGCCCGGATGCGCGCACGCGGCGTGAGCCGGGTGATGTCTTGGCCACGGAACCGGATGACGCCGGCGCGTGCCGGCAACAGCCCCATCAGGCATTTCAGCAGCGTGGTCTTGCCAGCCCCGTTGGGGCCAAGCAGCACCACGGTCGCGTGCGCCGCGATGGCGAGATCGACGCCCCAGAGCACCTGGATCGCGCCATAGCCGCTCCGCAGATCGGTGGTTTCGAGCAAGCACGTCACGCCACGCGCTCCGGCGCGCCGAGGAACACCTGCACCACCTGGGCGTCGCGCGCCGCATCGCGCAGGCTGCCGCCGAAAATGACGCGGCCGGCATTCATCACCACGACGCGATGGGTGAGCCGGTCGATGAACGGCATCAGATGCTCCACCACCACCAGCCCGATGCCGCCGGCAGCGAGTGCGCGCAGCCGGGCGGCGATGCGCTCCAGTTCCGCCGGATTCAGGCCGCAGGCCAGTTCGTCGAGCAGCAGCAGGCGCGGGCTCGTGGCAAGCGCGCGGGCGAGGTCGAGCAGCTTCTGCTGCACGCTGGTCAACTCGCCGGCGCGCCGGGCAGCGAGGCCGCCGAGTTCCACCTGATCGAGCAGCGCGTCGAGATCGGCGGCGCCATCGGCGCCGTGCACCGCCACTTCGAGGTTTTGCCGCACCGTCAACGTGGCGAAGGGTTTCGGCACTTGGAAGGTGCGGTTGATGCCATACGCCGCGCGGCGATGGGCGGCAAGATGCGTCATGCGTGCGCCGTTGAGCAGGATCTCGCCACCATCGGCCGCCAGCAGACCGCTGATGACGTTGATCAGCGTGGTCTTGCCCGATCCGTTGGGGCCGATCAGCCCGAGGATCTCGCCTGCGGTCACCGTCAGATCGACCCCGCCCAGCGCCTGGAAGCCGCCGAAGCGCTTGACCACGCCGCTCGCGCGCAGCAGCGGCTCAGCCATCGGCCAACCGCCCGCGCCGCGCCCACGCCCGCGGGATGGCCGCCAGCCCATCGGGGAAGAACAGCACCAGGGCCATGATCAGCAGCCCGTAGGTGAGCTGGAAATACTGCGGCGCCGAGACGCCGATCGCGTTGTAGAGGCCATAGAGTAGCAGCACGCCGAGCACCGGCCCGGCCAGCGTGCCGGCGCCGCCGAACAGGGTGAACACGATGGCGAAGATGCTGAAGCCGATGTCGAAGACGGCTTCGGGAAAGAAGGTCGAAGCCTGCCAGGCGAACACCGCGCCGATCAGGCCTGCGACCAGCGCGCTCGCCAGCCACACCGCGAGCCGGCCCCGCACGATGTCGATCCCCGCCATCGACGCCGCGATCGGATTATCGCGCGCCGCCTTGAGCTGCAGGCCGAAGCGGGAGTGGCGGAGCCAGGCGACCAGGGCCATGGTGAAGGTGAGGATGCCGAGGGCGAGGCCGTAGGTGAGCCTCGGCGCATAGGGGATGGTGAGTTTCACCCCGTAAGGGCCGCCGGTCACGTCTTGCAGATTGGGGTTGGCGATCAGATGCAGCAGGGCCTCGGACGCCGCGAGGCTCGCCAGCCCGAAATAGGCGCCCTGCAAGCGCAACAGCGGCGCCAGCAGCAGCCCCACTAGCAGCGCCGCCGCTCCGCCACCGGCCACCGCGAGTACCGGCGGCACAGCCGCAAGAGTGACCAGCATCGCAAAGCCATAGGCGCCCGCACCGAAGAAGCCGACATAGCCGAACGGCAGATAGCCGGAGAAGCCGTAGCTGAGGTTCAACCCCTGCGCGAGCACCAAAAACACCACGAAATTCAACAACAGCAGCCCGTTGTCGTAGACCGAGGGCAGCACGGCGAACAGCACCAGCAGCGGCGCCACCACCAAAGCCATGTCGCGGAGAAAACCGCTACGCATGGCGCACCGCGCGGCCGAGCAGCCCGGTCGGGCGCACCAGCAAGACGCCGATCAGCACGAGGTTGGGCAGCAGATCGGCGAACGAACTCAGATAGGTGCGCATCAGCATGAGCGAGACGCCGAAAATCATCCCGCCCAGCAGGGTGCCGAGCGGATTGCCGAGCGAGCCGATGACGATCACCGCGAAAGAGGTGAGATCGAGCGGGATGCCGATCGAGGGGGTGAAGCTGCCGAGCATGAAGGGGGCGAATACCCCCGCCACCGCCGCGAGCCCGGCGCCGACCCCGAAGGCGATGGCGCAGATGCGATGGATGTCCACCCCGATGGCGAGTGCCTCCTCCCGCTGCGCCATGATCGCGCGCGTCTGCCGCCCGATCCGGCTCTGGTAGAGGTAGAGATAGACGCCGGCGAGCATCAGCAGCGAAATGCCGGCGGCATAGGCCCAGGCGAACGGCACCGTCTGGCCCAGTAACGGTACCGGACCGCCGCCCAGCAGCCGGCTCGGGATCGAGCGTTCGGCATTGCCGAACAGCATCGCAACCGCCGCCTCGATCACCTGCGACAGGCCGAAGAACAGGATCAAGGACAGCATCTCCGGCTCGGCGGCACGGAACAGACGCGGCACCAGCAGATAATAGAGCGGCAGGCCGAGCAGGAAGAAAACGGCGAAGCTGATCGCGACCACCGCCGAGGGCGGCAGGCCGAGGCCGCGAAACAGCCAGAACGCACCGAGCGCGCCCAGCATGATGAAGTCGCCATGCGCCAGATTGACGATGCGCATGACGCCGAACACCAGATTCATGCCCACGCCGACGAGGGCGAAATAGAGGCCGAAGATGATCCCGGTTGCGAGCGCGTAGGCCAGCATCGCTCAGGGTGCCGGATAGATCGGCTTCGCGGTCGCAAGCTCTGCCGGCCAGACGATGTTCAGCCCGTAGGTGTCATCGATGGCAGTCGTAGATGCTTTGCGCGGCACGATCTGCCCCAGCGGCAGGATCTCGCCGCTCTGCGAGCCGTCCGGCGCGAGCAGGAACGGGCCGGCGAGCGTACGCAGATTGCCCGAGAGGGTGAACACCGCCCGGCGCAACGCGAGCTGATCGAGGCTGTCGGCCACCGCCAGCGCGCGCTCGATCACCAGCCCGGCCTGATAGCCGGCCAGCGCATTATAGCCGAACTCGACGCCGGGCAGCTTATGACTGCGCACCCAGGCCTCGAACGCCACCTCGAACTGCGCTCGATCCAGGCCGTAATTCACCTTGAAGCTGTAGATGGCCGGGCTGGCGAGGGCGTAGGTGTCGGCCAACTGATCGGCGACGCCGTTGGTGCGCATCAGCGCCATCTCGGTCAGCCCATAGGCGGTGAACAGGAAGTTGAACTTCGTCCCATTGTCCTGCATGGCGTGCAGAAAGGCGATCTCGTTGGCGGGATAGCCATATTCCAGCACCGCGTCCGGCCGGGCGGCGGCGACGTTATTGACCAGCAGCGTGTAGTCCGTCGTGTTGGCCGGCACGCCACGGTCGAATACCAGCTTCAGCGCCGGGTTCGCCTGCACCGCCTTGCGTACGGCGCTGGCCTGGAAGGCAGTGTAGTCGGCGGTGGTATACAGCAAGGCGACCGACTTGATGCCGAGGCTGGGCATCTGGGAGACGAAATCGGCGATCGTCTTCGGGTAACGGTCGGTGGCGGCGAGGCCGAGCAGCACGATATAAGGGTTATCGGCACTGAAGAAATTCGGGCTGCTGCCGGTCACGTCCCAGAGTAATTGTTTGTGGTCGCGCGCCACCGGCACCGCCGAGGCGGTCATCACCGAGGTCGAGTCCGAGAGCAGGATATCGACCTTGTCGCGGGTGATCAGTTGGTTGGTGAGATTGCCGGCGAGCGAGGGCGAGCTTTGATCGTCATAGGAAATCAGCCGCACCGGAAGCTTTTTGCCGAACGCCTTGACGAACACGCCGCCCGCCTTGTTCACCCCATCGGCCCACCATTGCAGCGCCGCATGCAGCGGCACCGAGGCGCTGGCGAGCTGGCCGGAGCCGGCATAGAGCGCGCCGATCGTGATCTCGGCCGGCGGGTCCGCCGCCAGCGCCGGCGTACTCATGAACAGCAGGCATGTCGCGGCGCGCAGCCAGCATCCGATGGTCATCGTTGTCCTCCCTTTCGGCTTCGGCCTTGTCGTGGCCGTTGATCGTTACTCTTAGAGCTTGATAGCTTTAGCCTGCACCGGCCCGCACCCCCACGCGTCATCTCCCCTTGGCACCCATTCAGCATACTGTCGTGGGTGGCCGGGTGGGGGTGCGGGCCGGTGCAGACTCACCTTGAACATATCATGCTCTAGTCTTTCCGCGGCGCCTGCATCAGCGCCCGCATGCGCCGCAACGTCGTCGGCAACCCCTCCAGAATCGCCTGGCCGATCAGGAAATGGCCGATGTTCAGCTCCCGCAATGACGAAATCGCGGCGATCGGGCCGACATTGGCGAATGTCAGCCCATGGCCGGCGTGGCATTCGAGGCCGAGCGAGGCGCCGAGTGCCGCGCCCGCGCGCAGCCGCTCAAGTTCGCCCGGCCGCCCGTTGGCATAGGCACCGGTATGCAGTTCCACCACCGGTGCCGCGAGCGCCACGGCGGCGTGCAGTTGCACCGGATCGGGGTCGATGAACAGCGAGACGCGAATGCCCGCCGCACGCAGGGCGGCGATGCGCGGCGCGAGCGTGGCCGCCTGCCCGGCGGCGTCGAGGCCGCCTTCCGTCGTCACCTCGGCGCGCCGCTCCGGCACCAGACACACGGCATGCGGGCGCAAGCCGCAGGCGATCGCCACCATCTCCTCGCTCGCCGCCATCTCCATGTTGAGCGGCGCCGGCAGGGCGCGCAGCCGGGCGATGTCGGTATCGCGGATATGCCGGCGGTCCTCACGCAGATGCGCGGTGATGCCATCCACCCCGGCGGCGATGGCAATCTCCGCCGCGACCACCGGGTCGGGGTCCGCCCCACCACGCGCGTTGCGCAGGGTGGCGACATGATCGACATTCAGGCCGAGGCGTAAGGCGTTCATGCGCGGCTCCGGCGTGCGGCGATGCGGGCGGCGAGGCGGATGGCGGCGATCAGGCTCGCGGCATCCGCCCGCCCGCGCCCGGCGATGTCGAAGGCGGTGCCGTGATCGGGCGAGGTGCGCACCAGCGGCAGGCCGAGGGTGACATTCACCCCCCCGGTCATGTCGAGGGTTTTCAGCGGTATCAGCGCCTGATCATGATACATACACACCGCCGCATCATAGCGCGCCGAGGCCGCCGGCGTGAACAGCGTATCGGGCGGCCAGGGACCGCTGGCGTGGATGCCTTCGGCGCGCAGCGCCTCGATCGCCGGCGCGATGAGATGGATTTCCTCCTCGCCCATCGCCCCGCCCTCGCCGGCATGGGGGTTGAGTCCGGCGATGGCGAGGCGTGGCCGGGCGATAGAGAAATCCTGCACCAGCGCACGCGCGGTGATCCGCCCGGCGAGCACGATGGCATCGGTGGTCAGCGTCTCCACCGCCTGGCGCAGCGAGACATGCACGCTCACCGGCACCACGCGCAGCACTGGCGAGGCGAGCATCATGATGGCGAGCGGCGCGCCGGTCAGCGCGGCGAGGAACTCGGTATGACCCGGATACGAGAAGCCCGCCGCGTACAGCACCGCCTTGCTGATCGGGTTGGTGACGATGCCGGACGCCTCTCCGCTCAGCGCGAGTTGCACCGCGCGCTCGATCGACGCGATCACCGCCGGCGCGTTGGCGGGATCGGGATGGCCAGGCCGCACCGGCACGGGCAGCGGCTGTGCCAGCACCGGCAGCGCCTCGGGGAACACCGCCGCCGCCTCGGCCGCGTGGTCGATGCGGCGGATCGGCCCACGAGGTGCCAGCCGGGCGGGATCGTCGATGGCGAAGAAGACCGGGCCGCCGCCGCGCAGCGCCTGCCAGGCACGCAGCGTGATTTCGCCGCCGATGCCGGCCGGGTCGCCCATTGTGAGCGCAAGCGGTGGGGTGAGAGCAAGCGGCGCGGCCATGGCGCTCAGATATGCAGCGCCCGCCCTGCCACCGCCAGCGCGGCTTCCTTTACCGCCTCGCTGAGGCTTGGGTGGGCGTGGCAGATGCGCGCCACATCCTCGGCACTGGCGCCGAATTCCATCGCGGTGGCGAGTTCGGCGATCAGCGTGCCGGCATCCGGGCCGATGATATGCGCACCGAGCAGCCGGTCGGTCTTGGCATCGGCGAGCAGCTTCACGAACCCCTCGGTCTCGCCCATCGCCCGCGCGCGGCCGTTGGCGGTGAAGGGGAATTTGCCGATGCTGTAGGCCACACCCTCGGCCTTCAGCTCCTCCTCGGTGCGCCCGATGCTGGCGACCTCGGGCCATGTATAGACCACGCCGGGGATGACGCCGTAATTCAC
>DAHXNW010000230.1 GCA_027365195.1 Acetobacteraceae bacterium
TGGTTGCCGCCGTGCTCGTGAGCCTCTCGCCCGCCCGTGTCGTGCCGCAGGCAGTGGCCCAGGGCAGCAGCCAGGTGCCGCACGCCTGGCTGTTCGGCAGTTGGACCGGCGGGCTGTTCCCGGCACCCGCGAACCTGAGCGCCGATGCCTGCCTCGCCGCCCCCACGGTCATCTTCACCCGCGACATCGTGCTGCGCGCCTCGCTGACCGATACCGGCTATCTGCAGCGCGCCATCGCGACGGTGCGGGCGACGCCGCATGGGTTCGAGTTCGGCTTCCAGCCGAGCAACGCGCTCGCGGCCAACACGAATAACCTGCTCGGCCTGCCGGCACCGCAGCCGGCCGTCGGTTTCGGCTGCCTCTCGGCCGATGCGCTGCATGTCGAGCGCCATGGCGAGAACGAGATCAGCTTCCCCGGCTGCGCCGATTTTCCCAACCCGCTGGTTCGCTGTCCCTCGCGGTAATATCATGAGCGCTTCAGCCTGCACCCCATGCGCATCGCGCTGATCCATGCGCTGCGCCACTCGGTGGCGCCGATCGAGGCGAGCTTCGCGCGGCTGTGGCCGGAGGCGAACCCGGTCAATCTGCTCGATGACAGCCTGAGCGCCGATCTCGCCCGCGCCGGCGCGCTCGATGAGGCGATGACGCAGCGCTTCCTGGCACTTGCGCGCTATGCGGCCGGGTGCGGGGCGGCGGGCATTCTGTTCACCTGCTCCGCCTTCGGCCCGTGCATCGCCGCCTGCAAAACGGCGCTCGCGCCGCTGCCGGTGCTCACGCCGAACGAGGCGATGATCGAGGCGGCGACGGCGGCGGCCGGCGGCGGGACGATCGGCCTGCTCGCGAGCTTCGCCCCGACGCTCGCCTCGATGCCAGCGGAGTTCGGCGGTGCGGCACTCCGCCCGTGCCTCGCGCCGGGCGCGCTCGCCGCCCTCGATGCCGGCGATGCGGCCGCCCACGATGCGCTGGCCGCGACGGCGGCGCGCGCGCTCGCCGATTGCGCGGTGATCGCGCTGGCGCAATTCAGCCTCGCGCGCGCCGCCGAGGCGGTCGCCGCCGCGAGCGGGCGCCCGGTGCTCACCACGCCGGATAGCGCCGTGCTGAAATTGCGCCGGTTGCTCGCCGGCCGAGGCTGAAAGGGAGGGGGGATGGCAGGGGGTTTCTGGCGCGGTGGCGTTCTCATGGCGCTGCTGCTCGGCCTCGCCGGCTGCGCTGGCGAAGGGCAGTCGGTCTCGCTCGCCCGCGAGGGGTTTTTCTATGCCGGCGGCACGCGGGTGGAGCAGGGCGGCAAGTCGCTGCTCGCCGATCAGATGTTCGTGCAGTATCGCATCCCGACGCAGCAGCGCATGCGCTATCCGATCGTGCTGCTGCATGGCAATTACCAGAACGGCAGCAATTTCCTCGGCACGCCGGACGATCGCGAGGGCTGGGCTACCTATTTCCTGCGCCAGGGCTATGCCGTCTATATCGTCGATCAGCCGGCGCGCGGGCGCTCCTTCTACGATCCGGCGGTCGATGGGCCGGCGGTCATGCCGACCGCCGATCAACTGGAGCGGCAGTTCACCGCGCCGGAACGCTTCAACCTCTGGCCGCAGGCGCATCTGCACACGCAATGGCCCGGCTCGGGCATGCAGAGCGATCCGATTTTCGACCAGTTCCAGGCCTCGCAGGAACCCTCGATCACCGACAACATGCGGATGGACAAGATCAACCGCGCCGCCTTCCTCGCCCTGCTCGCGCGCATCGGGCCGGTGGTGCTGCTCACCCACTCGCGCGCCGGCGCGATCGGCTGGGGGGTGGCCGATGACGCGCCCAATCTGATCAAGGCGCTGGTTGCCGTCGAGCCGAGCGGGCCGCCGTTCTATGATGTCGTGCCGGTCGCCATGGAGCAGCCAAAGTTCGCCCGGGCTGCGGGCATCGCCTATGCGCCGCTCACCTACGATCCGCCGGTCAGCGCCGATGCGCCGCTCGATCCGGTGCGCGAGGCGAGTCCGCAAGGGCCGGGGCTGCAAGCCTGCTGGTTCGCCGCCTCGCCGCACCGGCTCACGCGGCTCGCCGGTATCCCGATCCTGATCCTGACCAGCGAGGCCTCCTACCA
>DAHXNW010000260.1 GCA_027365195.1 Acetobacteraceae bacterium
TCGATCGCGCCCACGCGGATGATCCGTTGCTCAGACAAGGCGCGCCTGGCGGATCGAGGCATCGACGAAGCCGGCGAACAGCGGGTGCGGCGCGAAGGGTTTCGATTTCAGCTCGGGATGGAACTGCACGCCGATGAACCAAGGGTGCTCGGGGATCTCGACGATCTCCGGCAGCACGCCATCCGGCGACAGGCCGGAGAAACGGAGCCCGGCGGCTTCCAGGGCGGCGCGATAGTCGATGTTCACCTCGTAGCGATGGCGATGGCGTTCGTGGATTTCCGGCGCCTCGCCATAGGTCGCGCGCGCCAGCGAGCCGGCCGCCAGATGCGCCGGATAGGCGCCGAGACGCATGGTGCCGCCGAGTTCGCTGCCGGCATCGCGCCGCTCGCGCGCATTGCCGCGCGACCATTCGGTGAGCAACCCGACGACCGGGGTGGCGCAGGGGCCGAATTCGCTCGACGAGGCATCCGGCAGCCCGGCGAGATGGCGCGCCGCCTCGGTCACCGCCATCTGCATGCCGAAACAGATACCGAAAAACGGCACCCGGCGCTCGCGGGCGAAGCGCACGGCGGCGATCTTGCCCTCGGTGCCGCGCTCGCCGAAGCCGCCGGGCACCAGAATGCCGTGCACCCCCTCCAGCCGCGTCACCGTATCGGGCTGCTCGAAGATCTGGCTGTCCATCCAATCGAGCCGCACGCGCACCCGGTTGGCGATACCACCATGCGCCAGCGCCTCGGCGAGCGATTTATAGCTGTCGAGCAGATCGGTGTATTTGCCGACCACGGCGATGCGCACCTCGCCCTCCGGCGCGCGCACCACGCGGGTGATATGCTCCCAGCGCGCGAGATCCGGCTCGCCCTCATGCGGCAGGGCGAAATGGCGCAGCACCTCGCGGTCCATCCCCTCGGCGTGATAGGCGAGCGGCACGGCATAGATGGTATCGACATCGAGGGCGGCGATCACCGCTTCGGGGCGGACGTTGCAGAAGCTCGCGATCTTGCGCCGTTCGTTCGCCGGGATCGGCCGGTCGCAGCGGCAGAGCAGCATATGCGGCTGGATGCCGACGTTGAGCAGCTCCTTCACCGAATGCTGCGTCGGCTTGGTTTTCAGCTCGCCCGCCGAGGAGATGTAGGGCACCAAAGTCAGATGCACGAACATGCACCGCTGCGGCCCGAGATCGTTACCGAGCTGGCGAATCGCCTCGAGGAACGGCAGGCTTTCGATATCGCCCACCGTGCCGCCGATCTCGATCAGGACGAAATCGAGCGCCGATGTTTCGCGCCGGATCGCCTCCTTGATCGCATCGGTGATGTGCGGAATCACCTGCACCGTGGCGCCGAGATAGTCGCCGCGCCGCTCACGGGCGATCACCTCGGCATAGATCCGCCCGGTGGTGGCATTGTCGGCGCGCGTTGCCGGCACGCCGGTGAAGCGCTCGTAATGGCCGAGATCGAGATCGGTCTCGGCGCCATCGTCGGTGACGAACACCTCGCCATGCTGATACGGGCTCATGGTGCCCGGATCGACGTTCAGATAGGGGTCGAGCTTGCGCAGCCGCACGCTGTAGCCGCGCGCCTGGAGCAGCGCACCGAGGGCGGCGGCGGCGATGCCCTTGCCGAGAGAGGAGACCACGCCGCCGGTGATGAAAACGAACCGCGTCATGGGACTCGTTCATACCACGCCGCAGCCATGGACGGGAGAGCGAAGTTCAATGCCGGCTGATCAATTGGTAGGCACATGCGAGGGCGGCAGTGGGGAGGGCGACGGTGGGGGCGCCGGCTTCGGCACCGCCTGACCGCTGGCGGCGGGAGGTGGGGCGTCGAACAGCGAGCGGGTGGCGGAACTGCCGCCGCGATTGAGCAGGGCGAGGGCGAGAGAGAGCAGCATGAACAGCGTCGCCAGCACCGCCGTCGTGCGGGTGAGCAGATTGGCGGTGCCACGGCCGGACATGAAGCCGCCCATGCCTTGCGAGGAGCCGATGCCCAAGCCGCCGCCCTCGCTGCGCTGGATGAGCACCACGCCGATCAGGGCGAGGGTGACAAAGAGGTGGATGATGATCAATACGGTCGTCATTGCGGCTCCCCGGCGGCCCGGGGGTTTCTACCCGTGCCGCGCGGATCACGCCAGAGGGGGCTATCGGGGTGTGGCGCGGGCGATGGCGAGGAAGTCGTCCGCCACCAGGCTCGCCCCGCCCACCAGCGCGCCGCCGACCTCGGGGAGTGCCAGAAGCTCGGCCGCATTCGCCGGTTTCACCGAGCCGCCATAGAGGATCGAGATGCCAGCGCCGCACGCGCCGAACTGGCGGTGGAGTTCCTCGCGGATGAAGGCATGCATCGTCGTCACGTCGGCGGGCGTCGCATGCTGGCCGCTGCCGATCGCCCAGATCGGCTCATAGGCGATCACGCCGGAAAAATCCTGCGGCAGGCTGCCCGAGATCTGCCAGCCGACCACCTCGGTCTCGCGCCCCTCGGCGCGCTGGGCGGCGCTCTCGCCGACGCAGACGATCGGGCACAGGCCGGCACTCACCGCCGCCAGCACCTTCTCGCGCACGGTCTCGTCGGTCTCGCCATGATCGGCGCGGCGCTCCGAATGGCCGAGAATAACCCAGCTCGCGCCCGCGTCGCGCAGCATGGCGGCGGCGATATCGCCGGTATGCGCGCCGTTCGCCTCCCCATGGCAGTCCTGCCCCCCGAGCGCGATCGGCGCGCCGGCGAGCGCCTGCGCCACCGCATGCAGCACCGTCGCCGGCGGGCAGACCAGCAGATCGCAGTGCGCCACGTCGCCGCAGCCGGCGCGCAGTGCCGCGGCGAGCGCGAGCGCCTCGGCGCGCGTGCCGTGCATCTTCCAGTTGCCGGCGATCAGCGGCCGCATCGTGCCGCCCGCGTGCCTATCAGCCATGCGATGCGGCCGCCTCGGCGAACCACGCCATCGCCGCCGCGACACCGCCGCTGCCGTGCGGCACGCCGGCGAGGCCGAGACTCATCTCCACGGCGGCCAGCGTGCCGAGCACCATCGGCTCGTTCAGATCGCCGAGATGGCCGATGCGGAACACCTTGCCGCCGAGTCGGCCGAGGCCGCCGCCGATCGAGACATTGAAGCGTTCGAGCGCGATGCGCCGCACCGGTTCGGCGTTCATCCCCTCCGGCATCAGCACCGCCGTCACCGTATTGGAGCGGCGCGCCGGATCGAGGCAGAAGAACTCCGGCCCGTCATTGCCGGCCCACACCCGCACCGCGCGGCGCACCCCCTCGGCGAGGCGGGCGTGGCGGGCGAACACCGCCTCCAGCCCTTCCTCCTCCAACAGCCGTATTGATTCCGCCAAGCCATAGAACAGGGTGGTGGGTACGGTGCCGGTGAAGCTGCGGTGCGGGCGTTGCAGCATCGTCGTCCAGTCGAAGAAGAAACGCGGCAGGCTCGCCTTGGCGTGCGCCGCGAGCGCCTTCGGCGAGGCGGCGGTGAAGCTGAAGCCGGTCGGCAGCATCAGCCCCTTCTGGCTGCCGCCGACCACGGCGTCCACGCCCCAGTCGTCCATGCGGAAATCGAACGAGCCGAGCGAGGAGATGGTGTCGGCGAGCAACAGCGCCGGATGGCCGGCGGCATCGATCGCGCGACGCAGATCGGCGAGCGGCAGAGCCATGCCGCTCGATGTCTCGTTATGCACCGCGCAGATGGCGCGAATGTGATGGCCCGCATCGGCGCGCAGGGCTGCGGTGACATCGGCGAGATCGACGCCGCGCCGCCAGTCGGCCGCGACGGTCTCCACCCGCAACCCGAAGCGCCGCGCCATCGACGCCCAGGATTCGGAGAAATAGCCCGATTCGAGCATCAGGATCGTATCGCCGGGCGAGCAGAGATTGACCAGCGTCGCCTCCCAGGCGCCATGGCCGGAGGCGGTGTAGAGGAACACCTCGTGCTGCGTGCGCAGCACCCGCTTCAGCCCGGCGACACTCGCCTGATAGACGGCAAAAAATTCCGGATCGTTGAAATCGATGCTGGTGTGGGCGACGGCGTGGAGCACGCTGTCCGGGATGTTGGTCGGGCCGGGGTTGGCATAGAAATGGCGTCCGCGTCGCAGGGTGCTCATGAACCTCGTCCTTCCGCTGTTCCCACTCGATGGTGCAGGCCCGCACCATACCGTCTCGCGCCCCGGCCTCAAAGCGGTCGACCGATAAGAATTGGGATAGACCGCCCGGCAAGCCATGACAATCGCCGCTGCCACCGGCGCCGGCCGCCTGCGAACCTTCCATCGTGCCGCGCGTTGCACATCATGGCGCCACCGGCCGGGCGCCTGCCCCCGATCGGAGTAGACGCCATGAGCAGAAAACCGGCCGCGATGCCGCATTACGATAAGCCGACCGGCGGCTGGGGCTCGCTCGAGGGCATTGCCCGTGTCATGGCCCACGCGCGTCCCACGCCGGCGGTGCTCGAGACACTGGCGCGCCAGAACAAGAGCGGCGGCCTCATGTGTACCTCCTGCGCCTGGGGCAAGCCGGCGCGGCCGCATATCTTCGAGTTCTGCGAGAACGGTGCCAAATCGACGATCTGGGAGCTGACGAGCGCACGCTGCACGCCGGAGTTTTTCGCGGCCCACACCGTCGCGGCGCTGCGCGGATGGAGCGACTACGAGCTGGAGCGGCAGGGCAGGCTGACCGCGCCGCTGCGCTACGATGCCGCCACCGACCGCTATGTCCCCTGCGCTTGGGAGGAGGCGTTTGCCGGCATCGGCGCGGCATTGCGCGCGCTCGATCCGAAATCGGTGGTGTTCTACGCCTCCGGCAAGGCGTCGCTCGAAACCTCCTATCTCTATGGTCTGTTCGCCCGCCTCTACGGGCACAACAACCTGCCCGACAGCTCGAACATGTGCCACGAGACCACCTCGGTCGGCCTCAAGGCGGTGATCGGCTCGCCGGTCGGCACCTGTGTGCTCGAGGATTTCGAGCATTGCGACGCGATTTTTTATTTCGGCCAGAATCCTGGCACCAACAGCCCGCGCTTCCTGCATCCGTTGCAGGAAGCGGTGCGGCGCGGCTGCAAGATCATCACCTTCAACCCAGTGCGCGAGCGCGGGCTCGAGCGCTTCGTCAACCCGCAGAACCCGCTCGAAATGCTGGGCAGCGAGGGCACCGCGCTCTCTCATATGTATCTCCAACCGCGCCCCGGCGGCGATCTCGCCGCCCTGCTCGGGTTGTGCAAGCATGTGCTGGCGGTCGATGACGCCCGCCGCGCGGCGGGCCAGCCCAGCGTGCTCGACGGCGATTTCATCGCGCGCCAAGCCACCGGCTTCGATGCTTTCGCCGCGCACGCGCGCGCCGTCGAATGGGCGGCGATCGAGGCGGCCTCCGGCCTCGATCGCGCGGCTCTCGAAGCGGCGGCAGAGGTCTATGTGTCATCGGCGCGGGTGATCGGCGTCTATGGCATGGGGCTGACACAGCACGTGCATGGCTCGCAGACCCTCGGCATGCTGGTGAATCTCCTGCTGCTGCGCGGCAATATCGGCCGGCAGGGTGCCGGCATCTGCCCGGTGCGCGGCCATTCCAACGTGCAGGGTCAGCGCAGCGTGGGCATTTCGGAGAAGCCGGATCTGGTGCCGCTCGACCGGCTGGCGGAATTGTTCGACTTTACCCCGCCGCGCGCGCATGGCCTCACGACCGTCGATGCCTGCGCCGGCGTGCGCGACGGGGCGGTGCGGGGGTTCATCGGCCTGGGCGGCAATTTCGTGCGCGCGATTCCCGATCGCGAGGCGATGGAGGCGGCGTGGCCCAACCTCGCCCTCACCGTCTCGATCGCCACCAAGCTCAACCGCAGCCATCTGCTGCCCGGCCGCACCGCCTATCTGCTGCCCTGCCTCGCCCGCTCGGAGGCCGATGTACAGCAGGGCGGCCGACAGGCGGTCTCGATGGAGGACAGCTTCAGCCATGTCTACGCCTCGCTCGGCAAACGCAGGCCGGCGAGCGCGCAGCTCCGTTCGGAGCTCGCCATCGTCGCCGGCATGGCGAAGGCCACCCTGCCGTCGCACCCGCGCCAGCGCTGGGATGCGTGGCAGGGCGATTATGCCCTCGTGCGCGAGCTGATCGCCGAAACCTATCCGGCGGAGTTTCATAATTTCAACGCCCGCATGTTCCAGCCGGGCGGTTTTTATCGCGGCAATGCCGCTCGCGAGCGCGTGTGGCACACCGAGAGTGGCAAGGCGGTCTTCACCACCCCCACGGTGCTCTCGGCGCTCGGCATCGGCGACGCGCCGGGGCGCTTTCACCTCATCACCATGCGCTCCAACGACCAGTTCAACACCACCATCTATGGCTTCAGCGACCGGCTGCGTGGTCTGGCGGGATCACGCAGCATCCTGCTGATCAACCCGGCCGACATGGCGCGCGCCGGGCTGCGCGCGGATGACATCGTCACCCTGGTCGGCGATGCCGAGGATGGCGCGCACCGCGCCGTTGCCGGCTTACGGGTGACGCCGTTCGACCTACCGGACGGCTGCGTCGGCGGCTATTACCCCGAAATGAACGCGCTGGTGCCGCTCTGGTATCACGACGTGGCATCGAAGACGCCGGCTTCCAAGGGTGTGCCGGTGCGGATCGTGACGGCATCGGGCCCGGGTGAGGCTGCGCTGTTGCCTCTTGCTGCAAGTCTGCCGCCTCGTTAGGTTCGCGCCCGGATCAGCCCCACCGGAGCGTGCATGAGCGAGCAGCCGATCTACCGACGTGTCTTGCTGAAAGTCTCCGGCGAGGCGCTGATGGGCGGGCGGGAGTATGGGCTCGATAACGAGACCGTGCGCCGTATCGCGCAGGATATTGGCAATGTGGTGGCGATGGGGGCCGAGGTCTGTCTGGTGATCGGCGGCGGCAACATCTTCCGTGGCGTCTCCGCCGCCGCGAGCGGCATGGACCGTGCGCAGGCGGATTACATCGGCATGCTCGCGACGGTCATGAATGCGCTGGCGATGCAGAACGCACTGGAAAAACACGGGGTGCCGACGCGGGTGCAATCGGCGATCCCGATGGCGACGGTGTGCGAGCCCTACATCCGCCGCCGCGCCGAGCGCCATATGGAAAAGGGCCGGGTGGTGATTTTCGCCGCCGGCACCGGCAACCCGTTCTTCACCACCGACACCGCCGCGGCACTCCGCGCCGCCGAAATGGGCTGCGACGCGCTGCTCAAGGGCACGCAGGTGGATGGCGTCTATTCCGCCGACCCGCGCAAGGATGCCGCGGCGCGGCGCTATGGCGAACTCACCTATCTCGACGTGCTGGCGCGCGATCTGAGCGTGATGGACGCCGCGGCCATCAGCCTCGCGCGCGAAAACCGGCTGCCGATTCTGGTGTTCAACATTCACGCCGCCGGCGCCTTCGCGCAGGTGATGCGCGGCGAAGGGCTGTTCACCCGCATCAGCGAGCCGCAGTGAACTGGGCATAGCGTTACGCCAGGAGGAGAGCATGGCCGCCGATCTCGATACGCTGAAACAGGATCTGACCCGCCGGATGGACGGCGCGCTGGAGACGCTGAGGCGCGAATTCGCCGGCCTGCGCACCGGGCGCGCCAGTCCCGGCCTGCTGGAGCCGGTGCGCGTCGATGCCTATGGCACCGAGATGCCGCTCACCCAGGTCGGCTCGATCGGCGTGCCGGAGCCGCGCATGATCACCGTGCAGGTGTGGGACCGCAGCCTGGTCGGCGCGGTCGAGCGGGCGATCCGCGATTGCGGCCTCGGCCTCAACCCGGCGTCCGACGGGCAACTGGTGCGCGTGCCGATCCCGCTGCTCACCGCCGAGCGGCGCGTCGAACTCGCCCGCGCCGCCGGACGCTACGGCGAGGGCGCGCGAGTCGCCGTGCGCGGCGTGCGTCGCGACGGCATGGATCAGATCAAGGCGCTGGAAAAAAAAGGCGAGATCAGCGAAGACGACCTCGGCCGCTGGTCGGAGGAGGTGCAGAAACTCACCGATCAGTATATCAAACGGATCGATGAGTCGCTCGCCGACAAGGAGAAGGATATCAAACAGGTTTGAGCCCGCCGATTTCCGCGCCCCTCGCCCTCGGCGTCGCCGAGGCGGCGGCCCCGGCGACACTGCCGGCGCACGTCGCGATCATCATGGACGGCAACGGGCGCTGGGCGAGCGCGCGCATGCTGCCGCGCATCGCCGGCCATCGCGCCGGGGCGCAGGCGGTGCGCCGTACCGTCGAGGCGGCACTGCGCCATGGCGTCGGCTGGCTCACGCTCTATGCCTTTAGCAGCGAAAACTGGCGCCGTCCGGCGACCGAGATCACCGATCTCACCGGCCTGCTGCGCCACTACCTCAAATCCGAGATCGACGCCTTCGTGGCGAACGGCGTGCGGCTGCGGGTCATCGGCGAGCGCGACCGCTTCAGCCGAGACATTCAAGACGAATTGCTGCAGGCCGAGCGGCGCACGATCGCCAACACCAAGCTCAACCTCACTGTCGCCCTTTCCTACGGCGGACGCGCCGAGATCGCGGCAGCGGCGCGGCGGGTCGCGGCGGCGGCGGTGGAGGGGCGGCTCGATCCGGCGGCGATCGACGAGGAAAGCTTCGCCAGCGCCCTGTTCACCGCCGGCATGCCGGACCCCGATCTGATCGTGCGCACCAGCGGCGAACGCCGGCTGTCGAATTTCCTGCTCTGGCAGGCGGCCTATGCCGAGTTCATCTTCCTCGACGTGCTGTGGCCGGATTTCGGGCCGCTGCATTTCGCCGAGGCGATGGCCGAATACGCGAGGCGGGAGCGGCGCTTTGGCGCGCGCCCCGGCTGAGCGCGGGTTCGCTGTACCAATGCCGCCGCCAGCCACGTCGCCGTGGCGGGATCTGCCACGGCGGGTGCTGTCGGCCGCCGTGCTGGCGCCGCTCGCGCTCTTCTGCCTCTGGTACGGCGGCTGGGCGTTCCGGGCCATGCTGGCGCTGGCGCTGTTCGGCATGGCGTGGGAATGGCGCGCGCTGTGCAACCGGCGGCCGGATGGCGCGCCACTCCTGCGACTCGTGGGCCTGCTCTATATCACGCTCGCCGTGCTGGCGCTGTTCTGGCTGTGCGAGGTGGTGCCGGGCGGCCGGCTCGGCGTGCTGCTGCTGCTGTTTCTCGTCTGGGCGAGCGATATCGGCGGCTATGTGGCCGGGCGGGCGCTCGGCGGCCGCCGGCTCGCGCCGGCGATCTCGCCCGGCAAGACCTGGAGCGGCGCCGGCGGCGGGCTGTTCGCCGCCGTCGCCCTCGGCGCCATCGCCGGCTGGCGGCTCGGCGATCCGCTCTGGTGGGGCGCGCTGGTCGGCGGCGGGCTCGGCGTGGTAGCGCAGACGGGTGATCTGTTGGAAAGTGCGATGAAGCGGCATTGTGGCGCAAAGGATTCCGGCTGGCTGATCCCCGGCCACGGCGGCTTGCTGGATCGGCTGGATGGCGTGCTCGCCGCCGCCCCGGCGGCGGCGGCGCTGGTCTGGCTCACGGGTGGAGGAGGATTGCGGTGATCCCTGAGAAGGCGCCGGTGCCGGCGACGGCGCGACGCACCATCAGCGTGCTGGGCAGCACCGGCAGCGTTGGCACGCAGACGCTCTCGCTGCTCGCCGACCGTTCGGCCTTCGCCGTGCGCGCCCTGGTCGCCGGGCGCAATGCGGCGCTGCTGGCAGAGCAGGCGCGCGCCTATGGCGCGGAGATCGCGGTGATCTTCGATCCCACGCAATACGCGGCCCTGCGCGAGGCGCTGGCCGGCAGCGGCATCGCCTGCGCCGCCGGGCCGCAGGCGGTGCTCGACGCCGCCGCCCTGCCGGCGGACTGGACGATGGCGGCGATCACCGGCGGTGCCGGGCTCGGCGCCACCCTCGCCGCGATCGAGCGTGGCCGCTCGGTCGCCCTCGCCAATAAGGAGGCGCTGGTCTGCGCCGGGGCGGTGATGCGCCGCGCGGTGGAAGCCTCCGGTGCGACGCTGCTGCCGGTCGATTCCGAGCACAACGCGATTTTTCAGGCGCTCGCCGACGGCAACCGGCGGAGTGTCGAGCGGATCGTGCTCACCGCCTCGGGCGGCCCGTTCCGCGACGCGAGCCTGGAAGAG
This sequence comes from Acetobacteraceae bacterium, assembly GCA_027365195.1. GTDB lineage: Bacteria > Pseudomonadota > Alphaproteobacteria > Acetobacterales > Acetobacteraceae > DAHXNW01. The sequence goes on from DAHXNW010000260.1 coordinate 10,046, forward strand.
ATGGCGCGCGCGACACCCGAGGCAGCGCTCCGCCATCCGGTGTGGTCGATGGGGGCGAAGATCAGCATCGATTCGGCGACGATGATGAACAAGGGCCTCGAAGTGATCGAGGCGGCCGGCCTGTTCGCCCTGGCGCCGGCGCAGATCGAGGTGCTGGTGCATCCGCAATCGGTGGTGCATGGCATGGTCTGCTTCACCGATGGCAGCGTGATGGCGCAACTCGGCGCGCCGGACATGCGGGTGCCGATCGCCCATGCACTGGCGTGGCCGGCGCGGATGGCGACGCCGGCGCCACGGCTCGATCTCGCCGCCATCGGGCAGCTCACCTTCACGGCGCCCGATCTGCGGCGGTTTCCCGCCCTGCGCCTCGCCCGCGACGCCTTGCACGCCGGTCACGGCGCCCCCACCATTCTCAATGCCGCGAACGAGGTGGCGGTGGCGGCCTTTCTCGCCCGGCGGATCGGCTTTCTCGACATCGCGGCCACCGTGGAGCAGGTGCTGGAACGGCTCGGCGCCCCCGTTGCCGATAGTCTGGAGGCGGTAATGGCGCTCGATGCCGAGGCGCGCGTGGCGGCCGAGGCCGCCAGTATTCGCCGCGCGGCCTGAGGAAAACGGAACACGACGATGATTTTTCATACTCTGTCGGAATCCCTCCTGCGCACCATCGTCGCCTATGCGCTGGTGCTCGGCATTCTGGTGTTCGTCCATGAACTCGGCCACTACGCCGCGGCGCGCTGGCGCGGGGTGTATGTGGAGGTGTTCTCGATCGGCTTCGGCAAGCCGCTCGCCAGTTGGACCGACCGGCGCGGCACGCAGTGGAAACTCTGCCTGCTACCGATCGGCGGCTATGTGAAAATGAACGGCCAGGAGCGGCCGGAGGATGTCAGCGACGAGGTGCGCGCCGGCTGGCGCCCTGGGCAGACATTTCATGAAAAATCAGTGCTATCGCGGGCGATCATCGTGTCGGCCGGACCGCTCGCCAATTTTCTGCTGGCCGTGGTGCTGTTCGCCGGGCTGTTCGCCACCGCCGGCCAGCCGAGCGCCCTGCCCGTGGTCGGCACGGTGATGGCCGATTCCGCTGCGGCACAGGCCGGGCTACAGAGCGGCGACCGGATTCTGGCGATCGACAACACACCGCTCGACAGCTTCGCTGCCCTGCAACGCATCGTGGTGGCGCATCCGGGACAGCGCGTGACACTCCGCCTCGAGCGCGACAAAACCACGCGCGAGCAGGTGGTGCTACTCGGCAGCCATGAGGTGGGCGGCCATCCGGTGGGGCTGCTCGGCATCACCGGCGGCGCCGTCGCCTATCACCGGCTGGCGCCGATTGCCGCCATTGGCGCCGGGGTGAAGCAGACCGGCGAGCTGATCGGGCGCACGCTGCAGGGCGTATGGCAGATCATCTCCGGGCAGCGCGGCACGGAGGATCTCGGCGGCCCGCTGCGCATCGCGCAGCTTTCCGGCGAGGTGGCGCAGCTCGGCCTGCTCAGCATCATCTCCTTCATCGCCGTGCTGTCGGTCAATCTCGGGCTGATCAACCTGTTCCCGATCCCGATCCTGGATGGCGG
>DAHXNW010000236.1 GCA_027365195.1 Acetobacteraceae bacterium
CGCCGCCAGCACCGCACGCAGCGTATCCGGCGAAACCTCATGGCTGGTGCCGAACACGTCATGCCACGAGGGCGCGATGCCCGCCTCTTCGGCCCGCCGGCGGAGCGTCTCCTCGTTCACGCGCCATGCTCCGGCGCGGCAAGAAAGGCGAGGGTGATATATCCTGGCAACCAGCCGGCTTGCGGCATGGTGCCGAATATCAATGCCCCGGAAGGTGCGGTGAAGGCGACCGGATCAGCGGCGAAATTGGTCGCGAGCGTGAGATGCGCGCCATTGCCCAGACGCCAGCCGGCGGCGACCGCGTGAGTGCCCAATGCCCGCGCACCGGTGCTGCGGCAGCCGGGAATGCCCGGTACCACATGCGCCTTTCGCAAGGCGAGCAGCGTGCGATGCTGCGCGAGGATGGCCGCGTGCGGCCTCTGTGCCGCTTGCGCCGGATCGGCGATCGAGGCGGCGAAAGTTTCGGGTGCATTCGGATCGGGAATCCGCGCCCGGCTCTCTGCATCGGCGAAGGCGGCGAAATGCTGGAACTCGCGCCGCCTGCCCTCGCGTACCAGATCGGCGAGTTCGTTCTGATGATCGGTAAAAAACAGGAACGGCGCAGTGCAACCCCATTCCTCGCCCATGAACAGCATCGGGATCATCGGCGCCAGCAGCAGCAGCGCGCTCGCCGCCATCAATGCCGGTGGCGAGGCCAGTCGCGTCAGCCGCTCGCCGAACGCCCGGTTGCCGATCTGGTCGTGATTTTGTAGACAGTTGACGAAAGCGGTGGACGGCAGATGCGCGCTCGGCGTGCCGCGCGGTGCGCCCTGATGATGGCGGGATGCATCACCCTGATAGACGAAACCGGAGCTGAGCGCACGCGCCAGCCGCGGCGCCGGATCGGCAAAATCCTCGTAGTAGCCTTCACTCTCGCCGGTCAGTAGAACATGCACGCAATGATGGAAATCATCGTTCCACTGCGCATCGAACGCGCCTTCCAGCAGCCCGGCGGCGTTGTTTTCGTTCTCTAGCACCAGATGCACGTGCCGTCCTGGCTCGGTGCCGGCGCGAATACCGGCAGCCAATGCAGGCAGGAAATGCGGATCGTGGATTTGATGCACGGCATCGAAACGCAGGCCGTCGAAACGATATTCGCGCAGCCAATAGAGCGCGTTGTGCAGAAAAAACGCCGATACCGCCGGTTGGCTGAAATCGATCGCCGCCCCCCAGGGGGTTTGTACCTCCTCACGAAAAAACGATTGCGCATAGACGTGCAGAAAATTCCCATCGGGACCGAAATGATTGTAGACGACATCGAGCATGACCATCAGCCCGAGGCCGTGCGCTGTATCGATCAACCGCTTCAGCGCCTCCGGCGAGCCATAGGACGCCTCCGGCGCATACGGCAACACGCCGTCATAGCCCCAGTTACGTGCGCCGGGAAACTCGGCGATCGGCATCAATTCGACCGCCGTGACGCCAAGATCGCGCAGTGCCGGCAGACGCGCGGCGACACCGTCATAGCCGCCGCAGGCGCCAACATGCATCTCGCAGATCACCGCCTCGGCCCACGGGCGCCCGCGCCATGACGGATGTTCCCACTTGTATGAGAGTGGATCGACAACGATGCTGTGCGCGTGTACATCGCCATCCTGCGCCCGTGCCGCCGGATCGGGTACT
>DAHXNW010000241.1 GCA_027365195.1 Acetobacteraceae bacterium
GCACGCCGTACTCGTCGCCGAGATCACCCGCCATCTCGGCGCCGCCCATGCCGCCGTGCTCGCCGCGCCGCTGCACACGCCGGCGGGGCTCACCTGGATCAGCGAGGCCGCACAGGTGGGGCCGCTCGACGCGCTCGCACCCAGCGAGCAGAGCGCGCTGGAGGAGGCACTACGGGTCGTTCTGTCGCGGCTGCGCCGGCTCGCTGCCTCGGGTGCGGCGCCTGCGGTCGCCGCCTGCTGGCCGGCGCTGCGGGAAATTCCCGACCGGGCGATGATCTTCGCCGCCGACGGCGCCCCGCTGCTCGCCGGGTGGGGCCATGTCGCCGCCGAGGTGGGCGAGCCGCCGCATCTGCTCGATGTCTATGACAATGGGCTGGCCGCCGCGCGGCCGCACTGGCGGCTCTATCGCCTCGGCCTCGGGCTGGTCTGTCTGCTCGCGGTGCTGGCCGGGCTGCTTCTGCCGCTCAGCCGGATGATGGATGTCTCGCTCGCCAACTGTGTCATCGACCCGGCGGATCGCGGCGTGCGGGCACGCGAGGCGCAGGAAGCCGCGCGCCACGCCGCCCTGGTCTCGGAACTCGCCGTGCTGCGCCAGGAGCGCGGCCGTCGCCGCCTCGCCTGCGCCATGCCGGCGCAGAGCGATGCGGGGCCGCCGCATTGAATGCTACCTCGCCCGCGCCGCGCGGCTCGCCACCACGACACCCACCGCGGCGAGCGCCATGCCGGTGAGGGCGACCGGGGTGAGCGTCTCGCCGGTGGTGAGCCAGGCCATCGCCGAGGCGACCGGCGGCACCAGAAAAAACAGCGCCGAGACCCGCGCCACCGCGCCACGGCGGATCATCATCAGCAGCAGCGAGAGCGAGATGATCGAATTGGCGATCACCAGATAGGCCATCGAAAGGATCAGCCCCGGCGCGAGCACCACATGCAACGGCTCGAGCCACGCGGCGAGCGGCAGGGCGGCGGCCAGACCGACGGCGTAATAGACCAGATTGGCGCTCAGCGGATGCACCGGCGGGCCGAATCGTTTCTCGTAGAGCGTGCCCGCCGTCAGCGCCAGCACCGCGACGGCGGCGCAGATGAGACCGCCGGTGGTCGGCGTCTGCAGCGCCGAATGGGCGAGAATGACCATCGCGGCGCCGAGCAGGCCGAGCAGCAACCCCCCCCATTGCCACGCGCTCACCCGCTCCTGCCCGAGCAGCGGGGCGAGCACGGCGACCAGGATCGGTTGCAGCGAGACCAGCAGCGCCAGGACGCTGGCCGACATGCCGAGGGTGAAGGCGATGTTGTTCAGCACGAAATAGCCGAACTGGATCAGCAGCCCGATCATCGCCAGATGCAGCCATTGCCGCCCGCGCGGCAGGCGCGGCCGCCACAGCAGCGCGATCGGCCCCAGCACGACCAACACCAGCGCATAGCGGAGTGCGAGGAAGGTGATCGGCCCGGTATAGGCGACGCCGATCTTCAGCGCGCTGAAGCCGCCCGACCACAGCAGCACGAAGATCAGCGGCGCGAAGCGGAACCATCCGGCGAAGATTGGAGCGGGTGACGGGAATCGAACCCGCACAGCCAGCTTGGAAGGCTGGAACTCTACCATTGAGCTACACCCGCACCGCCGCCCGAAACCAGGGCAGGGCGCGGCAAGGCGTGGTGGACCCGATCATACGCGCCACCCCGCCCGGCCAATGCCCCGAAAACCCATGCAACTGTACCGGCGGCAGCCGGGAAGTTCAAGCCGCCGCCTCACGCATCCATCTTCAGCGCCGCGAGAAACGCCGATTGCGGGATTTCCACCCGGCCGAACTGGCGCATGCGTTTCTTGCCTTCCTTCTGCTTCTCCAGCAGCTTGCGCTTGCGCGAGATATCGCCGCCGTAGCATTTCGCCGTCACATCCTTGGAGAGCGCGCTGATCGTCTCGCGCGCGATCACCCGTCCGCCGATCGCCGCCTGTACGGCGATCTTGAACAACTGCCGGGGAATGAGGTCTTTCAGCCGGCCGCAGATCGCCCGCCCGCGCCCCTCGGCGGCGGCGCGATGGGCAATGAAGGAGAGCGCATCCACCGGATCGCCGTTCACCATGATTGAGATCCGCACCAGATCGCTCTCGGCATAGCCATCCATCTGATAGTCGAAACTCGCATAGCCGCGCGAGACCGATTTCAAACGGTCATAGAAATCGAACACCACCTCATTCAGCGGCAGCCGGTAGACCGCCATCGCCCGGTTGCCGACATAGGTGAGATCGGCCTGCTGGCCACGGCGCTCGTTGCAGAGCGTGAGGATGGCGCCGAGATAGTCGTCCGGCACCATGATGGTGGCGCGAATCCACGGCTCCTCAATGTGGTCGATCAGCGAGCCATCGGGCATGTCGGCCGGGTTGTGCAATTCCTCCACCACGCCGCTGGTGCGATGCACGCGATACACCACCGAGGGGGCGGTCGCGATCAGGTTCAGGTCGAACTCGCGCGACAGGCGCTCCTGGATGATCTCCAGATGCAGCAGGCCGAGGAAGCCGCAGCGGAAGCCGAAGCCGAGGGCGGCGGAGGTTTCCGGGTCATAATGAAAACTCGCGTCATTGAGCCGCAGCCGGCCGAGGCTCTCACGCAATTTCTCGAAATCATCGGCATCGGTGGGATAGAGCCCGCACCACACCACCGGCACCGAGGGCTTGAAGCCGGGCAGGGCGGTGGTTGCCGGCTGGCGGTCGTCGGTGATCGTATCGCCGACGTTGCAATCGGCCACGGTCTTGATGGCGGCGGTGATGTAGCCCATCTCGCCGGGTGCCAGATCCTCCACCGCGATCATCTTCGGCGAGAACACGCCCACCTGCTCCACATGATGCACCGCGCCGTTCGACATCATGCGGATTTTCTGCCCGCGCCGCAGCCGACCGTCCTTCACCCGCACCAGGATGACCACGCCGAGATAGGGGTCGTACCAGCTATCCACCAACAGCGCCTTCAGGGGGGCAGAGGCATCGCCCCGTGGCGCCGGCAGACGGGTGACGAGCGCTTCCAGCACGCCCTCGATATTGAGGCCGGTTTTTGCGCTGATCATCACCGCGTCCGAGGCGTCGATCCCGATCACGTCCTCGATCTGCTGGCGCACGCGCTCCGGCTCGGCGGCGGGGAGATCGATTTTGTTGAGGATCGGCACGATTTCGTGGTTCGCCTCGATCGCCTGGTACACATTGGCGAGTGTTTGCGCCTCCACCCCCTGGCTCGCGTCCACCACCAAGAGCGAGCCTTCGCAGGCAGCGAGGCTGCGGCTCACCTCATAGGCGAAATCGACATGGCCGGGCGTGTCCATCAGGTTCAGCGCATAGAGCAGCCCGTCTTTCGCGCGATAGCTCAGCCGCACCGTCTGCGCCTTGATGGTGATGCCGCGCTCGCGCTCCAACTCCATGTTGTCGAGCACCTGATTGGTCATCTCCCGATCCGAGAGGCCGCCGGTGGACTGGATCAGCCGATCCGCCAGGGTGGATTTGCCATGGTCGATATGGGCGATGATGGCGAAGTTGCGGATGCGCTCGATCGGCGTGTCGGTCATGCTGGGTGCTCGTGGCCGTGGGCCGGATCGCCCGATGGCGGGACAGAGATAGCGGAAATCGCCGCGATTGTCAGTGGTGGTCGTGGGTCAAGGAAGTCCGGCACCGGCCCGCACCCCCCCCCCGGCCACCCACGGCAGTATGCTGAATGGGTGGCCGGGTGGGGGTGCGGGCCGGTGCCGGACTTCAAGCCGACTCACTCCGCAACCGTGCCCCGGTCGCCTTGGCGACGGCGCCGATCACCCGCGCGCAGACCGCCTCGATCTCGGCATCGGTCAGCGCCCGCTCGCGCGGCTGCAACACCACCTCCACGCCGAGCGAGCGCTCGCCCTCGGCCATGCCTTCATCGGCATAGACATCGAACAAAGCGACCTCGGCGATCAGCGCCCGATCCGCCCCGCGCGCCGCGCGCAGCACCGCCTCCGCACTGGTGTCCGCATCGGCGAGGAAGGCGAAATCGCGCCGCACCGGTTGCAGGGCGGCAAGCGCGAGGGCGCGGCGGCGCCGCTTGGGTTCCGGGATACGGTCGAGAAACACCTCGAACCCGACCGCCGGCGCCGGCAGATCGAAGGCGGCGCGCAGGCTCGGGTGCAATTCGCCGAACTGCGCCAGCACCAGCTTCGGCCCCTGGCGCAGCACGCCAGAGCGGCCGGGATGGTAGAAACCGGGCGCGTCGCGCGTGGCGCTCAGGCTCTCCTCGGCGATGCCGAGAGCGAGCAGCACCGCCAGCGCATCGGCCTTGGCGGCGATGGCATCGAGCTTTCGGGTGGCGATCCAATGGCGTGCCGGCGCCCCGCAGCGCAGCCCGGCGGCGATGAGGTGCTGGCCCTGCGGCGTCGGGTCGGTGAAGGCGGGGCCAATTTCGAAAAGCGCGATCGCCGTCTGGCCGCGCGCCGCATTCCGCCGCGCCGCCTGCGCGAGGCTCGCAAGCGGGGTCGGGCGCATCTGGCCGAGATCGGTGGCGATCGGGTTGAGCAGGCCGAGGGCGGCAGCCGGTTCGGCGAAGGCCGCCGCACTCTGCCGGTCGGTGAAGCTGAAGCTCACCGCCTCGACCAGCCCGCGCGCCGCCAGCCCCCGCCGCGCCAGTGCGGTACGTGATTGGCGTGGCGTGAGGGAGGGCTGCGGCACGGCGGCGAGGGGTGGCAGCGAGACTGGCGGAACGCGATCGAGCCGGTGCAGCCGGAGAACCTCCTCGATCAAATCGGCCTCCGCCTCCATTTCATGCGCGGCCTCGGTCAGCGTCGCCCGCTGCGCCTGCAAGGCGGGCGCCAGATCGAGCGGGCCGGCAGCGGCGATGTCGCGGCGCCAGCTCGGCACCGCGACGCGCACCCGAGCGGCATCGCGCGCCAACGGGGTAAACCCGAGTTTTTCGAGATAACCGACGGCGGTCTCCGGCGCGAGATCGGCCACGCCGCCGAAACTCTCCAGCCGCGCGAAGCGCAGGCTCGCCTCGCGCCGCCACGCCGGTGCGGCACCGGCCTCGGCGACCGTGCTCGCCGCGCCGCCGCAGAGATCGAGGATCATGCGCGTCGCGGCCTCCAGCGCCGGGCGCATCAGTGCTGCATCGATGCCGCGCTCGAAGCGCTGGCGCGCGTCGCTCGCGATCTGCAGCCGTCGCCCGGTCTGCCCGATTCGCACCGGATCGAACAGCGCGCATTCGACGAACACGCTATTGGTTGCCGCCTCGCAGCCGCTCGCCGCGCCGCCGATCACCCCGGCCAGCGATTGCACGCCCGTTGCATCGGCGATCACGCAATCGGCCGGCGTTGCCACATAGTCGCGCCCGTCGAGCGCGCGCAGGTTTTCGCAGCGCCCGGCGCGCAGGGTGAGCGTGGGGCCGGCGAGCTTGCCAGCGTCGAACACATGCAGCGGTCGGCCGAGATCGAGGGTGAAGAAATTGGTGATGTCCACCAGCGTGTTGATCGGCCGGAGACCGACCGAGCGCAGCCGCTCGGCGAGCCAGCGCGGACTCGGCCCATTGCGCAGGCCACGGATCAGCCGCCCGAGCACCCAGGGGCAGGCCTCGGGCCAGTCGATCGCCCAGCCGAGCGGGCTCGCGAAGCCGCCCGCCACCTCGGGCGCCGTCCAGGGTTTGAGTTCGCCCAGCCCGGCGGCGGCGAGATCGCGCGCGATGCCGCGCACGCTCAGCGCATCGCCCCGATTGGGCGTGACGGCGATTTCGATCACCGGATCGTCGAGGCCGGCCCATGACGCATAGGAAGCGCCCACCGGCGCGTCCGCCGGCAGTTCGACGATGCCGTCATGGTCCTCGCCTAGCCCCATCTCGCGCAGCGAGAGCAGCATGCCGGCGCTGGTGACGCCACGGATCTCGCCGGTCTTCAGCGTGATGCCGCTGCCGGGGATGAAACTGCCGGGGGGGGCGAAGACCGCCTTCATCCCCGCCCGCGCGTTCGGCGCGCCGCACACCACCGAGACGCGCTCGCCACCGGCCGAGACCTGGCAGGCGCGCAGCCGGTCGGCATTCGGATGCGGCACGGCGGCGAGCACCTCGGCGATGCGGAAGGGAGCGAGCGCCGCGCCGCGATCCTCGACGCCCTCCACCTCCAGCCCGATGGCACTCAGCGTGTCGGTGAGCGCGGCGAGAGGGGCGTCGGTTTCGAGATGCTGGCGCAGCCAGGAGAGGGTGAATTTCATCACTCAAAGCCCCTCGTGCAGCATCGCGGGGGCGAGCGGGTTCGATCCGTAATGGCGCAGCCAGCGCAGATCGCTCTCGTAGAACGGCCGCAGGTCGGTGATGCCGTGCTTGAGCATCGCCACCCGCTCGATCCCCATGCCGAAGGCGAAGCCCTGCCATTCACGCGGGTCGATGCCGCAATTGGCCAGCACTTTCGGATGCACCATGCCGCTGCCGAGAATCTCCAGCCAGTCCTTGCCGCCGCCGATCTCGCCGCTTTTGCGGTCCCAGCCGATGTCGACCTCCATCGAGGGTTCGGTGAAGGGGAAATAGCTGGACCGGAACCGCACCGGCAGATCGGGCAGGGCGAAGAAGGCGCGCAGGAAATCGATCAGGCAGCCTTTCAAATGGCCGAGGGTGATGCCCTGGCCGATCACCAGCCCTTCGCATTGGTGGAACATCGGGCTGTGCGTCGCATCATGGTCGGCGCGATAGGTGCGGCCGGGCACGATGACACGGATCGGCGGGGGGGCGCTCAGCATGCTGCGCACCTGCACCGGCGAGGTATGCGTGCGTAGCACCAGCGGCGCGCCATCCGCCTCCGCTGGCGGCAGGTAGAACGTATCCAGATCGGCGCGCGCCGGGTGATGCGCCGGGATGTTGAGGGCGCCGAAATTATGCCAATCGGTCTCGATATCCGGCCCTTCGGCGACGGTGAACCCCATGGCGCCGAAAATCGCCACGATCTCCTCCATCGCCCGGCTGATCGGGTGGATCAGCCCCTCGGTGGCAGGCGGTGGGGGGAGGGTGATGTCGATCCGCTCGCCGGCGAGCCGCGCCGCCAAGGCATCCGCCTCCAACGCCAGCCGGCGCGCCTCGATGGCGGCGGCGAGACGGTCGCGCAGCACATTCAACGCCTCGCCGCGGGCGCGGCGCGCCTCAGGAGCCAGCGCGCCGAGCGCCTTGAGCAGCAGGGTGAGCCGGCCGGACTTGCCGAGCACGCCGACGCGGATCGCATCCCACGCGCGCAGATCGCCGGCAGCGCTCAGAGCCGCAACGGTTTCGGCTTCCAGACTGGCCAGATCATCGGTCATGGGTAGCGGAAAGGGCTGCGGGCAGCGACCTCAGAGCACCGCCTGCACACGCTTGACGATGGCGGCGAAACTCTCTGGGTCGTCGAAGGCGATGGCGGCGAGCACCTTGCGGTCCATCTCGATGCCGGCGGTCTTCAGCCCGGCGATGAAGCGCGAATAGGTGAGGCCGTGCTCGCGCACCGCGGCGTTGATGCGTTGGATCCACAGCGCGCGGAAATCGCGCTTCTTGACCCGGCGGTCGCGATAGGCATAGCGCAGCGCCTTCTCCAGCCGTTCCAGCGCGATGCGGTAGCTGGTGGAGGAGCGGCCGACGAAGCCCTTCGACTGCTCGAGAACCTTTTTGTGGCGGGCGTGGGTGGTGACGCCGCGTTTCACTCGTGCCATGACTAGCGCTCCTCAGCCGAGACCGTAGGGGGCCCATTGCTTGACGGTGATGCCGTCCGCATGGGTGAGAACCTGGCTGCCGCGATTGGCGCGCTTGGCCTTCTGGCTACGCGCCATCAGATTATGGCGCTTCTTGCCGGGACCGGCCAGCACCTTGCCAGTTGCGGTGATCTTGAACCGCTTCTTGACCGAGGACTTGGTCTTCATCTTGGGCATTTCTATCTCCTGTCTTGCAGCCATGCCCGCGAACGCAGGCGATCGCGGCCGGGCATGCCCAACATGGCCCGGCGCGCAGATGAGCCGCGCGTATAGCAATGCGCCATCGCCTTAGCAAGATAGGGTGCGGGCCGGTGCCGGGGCAAACACCCTCCTACCGCTTTCCCGCACCCGCCTCTGCGCCTATATCCCATGCAATGACGCCCTTCACCAAAATGCACGGCCTTGGCAATGATTTCGTCGTGCTCGACGCGCGCGCGGCGCCGCTCGACCTCAGCCCGGCGCGTGCGCGCGCCATCGCCGACCGGCGCGGCGGCATCGGCTGTGACCAAATCATCACCCTCGCCCCTGGGGACGCGGGGGCGGCGGTGTTCATGCGCATCCACAACCCCGACGGGTCGGAGGCCGGTGCGTGCGGCAATGCCACGCGCTGCGTCGCCGCGCTGATCTTCGCCGAGACCGGGCGCGATGCGGCATGCGTGCGCACGATCGCTGGCGATCTGCCGGTGCGGGCGCGCGAGGGCGGGCTGATCGAGGTCGACATGGGGCCGCCCCAGCTCGGCTGGCGGGACATTCCGCTCGCTGAGCCGATGGATACGCTGCATCTCGCTCTCGCCGCCGCCGGGATCGCCGATCCAGCCGCCTGTTCGATGGGCAACCCGCATGCGACCTTCTTCGTCGAGACGCTGGCGGCGGTGCCGGTCGAGACGCTGGGGCCGGAACTGGAACTGGCGGCGATCTTTCCCGAGCGCGCCAATATCGGCTTCGTCCAGGTGCTCGCCGCCGACCGGCTGCGCCTCAGGGTGTGGGAGCGCGGCGCCGGGCTGACGCCTGCCTGCGGCTCGGGGGCCTGTGCGGCGCTGGTCAATGCGCATCGGCGTGGCCTCGCCGGGCGGGAGGCCACGCTACTGCTCGATGGCGGCGAACTGGCCATCGCCTGGGGCGCCGATGACCATGTGCGCATGGCCGGGCCGGTGGCGACGGCGTTTCATGGTCATATCGACCTCGCGGCGCTGCCGGCATGAGCGTGGACATCCTCACATTCGGCTGCCGGCTCAATATCGTGGAGAGCGAGGTGATGCGCGGCCATGCCGCGGGGTTGGGCGCGGCGATCATCGTCAATACCTGTGCCGTCACCGCCGAGGCGGAGCGGCAGGCGCGCCAGGCGATCCGCCGCGCCGCGCGCGCCCGCCCGGGCGTGCCGATCATCGTCACCGGCTGCGCCGCGCAGATCGACCCCGTCGCCTGGGCGGCACTCCCCGGTGTGCGCCGCGTGCTCGGCAATGCGGAGAAATTGCAGGCGCACAACTGGCGCCCCGGCGCCGATGCCGGCGTGGGCGACATCATGGCGCAGCCGGCGGGCGCGGTTCCGGTGCCGGCCGCCTTCGCCGGCCGCGCGCGGGCGTTTCTTCAGGTGCAGCAGGGCTGCGATCATCGTTGCAGCTTCTGCATCATCCCGTTCGGACGCGGGCCGAGCCGTAGCGTGCCGATGGGGGCCGTGGTGGCGCAGGCGCGTGCCCTGGTCGCCGCCGGGCATCGCGAATTGGTGCTCACCGGCGTCGATCTCACCAGCTATGGCGGCGATCTGCCGGGCCGGCCGCGCCTTGGTCAGCTCGCCCGCCGGCTGCTCGCCCTGGTGCCGGAGCTGCCCCGGCTGCGGCTCTCCTCGCTCGACCCGGAGGAGATCGACGACGATCTGTGGGGGCTGCTCGCCACCGAGCCGCGGCTGATGCCGCATCTGCATCTCTCGCTGCAGGCCGGCAGCGATCTGATCTTGAAGCGGATGAAGCGCCGGCACAGCCGCGCCGGCGCCCTCGCCAGCATCGCCCGCGCCCGCGCGCTGCGCCCCGGCATCGCCATCGGCGCCGATCTGATCGCCGGCTTTCCGACCGAAACCGAGGCGCTGTTCGCCGAGACACTCGATTTCGTCGAGACCGCGCAACTGCCGCTGCTGCATGTGTTTCCCTATAGCGAGCGCAGCGGCACGCCGGCGGCGCGGATGCCCCCGGTGCCGGTGGCCGTGCGACGCGAGCGGGCGGCGCGGCTGCGCGCGGCCGGGGGACGGCAGGCGGCGGCCTTCTTCGCCGCCCAGATCGGCCAGCCGGCGACGGTATTGATCGAGCGCGACGGGCGCGGCCATAGCGCGCATTTCGCCCCGGTGCGGCTGACCGCCCCGGCGCCGGCCGGCGCGCTGGTGGCGGCACGGGTGATCGCCGCCGATGCCGACGGGCTGCTGGCGGAGGCGCTCTAGAGCATGATAACTTTAGAAGCATGATAACTTTAGCCTGCACCCGCATGTGGTTCTGATGGTCGGCGTCAACGGCACCGGCAAGACCACCAGCATCGGCAAGCTCGCGCAACTCTGGCAGGCAGAGGGCCGGCGCGCGGTGCTGGTCGCCGGCGATACGTTTCGCGCCGCCGCCGTCGAGCAGTTGCAGATCTGGGGCGAGCGTGTGGGGGCCGCGGTGATCGCCGGGCCGCCCGGCGCCGATGCCGCCGGCCTCGCCTTCGACGCGCTCACCCGCGCCCGCGCCGAGGGTGCCGAC
>DAHXNW010000242.1 GCA_027365195.1 Acetobacteraceae bacterium
GCGGATTGCCTCGGTTTTCCATCCTAAGTCGCGGCCTGCGGTCCGGTGGCAGAGTGGTGATGCAGCGGACTGCAAATCCGCGTATGCCGGTTCGATTCCGGCCCGGACCTCCAGCTTGACGCTAGAGTATGATATGTTCAAGTTGAGTGGGCCGATGCAAGCTAAAGCGATCACGCTCTAGTCGAACGGATCGAGGAGCCGTGCATGCCTGCCTTGAAAGTCGCGACCCTCACCGTGACGCCGTTTCAACAGAATTGCACGATCCTGTGGGACGCGGCGTCGCATCGTGGCGCCGTGGTCGATCCGGGCGGGGAGTGCGAGCGCATTCTGGCCGCCATCGACCAGTTCGGTGTGCAGGTGGAGAGCATCCTGCTGACGCATGGCCATCTCGACCATGCCGGCGGTGCGATGGAATTGCAGGCGAGCCTCGCCGCGCGTGACACCCACGCGCCGGTGGTGGGGCCGGATCGACGCGATGCCTTCCTGCTCGACGGGATCGCGTCCCAGGCGGCCGCCTACGGCATTCCCGGCATGGCGAATGCGACACCCGACCGCTGGCTCGCCGAAGGCGACGAGGTGAGCATCGCCGGCCAGATCTTCGATGTGCGCCATTGTCCGGGTCACAGCCCCGGCCATGTGGTGTTCCTCAACCGCGCCGACCGCTTCGCCATTCTCGGCGATGTGCTGTTCCAGGGATCGATCGGGCGGACCGACTTCCCTTATGGCGATCACGACGCTCTGTTGGACGCGATCGAGAGCAAGATCCTGCCGCTCGGCGATGAGTGGGCGTTCCTCTGCGGGCATGGGCCGGGGTCGACCATCGGGATGGAGCGGCGGAGCAATCCGTTCCTGCGCAAATCCGCCCCTGGCAGCCGCTGAGCCAGCCCTTGCTCCATCTTCGGTGACGATCGCACGCGTGCGCTGCTTCGCCTTCGCCGGCATCGAGGCAGTGCCGGTGGATGTGCAGGTGCAGATCTCCGGCGGCTTGCCGGCCTTCCTCGTCGTCGGCTTGCCCGACAAGGCGGTGGGCGAGGCGCGCGAGCGGGTGCGCGCGGCCCTCACGGCCATGGGCCTCTCGCTGCCGCCCAAGCGGGTGCTGATCAATCTGGCGCCGGCCGATCTGCTCAAGGAGGGTAGCCATTTCGACCTGCCGATCGCGCTCTGCGTGCTGGCGGCGATGGAGGTGCTGCCGCGCGAGGCGGTGGCCCGCTATGCAGCACTCGGCGAATTGTCGCTCGATGGCGTGATCAATCCGGTGGCGGGCGTGCTGCCGGCGGCCATCGCCGCCTCGGCGGACGATCTCGGCCTGATCTGCCCCGCCGCACAGGGCGGCGAGGCGGCGTGGGCGGGGCGGATCGAACTGCTCGCCGCTCCCGATCTGCTCTCGCTGGTCAATCATTTCCGCGGCCATCAACGGCTAGCGCAGCCCTCGCCCGCCGGTCTCGCGATGGCCGCCGGCGTGCCCGATCTCGCGGCGGTGAAGGGGATGGAGAGTGCCAAGCGCGCGCTCGAGATCGCCGCCGCCGGGGCGCATAATCTGCTGCTCATCGGGCCGCCGGGGGCCGGCAA
>DAHXNW010000258.1 GCA_027365195.1 Acetobacteraceae bacterium
CGGTTGAAATGGAGATGTGCGTGACGCCTCGCGGCCCGACCCTCGTGCTTCTCGCTCTGCTCACCCTCGCCATGGCGAGCGGGCGCGCGGCGGCGAGCGGGCTCGCCTTCGTCATCAACTCCGGCGATGCCTCGATCAGCCTGCTCGACGTGAGCAGTCAGCAGGAACTGCGTCGCATCCCGATGCTGCGCGAGCCGCATCATATGGCGCTCTCGCCCGATCACCGCACCTTGCTGGTCGGCGACACGGTGGGCAACGAGATCGTCTGCCTCGATCCCGAGAGCGGCGCGGTGCAGCGCCGCGTCGCCGCGAGCGATCCGTATCAGTTGCAATTCAGCCCAGACGGCCGCTTTCTCGTCGTGGTCGGGCTGGCGCGCAACCAGATCGACATCTACGACGGCGCAACCCTGCGGCTCCTGCGCCGGGTGCCGATCCGCGCGCTGCCGAGCCATCTCAATTTCGCCCCGGATTCCCGCATCGTCTATGTCACCTTGCAGCAATCCGGCCGCCTCGCCGCGATCACGCTCGCCGAAGGCCGCGTGCTGTGGAACGTGCCGGTCGGGCCAACGCCCGCCGGGGTGCTGTGGCATGCGGGGCAGTTGCTGGTCGGCATCATGGGCGCGGACCACATCGCCGTGCTGGACCCGGCGGACGGGCATCTGCTGCGCCGGATTCCAACCGGGCGCGGGGCGCATAATCTCTTTTTATCGCCCGATCATCGGCTGATCTACGTCACCAACCGGGTCGATGGCACGATTTCGGTGCTCGACGCCCGCACGCTCGCCGTACAGCGCAGCATCGCGGTGAGCGGTGGGCCGGACGATCTCGATTTCGCCCCGGATGGCATGATCTGGGCAACGCGGCGCTTCGCCCATTCGGTGGCGATCATCGATCCGGCCAGCGGACGCTATCGCACCGTCGCGGTCGGCCGCTCGCCGCATGGCATCTGGCTGAACACGCATGATGCGTGGCCAGCCCGGGTCTCGCAGAAATGACCGATCCGTTCGACGCCCTGGCCGGGTTGATCGAGGAGCACGCGCTGGTGCCGCTGCTCTGGCATCTCGGCCTGATGCAGTGGGAGGATCTCGCCTACGGCTGGGCCTTGTTCGCGGTCTATGGCGCGGCACAGGTGGGCTTGATGCTGGCGATCTGCCTGCCGCTCGAATGGTGGCGTCCGGTCGAGCGCTGGGCCGACCGCAGCCCGGTGCTCACCGATATCGGCTATACGCTGCTGGCGCGGGTGGGGCTACTGCCGCTGGTCGCCTTCGTCGGATTTTACACGACGCAGACGGCGCTGAATGGCTGGCTCGCCGATCACGGCTACGTGCCGCCGACGCTGGAGCGGCTGCTGCCCGCCCTCCTCGCCCATCCCGCCCTCACCTTCCTGCTCTATGCGCTGATCCTGGATGCCGCCGATTACTGGCGCCACCGGCTGTCGCACCGGTGGCGCTGGTGGTGGTCGCTGCATGCGCTGCATCATGCGCAGCGGCAGATGACGTTCTGGTCCGACGACCGCAACCATCTGCTCGACGATCTGATCGCCGCCCTTTGGTTCGGCGTCATCGGCCTCGCCATCGGCGTGCCGCCGTTACAGTTCCCGCTTCTCGTGCTGCTGCTGCGCCTGCTCGAGAGCATCTCGCACGCCAATACGCGGGTGAGCTTCGGTTGGCTCGGCGAGCGCCTGTTGATTTCGCCGCGGTTTCACCGTGCCCATCACGCTTTGGTGTCGGCTGGCTCGGCCAGTTGTAACTACGGTGCCGTCTTCCCATGTTGGGATATGATCTTTGGCTCTGCGGATTTCTCCGGCGACTATCGTCCCACCGGCGATCCGACGGCCGATGCGTGGTTAGCGTCCGGGAACTATGCCGCCCAACAATGGGCCGGCCTGCGCCGATTGGCGAAATCGATCGCCAGCGCAGGCAATACGGCACCAGCGACGACGACAGAGACCGCCCGCTCATTCCTTTTGGAGGGTGTGGATCATGCGCGGAAAAATGACACGATCCTGGCTGATCAGCGGTCTCGGCGCGCTCGCCGTGGCCTCCCTGGCGTCGACGCAGCCAAGGGCGCAGCCGAGCGGCGAGGCGCGGTCCCTGATCTATGAATGCACGCATGGCGCGTGGTACCGGGGCTTTTACGATCCGGGAACCGACCGCGTCGTGCTGGATGATTGGGTGGGACAGCACCATCTGATGCGCCGGCTGAGCGCCCCCGGTACACCACGCTATGTGGACGGCGCGCTGGAGTTCCAGCGCGGCGAGGCCAACACCGCTCGCATCGGCGACCGTTTCGACCCCGCGCGCGCCTTGCACTGCACGGAACATCCCTAGAGCATGAAATACTTGAGTTTGAGCCTGATCCGCTCGGCGATCAGCACGTCGGCGCCAAGGCTGCGGCCGGGCGGGTTGGTGAGGAAGAGCAGTTCGATGATCACTAGGAAGGCATAGGTCCAGGGCCATTCGCCCGGTGCGGAATAGAGGCCGAGCCAGAGATTGATCGCCATGCCGGCCCCCGCCAGCGCGCCCAGCCTGCTCGCCAGCCCAAGCATCAGCGAGATGCCGATCGCTACTTCCATCAGATACACCAGCGGGCCGAACAGCGCGATATGCGGCAGGATGATGGTTGCCACCAGGTCGCTCTGCACCTGCGTCGCGGCGTGGGAGACCATCTGGCGCATCCAGTAGATCAGCCCGGCATAATCCGGCGGCAGCTTCCACAACGACTGCTGCCACCACAGACAGCCCACACTCAGCCGCAGCAGCCAGATCGCCACATGGCGCGCCTCGCGCTGCGCCGGCCGTCGCGCGGCGGCGAGGGCGATCGCGACACTGCCGAGCAGCAGCAACCAGAACACCACCGTCGTGCCGGCGGGGTGGAGAAGGAAATGCCAGATATCGGTCAACGGATTGGGCCGCATCGGTAGCATCCTTCCCGCAGCGTGATCGTTTTGTTGCCGGCACGCTACGCCGCACGCCGGCAAACGTCCATCAGGCGCGCGTGACCAAAGCGTATTTTTATGATATATAAATGTCATACACAGAGGCAGAGCGGGTTCAGGCTTTACCGGCCGAGATCCATTTCGCGTCAACTTTTATGATGAGGTGTGGTTTATGAAGGCGTCCGCGGCAGCGCTGCTCACGATCGACGATGAAAGCCAGGCCCCCGTGTCGAAAGACGCACCCATGAGCGATGCCGCAGCCGCGCCGGAGCGTCCAGCCACGGAGCACGCCTCACCGCCGGCCTTCACGCCGCATCACGGCGGCTCGCGGCCGAACATGGGGCCGCAGCGCCCGGTGATACGCAGCGGCCCGCATGTGGTGTTCAAGGAGGGCGACCACGTCGTCTATCCGACGCATGGCGTAGGCAAGGTGGAGCGTATCGCGGTCGAGGAGATCGCCGGTCACAAGCTCGATCTGATCCACATCACCTTCGAGGAAAACCGCATGACGCTGCGGGTGCCGGTGGCGAAGGCGCGCTCGGCCGGCTTGCGCAAGCTCGCCACCCGCAATGATTTCGACGAGGCGATGGCGATCCTCAAAGGGCGGGCGCGGATCAAGCGCACCATGTGGTCGCGCCGGGCGCAGGAATACGAGGCGAAAATCAACTCCGGCGACCCGCTCGCCATCGCCGAGGTGGTGCGCGACCTGCACCGCAACGCCGGCCAGCCGGACCAGAGTTTCAGCGAGCGGCAGATCTACGAGGCAGCCCTCGACCGTCTCGCCGCCGAACTCGCCGCCCTCGATCAGACCGACAAAGCGACGGCCGCCGCCAAGCTGGACAGCTTTCTCAAATCTCCGTGAGACGCACACGGCCCGGGGGAATGACCCCGGGCCGCCGCGTTGCCTTTCACGCCGGCTGCAGCATCGGGCTTGCTGGCAGATGGGCGAGGCGTGGCGCCACTTCCCGCATGATCCGGGTCAGCGATTCATGCCACACGCCGGGGTTCTCGCTGTAATCGAAGCCGAACACCAGCATCGAGCCGAAACCGCCAAGGTCGTGATGGATCGCCGCGATCTTCTCGGCCACTGTCTCGGGCGAGCCGATCAGCCAGTTGTGCTTGGCGCAATACTCCACCGTGACATCGGAATCCGGCACGTCGGGATCGTGCTTGAGATAGTCGAGGAAGCCGAAGTTCGAGAGCAGCGGCAGGAAATATTCACGCATCATCCGCCCCATCATGCCGCCCACCGAGCGGCGCCACGCCTCGGCATCGGTATCGGCGACGAACACCTCGCGCACCAGCCGCCAGTCGGCCCGGTTCGCCGTGCGCCCGGTGCGCGCCGCGCCGATCTCCACCGCCTCCCAATGGCTCGCCACATAGGCCGGGTTGAGGTTGAGGCTCATCGGCAGATAGCCGCGCTCGCCGGCGAGTTTCAGCGTGTCGGAGCCTTTGCTCAGCCCGGCCACGCCGATCGGTGGATGCGGGCGTTGCAGCGGGCGGATGTGGTGTTTGAGCGAACCGAACATGGTATCCGGCTTGGTCACCTGCCAATATTTGCCGGCGATGTCGAACGGCGGCGGGTCGTTCCACAGCCGCAGGATGATGTCCAGCGCCTCGCGCGTCATCTCCCGGTTGGCGCCCGACATGCCATCGACATGAAACATCGCCCAGTCGCTCGGTAGCCCGCTCGCCGCCACGCCGAAATTGAGCCGGCCGGCGGAGAGATGATCCAGCATGGCGATCCGGTTGGCGAGTTCGGCCGGATGGTGATAGGGCAGCAGAAAGCCGCCCGGCCCGAGGCGAATGCGCTTGGTCTGCAGCAGAGCCTGCGCGATCAGCAGATCGGGCGCCGGATGCGGCTCCCACGGCGCGGTATGGTGCTCGCCGACCCAGGCTTCACTGTAGCCGAGATCGTCGAGCCAGCGCATGACCTCCAGATCCCAGTCGTGGCCGGCTTTCAACCCGCGCTCCGGCGGATGCGAGGGCATGGTGAAATAACCGAATTCCATGGTCTGTTTCCCTTTCTGGCCAGCGGTCGACCGCTTTGTCGTTCACCCCGGAAGGTCTGCAACCCCGGGGCGAAGAGCGTGGCCGAGAAACAGCGGCACGGTCAAGACCGCATGGCCGGCATGGCGCAGGCTGGCCGGCGGCAACGCCTCCAGCGCGGCGAAGGACGCCCCGTAGTGCTGCCTCAACTGCGCGAGCGTGGTCTGCGGTGCCACGATCAGAATATCCTGTCCGGCGAAGCGTTCGGCCGGCGCCTGATAGGCGAATTCGCGCGGATCGTCGCCGAGGCAGAACACCGGTGCGGCGGTGCCGAACGCATAGGCGAGCTTGCCGGCGATGCTCCAGCGCAGCGCCGCCACCGGCAGATCGGCACGCAGCAGGCCGCGCCGCGCGAGGTCGTCGCGCACCGAGGTCCAGTCCAGCGCCTCCAGCGCCGGATCGCCGCGTACGCCGGGCAGCGCGGCCAGCCAGTCGAGCCGCAGATCGCTCACCACGGCGGCGAGCCCCAACAGGATCAGCACCGTGCTGCCGAACAGCACACGGCGCGGCCAGCGGCCAGACACCCCCGCCAGTGCGGCGCCGAGCAACGGATAGAGCATCAGATAGCCAGGGTCCGCCCAGTGGAACAGCACGCGCTGGCGCGACCACAGGGAGACGAGCGCGAACAGCAGAATGGGCAGGCAGGCGAGACAGGCAAGCAGCCAGCCCGCCCGATCGCGCGGGCCACGGCGCAACGCACCGATCCCCACCCAGATCAGCCCGAGCCAGATCCATGGCAGCAGGAACAAAGCCTCGCCCGCCAGCGTCGTGATCGGCGCCAGCGGATGCAGCCGCGCCGCCGCCGCCCGGCCGCCCTGAAAAGCGATCGACACCCAGCCATGCCGCGCGTTCCAGATCAGCACCGGCGAAAACATCAACGCCGCCAGCAGCGCCGCCACATAGGGCTGCGGCCGCGCGAGCCAGCGCCGGCCCTGCGGCTCGGTTGCCAGATAGAGCAAAGCCCCCCCCGCGGTCAGGACCGCCGAGTATTTCGACAGCAGCGCGAGCCCAAGGCAGAGGCCGGTCGCTAGCCACCACCGCCAGCCGCGCGGCGCTTCCAGCGCATGGGTGAAACAGAGAGCCGCACCGAGCAGCGCCGCCACCAGCGGCCCGTCGGGCAGCACCCAGCTTGCCGTGGTCACTCCGAGCACCGGCGAGAGGCTCAGCGCGGCCGCCGCCCACAGCCCGGCGCGTGGGCTGAACAGCCGGGCGGTGAGCCGGTACATCATCCAGGTGGTGAGCGCGAACAGCGCGATGAACGGCAGGCGCACCACCCACGGCGCCTCGTTGTGCAGCAACCGCGCCGCACCCCAGGCGAGCCACCAGGAGAGCGGCGGATGGTCGAAATAGCTGAGCTGAAGCTGCCGCCCGGCGCCGACCATATAGCTTTCATCGATGCCGAGCCCGGTCGATGCGGCAAAGCCGAGCCGCACCGCCGAGGCGGCTAGAATCAGCAGCAGAAGAAGGCGGCGGATATCACTCAGCAGCGACCACGCGCTGCTGCTGCTCGCCGAGGCCGGCGATCGAGAGGCGCATCACCTGTCCGGGGCGCAGAAAAACCGGCTCCGGCTTGATGCCAAGGCCCACCCCAGGCGGGGTGCCGGTGCTGATGATGTCGCCCGGATGCAGGGTGATGAAATGGCTCACGTAGCTGACCAGCGCGCGCACCCCGAAGATCATCGTCCGCGTGCTGCCGTTCTGCATCCGTTTGCCGTCGACGTCGAGCCACATGGCGAGATCCTGCGGATCGGCGATCTCATCGGCGGTGACCAGCCACGGCCCGGTCGGCCCGAAGGTGTCACAGCCCTTGCCCTTGTCCCAAGTGCCGCCGCGCTCGGCCTGGAATTCGCGCTCGCTCACGTCGTTCACCACGCAATAGCCGGCGACATGGTCCATCGCGTCGGCCTCGCTCACATAGCGCGCGCGGCTGCCGATCACCACGCCGAGCTCCACCTCCCAATCGGTCTTCTTCGAGCCGCGCGGGATAACCACGTCGTCGTTCGGGCCGCAGAAGGCGCCGAGCGATTTGAGGAACACGATCGGCTCCTTGGGGATCGCCGCCCCTGTCTCGGCGGCGTGATCGGCGTAGTTCAGCCCGATGCAGACGAAATTCAGCGGCCGCGCGACGCAGGGGCCGATGCGCCCGCCCGGCGCGAGCTTGGGCAATTTGCGCCAGTCGAGGGAAGCGAGAATGCGCAGGCCGGTGGGCGAGAGGGCGGCGCCGGCGATGTCGGGGATCGCCGCCGAGAGATCGCGCAGGCCGCCCTCGGGGTCGAGCATGGCAGGTTTCTCGGCACCCGGCGCGCCGATTCGCAGCAGTTTCATCTTGGGTCTCCTCGTTGAGCGAGATGTGGTGGTGGCAATCTTTCACGCCCGCCCCGCCGCTGCAACATGGTGGGATCGCAGATCAGGCTGCACCGGCCCGCGCCCATTAACCGGAGATTCAGACCCGAGCGGTATCGTTGGCAACATATCTTGGAGATTGGCGGCACGATGAAAGCGATCTTCGGTTTGTTCGGACGTCTCGATCTGGTCTGGCGGCTGCTGCTGCCCTCGTTGCTCTGCATCCTGCTCTCGGTGGCAGCGGTGCAGGCATGGACGCTCCATATCGCCGCGAGCGCGATGGAGGCGCGGATGCAGGCCGAACTCGGCGGCGACCTCACGCTGCTGCACGCCTATCTTTCGCCGCTCGGCAATGCCTGGCAGCATGGCGCGGATGGCACGCTGAGGCTCGGTGCCACCCCGCTCGACGGCCGCAACGACATCACCGACCGGCTGGCGAGCGAAAGCGCCGGGGCGGTGGCGACGATCTTCTCCGGCGATACCCGCATCGCCACCAGCGTGCGCGCGCCCGACGGCCATCGCGCCACCGGCACGAAGCTCGCGCCCGGGCCGGTGCATGACGCGATCTTCCGCGAC
>DAHXNW010000267.1 GCA_027365195.1 Acetobacteraceae bacterium
GGATTGCCCTTGCCGCCCATCGCCTTGATCACCTGACCGACGAAGAAGCCGAACAGCTTGTCTTTCCCGGCGCGATACTCGGCGAGTTTGTCGGCGTGGCGCGCGAGCACCTGCGCGACCGCCGCGTCGATCGCCCCGCTATCGGTCACCTGGCGCAGGCCGCGCTGCTCGACGATGTCGGCCGCCTCGGCGCCGCTCTCCACCATCGCCTCGAACACGTCCTTGGCGATGCGGCCATTGATCGTGCCATCGCCGATCAGATCGAGCAGCCGGCCGAGCGCGGCAGCGGAGACCGGGCTGTCGGCGATGCCGCGCCCGGTGCGGTTGAGGGCGGCGAACAGATCGCCGATCACCCAATTGGCCGTGAGCCGGGCATCCCGCCCGGCGGCGACGGTTTCGTAGAAATCGGCAACCGCCTGCTCGGCCACCAGCACGCCTGCGTCATAGGTCGGCAGGGAGAAATCGGCCACGAAACGCGCCCGCTTGGCGTCCGGCAATTCCGGCAACCCGGCGCGCAGCGTCTCGACCCAGGCCGCGTCGAGTGTGAGCGGCAGCAGATCGGGGTCGGGGAAATAGCGGTAGTCATGCGCGTCTTCCTTGCTGCGCATCGGCCGCGTGACCCCGCGCGCCGAATCGAACAGCCGTGTCTCCTGCTCCACCACGCCACCGGCCTCCCAGACGGCGACCTGCCGCTTCGCCTCGGCCTCGATCGCCTGCATGACGAAACGGATGGAATTGACGTTCTTTACCTCGCAGCGGGTGCGAAACGGCTCGCCGGCGTGGCGCACCGAGACGTTCACATCGGCGCGCATGGAGCCTTCCTCCATGTTGCCGTCGCAGGTGCCGAGATAGCGCAGGATGCTGCGCAGTTTGCGCAGATAGGCGCCGGCCTCCTCCGGGCTGCGCAGGTCCGGCTCGCTGACGATCTCCATCAGTGCCACGCCAGCGCGGTTGAGATCGATGAAGGATTTCGTCGCGTGCTGGTCATGCAGCGATTTGCCGGCGTCCTGCTCCAGATGCAGCCGCGTGACGCCTATCCGGCGGGTGCTGGCGTCGGCGAGTTCGATCTCGATCGCGCCCTTGCCGACGATCGGGAGTTCATACTGGCTGATCTGATAGCCGGCGGGCAGATCGGCGTAGAAATAATTCTTGCGGTCGAACCGGCTGACGAGATTGATCTGCGCATTCAGCCCGAGGCCGGTGCGCACCGCCTGCGCCACGCATTCCCGGTTGAGCACCGGCAGCATGCCGGGAAAGCCGGCATCGACGAAGCTCACCTGCGTGTTCGGCGCGGCGCCGAAATCGGTCGCGGCGGCGCTGAACAGTTTCGAGCGGCTGATCACCTGGGCATGCACTTCAAGGCCGATCACCAACTCCCAGGCGCCGCTCTCCCCCGCGATCGTGTAGCTCATGGCACGGCTCCAGCCCGAACCGCCGGCACATCGGCAAAGCCGGCGGCGCGCTCGATCGCGCTGGCGACGGCGAACACGCCCGCTTCGTCGAACGGCCGGCCGATCACCTGTAGCCCGAGCGGCAGGCCGCGTGCGTCGAGGCCCGCCGGCACCGACATCGCCGGCACGCCGGCCATGCTCGCCGGCACGGTGAAGATATCGTTCAGATACATCGCCACCGGGTCATCCATCTTTTCGCCCTGCGCGAAGGCGGCGGAGGGTGCCGTGGGGGTCAGGATGGCATCAACGGTAGCGAACGCCTCGGTGAAATCGCGCAGGATCAGCGCCCGCACCTGCTGCGCGCGTAGGTAATAGGCATCGTAATAGCCGGCGGAGAGCACATAGGTGCCGATCAGAATGCGCCGGCGCACCTCGGCGCCGAAGCCGGCGGCACGGGTGCGCTCATACATCTCGGTGAGATCCTCGCCCGTCTCGCGCAAGCCGAAACGCACCCCGTCATAGCGCGCGAGGTTCGAGGAGGCTTCCGCCGGAGCGACGATGTAGTAGGTGGCGAGGCCATATTTGGTATGCGGCAGCGACACGTCGACGATCTCCGCCCCCGCCTCGCGCAGCCACGCCTTGCCCGTCTCCCAGAGCGTCTCGATCTCCGCCGCCATGCCGGGGGCGCGATATTCGCGCGGCACGCCGATACGCAGCCCGCGCAGGCTGCGCCCGCAGGCGGCCACGTAATCCGGCACCGGACGGTCGGCGGAGGTGCTGTCCTTCGCGTCGAATCCGGCCATCGCGCCGAGGAGTGCGGCGCAATCGGCGACACTGCGCGCAATCGGGCCGGCCTGATCGAGCGAGGAGGCGAAGGCGACGATGCCGTAGCGGCTGCACCTGCCATACGTCGGCTTGATACCGGCGAGGCCGCAGAACGCCGCCGGCTGGCGTATCGAGCCGCCGGTGTCGGTGCCGGTGGCGCCGAGCGCGAGCCGCGCCGCAACCGCCGCCGCCGAACCGCCGGAGGAGCCGCCAGGCACCAGCGGGGCGGCATCGCCGGCACGCCGCCAGGGGTTTTGCACCGCGCCGAAGGCGGAGGTCATGTTCGACGAACCCATGGCGAATTCGTCGAGATTGGCCTTGCCGAGAAACACCGCGCCATCGCGCAGCAGATTGGCGGTGACGGTGCTCTCGTAGGGTGGGATGAAATCGGCCAGCATCCGGCTGCCCGCCGTGGTGCGCACACCCTCGGTGCAGAACAGATCCTTGATAGCGAGCGGCAGCCCGGCGAGCGGGCCGGCATCGCCACGCGCCAACGCCGCATCCGCCGCATCCGCCTGCGCGAGCGCACTCTCCGGCGTAAGGGTGATGAAGGCGTTGAGAAGCGGGTTGAGCGCCTCCGCCGCCGCGATATGCGCCGCCGTCAGTTCGCGGGCGGAGAAGCGCTTCGCCCGCAAGCCATCGCGCGCGGCGATCAGCGTGAGATCGGTCAGCATCATTCCACCACCTTCGGCACGGCATAGAAATC
>DAHXNW010000274.1 GCA_027365195.1 Acetobacteraceae bacterium
TCGCGCAGATCGCGCAGGCCGAACTGGGTGAGGAAGGCTGGGGTCGTACCCCACAGGCTCGGCCGGCCCGGCACCTCCTTATGCCCCTTCGGCGCCACCAGGCCGGCTTCCAGCAGCGCATCGAGCGTCTGCTGCGAGAGGCTGACGCCGCGGATCTGCTCCACCTCCGCGCGCGTCACCGGCTGATGATAGGCGATGATCGCCAGCGTCTCCATCGCGACGCGCGGCAGCCGGCGCGGCAGTTCCACCACCCGGCGGAGTTGCGGCGCCAGATCGGGCGCGGTGCGGAACTGCATCCCGCCGGCAACCGCGACCAGTTCCACCCCGCGCCCGGCATAGCGCAAGGCCAGGGCGGCGAGCACCGCATCGGCATCCGCCTCCTCCGGCAGCAAGTGCGCGAGCGCCCGTGGGCTGACCGGGCCGGCGGCGGCGAACAGCACCGCCTCGGCCAGCCGCAGCCACGCTTCCGCCACCTCAGCCATGCGGCTGCACCAGAATCGGGCCGAATGGGGCCGCCTGCTTCAGGCGCAGGCTACCGCCGCGTTCCAGCTCCAGCCCGGCGAGCAAGGTGCTGGCGAGGGCCGCGCGGCGTGCCAGGGGACGCGCCAGGGGGGCGGCGGCTTCCGGTGGCAGGAAATGTTCCAGTCGCGCACCATCGGGCAGGCCGCCGAGCATGGCGGCAAGACGGGCGAGCGCGTCCTGCACGCTCCACAGCGCCGGCGGCGGCGGGCGATAGTGGCGCGCGCCGAGGCCGCGCCGACGCGCCGCCATGTAGGCGCGCAGCAGAGCCGGCACGTCGAGGGCGAGGCGGGAGCGGTCGGTCTCGGTGAAATCCTCCGGCGCGCCGCGCGCAAACACCTGATGCCCGAGTTGCGGCCGCGCCGTGAGCCACGCCGCCGCCGCCTGCATCGCCTGCAACGCCGCGAGCCGCGCGGCCAGCGCCTCGGCGGCGATCTCGCCTTCCTCCGCCGCCGCCGGATCGTCGGGCAGCAGCAGGCGGGACTTCAGCCAGGCGAGCCACGCCGCCATCACCAGCCAGTCGGCGGCAAGTTCGAGGCGCACCCGCCGTGCTCCCTCGATCACCGCCAGATATTGCTCGACGAGGGCGAGGATGGAGATGCGCGCAAGGTCGAGTTTCTGCCCCCGCGCCAGTTCGAGCAGCAATTCGAGCGGCCCCTCGAAGCCATCGAGGCGCAGCAGCAGGGCCTCCTCAGAGGACATCATGCCGCCCGGCCAGCAGCAGCACGAGGCGGAGCGCGCGCGGCAGCAGCGAGTTCAGCGCCAGCCCCACTGGATCGAACCGCACCCCCATGCCGCGCAGCAGTTGCGGCAGGATGAACACCGCCAGCAGCACCAGCAGAATGCCGGCGCGCTCCAGCCGCGCCCAGACCGCCGCGAGCCTGGGCGGCAGCAGCCCGACGACGATGCGCCCGCCATCCATCGGCGGAATCGGCAGCAGGTTGAACAGGCCGAGCACTAGATTATAGAGGATGAAATAGACGAACAGCGTGCCGGCGATATCGCCCGCCGCCACCGGCAACCGATCGACGCCATAGAGCGCCAATGCGCCAAGCCAGGCGAGGAAAAAATTCATCGCCGGGCCGGCCGCCGCCACCAGCATCATCCCGCGCCTCGGGTCGCGGAACTTCCACGCCGCGACCGGCACCGGCTTCGCCCAACCGAACATGAACGCGACCCGCCCGAGCGTCAGCAACTGCCCGAGCAGCAGCAAACCGGGCAGCAGGATGGTGCCGACGCGGTCGATATGGCGCAGCGGGTTGAGCGAGAGCCGCCCGGCGAGCCGCGCCGTGTCGTCGCCGAGCGCCAGCGCCGCGTAGCCATGCGCCGCCTCGTGCAGGGTGATCGCCAACACAGCCGGCACCACGGCCAGCGCGATCTGCAGCAGCAGCGGGCTCACCCGAGCAGCCGCGCCATCTCGGCGGCGATCGCGGCGTCATCGAGCGGCTCGCGCCGTGCCAACGCCCGCGCCCGCGCCGCCGCGAGCCGTGCCCGTCCCGCCGCGTGCAGCGGCGGGCAGGCGGCGAGCAGCGCCCGCGTCTCGGCCAGCACCCCGGTGCAATGCAGCGCGATATCGCAGCCGGCCGCCAGCGCCTGCTGCGCCAGTGCCGCCGGCGCGCCGGTCAGCGCGCGCATCGCCAGATCGTCGGACAGCAGAACCCCCTGAAAGCCGATCGTGCCACGAATGACGCGCCCGATTACCGCCGGCGAGAGCGTAGCCGGATGCTCGGCATCGAGCGCGGTGTAGAGGATATGCGCGGTCATCGCCCAAGGCAGAGCGTTATTCGCACGAAACGGCGCGAAATCGGCGGCGAGATCGGCGGTATCGACCTGCGGCAGGGCGAAATGGCTGTCGGCCGTCGCGCGGCCGTGGCCGGGGATGTGCTTGGCCACCGGCTGGATGCCGGCGGCGAGCAGCCCGGCGGCGAGCGCCGCGCCGAGGGTTGCGACCACCTCGGGCGCGGCGGCGAAGGCGCGGTCGCCGATCACCGCATGGGCGTCGGGCAGGCGCAGATCGAGCACCGGCGCGGTCGCCACATCGAACCCCGCCGCTGCCGCCTGCCTCCCAATCGCGGCCCCCACGAGCCAGGCGAGCCGCGTGCCTGCCGCCGCGTCGCGCGCATAGCGATCGCCGATCGCGCCGGCCGGCGGCAGGGCCGGCCAGTGCGGCGGACGCAGCCGCGCGACGCGGCCGCCCTCCTGATCGACCATCAGCACCGCCTCCGCCGGCAGTACACGGCGCAAGGCAGCGACCAGAGCCGCGAGCTGGGTCGGATGATCGATATTACGGGCGAACAGGATCACCCCGGCGGGCGGGTCGGCGGCAAACATCGCCGCTTCCGCATCGGTCAGGGCGGTTGCGGCGATGCCGACGATGGCGGCTTTCACGAGGATGTTTGGTTTCCGGCTCAGAAATCGGCGATCGCGCAGGCCATCCCCTTGGCGCGCAGCCGGGAACAGAAAGCGCCGGCCTGCGCGGTGTCGGCGAAGCCGCCGGTGCGCAGGCGCCAGAAACGGTGGCCGCCATGCTCGGTGCTGGTGATGATCGGGTGGCGGCCGGCGAAGGCGTCCGGCAGCAGATGGGTGAGCCGGTTCCACTGCGCGCTCGCCGCCGCTTGCGAGGTGAGGGCGGCGAGTTGCACCTCGGTGCGCCCGGTCGCCGGCTTGTGCGTGGCGGGGGGGCTTTCGGCATGCGCGGGCGTAACCGGCGCCGGGGCGGCCGCTTCGGGGGCTGCGGCGGCCGGCGCCGGCTTCACGGCCGGTGGTGGTGCGAGCAGCGCCTGCGGCTGCGGCACTTCGGCGGCTGGTGCCAGCGCCGCGCCGCTGCCCGCGTGTCCGGCATCCGCGCCGGGTGTGTCGGAGAGGATCGACTCATCGGCCCCGGCCACTTGCATGCCGCCCGGATTGGCCGGCTTCACGCGCAGCGGCCGGCTGTCTGCCTCGATCACCGGCACACCCTGCGGCCGCCGCGCCGAGAACGACCAGACCGCGAACAGCAACAGCAGCACGCCGCCGATCCCGGCGGCGGCGAGCGCCAGACGTCGGCTCGCCGGGTCGATCCGCGCCGGCGGGCGGGCCAGCCGATAGGCCGGCTGCCGCTCGCCGAGGGCCGGGATATCGAGTTCGGAGGCGCCGCCGCGCGGCTCCTTGTAAATGCCATCGGACATGGCTCAACGCATCTCCTCGACCGGGGTCACGCCCATCACCGCGAGGCCGGAGCGGATGACCGTCGCACTCGCCGCCACCAGCGCGAGCCGCGCGAGGGTGCGCGCGGGTTGCTCGGGTTGCAGAAAGCGCAGCGTCGCCGCCTCGCGTCCACGGTTCCATAGCATATGAAAATCGCCGGCTAAATCATAGAGAAAAAACGCGATTCGATGCGGCTCCCGCGCCAGCGCCGCAGCCTCCACGGTGCGCGGCCAAGCGGCGAGGCGGCGCAGCAGCGCGAGTTCCGCTGGATCGTCCAGACTATCGAGCGGGGCTTCGGGTTCGACGGCCAGGCCCTGCTCGGCCGCCATGCGCAGCACCGAGCGGCAGCGCGCATGGGCGTATTGCACGTAGAACAGCGGATTCTCGCGCGTCTGCGCCACCGCCTGATCGAGGTCGAACTCCATCTGCGCATCGGCCTTGCGGGTGAGCATGATGAAGCGCACCGCATCGCGCCCAACCTCGTCGATCAGATCGGCCAGCGTGATATAGCTGCCGGCGCGCTTGGACATCCGTACCGGCTGGCCGTCGCGCAGCACATGCACGATCTGGCACAGCACCACTTCGAGCCGGCCAGCCTCGCCGCCGGCGAGGGCGCGCACCGCTGCCTGCATGCGCGCCACATAGCCGCCGTGATCGGCGCCCCAGACGTCGATC
>DAHXNW010000276.1 GCA_027365195.1 Acetobacteraceae bacterium
TCCCAACTGCGCAGGCCGGCGGGTTGCAGCCGCGCCGGCGGACTGGTGGCACAGCCAGCAAGCAGCCCCACCGCCAACCACAGCAGCGTCGGCCGCGAGAGCAATCAGCCCCCTAAAATCCAAACATGTGATCGAGCGAAAAGCCGCCGTGCGCATCCATCTGGCCATGATAGCCGAACAACCGGCAGGTGGTATCGCGGATCAGCACGTAGCCCGTCTCCCCTGCCTCGCGCAGCGCCGCCGCGCCAAATGTGGCATCCGGCCAGACCATCGCCGAGCCGGAGCAGGCGATGCGCAGCGGCGCCTCGGCGATCACCCGTCCGGCCGCGTCATGCAGCAGCAGCATTGTCTGCGATCGCGCGAGCCAGGGCCGCGAGGCCGGGTAGATCAGTGCCGCGAAGCTACGCCGGCCGGCGTGGCCGAGCTTGAGGAACAGCCGCGTGGAAAGCCCCGGCGGCGGTCCGGCGTAGGATTGCGGCTCATCCTTGTAGGTCATCAGCGTGTTGTAGATATGCGCGCCGAAACTGCTCTCGGCGACATGCAAGCTGCCCCGATCCTCGTAGCGGAACAGCGCGTGCAGCCAGCCATCGGCGGCCCCGCCGGCGCGGAAATCATACACCAGCTCGCCATGGCCGCCATCGGCGAGCGCCGCCGCATCGAGGCATTCGTCGAGATCGAGGGCCACGCCATGCGCGCGCGGCAGACAGCCGAGAAAGCGGCTCCCCGCAGGCGTACCGTCGGGCGCGAACAGGTCGAGGCGCAGCGGCAGATCGGCCTGCGTATCCGCCATCGGCGTCGGCTGCACGATGCTCCGAAACCGCCCACGCGGCAGGATCGGGAAAGGCAGCAGAAAGCCACGCCCGAGCGATCCGTCGAGCGTGGCAAGCACGGGGTCGGGCCGCAGATCGGTGCGCTCGACATTGACATGCGCAATCCGCCGACGCCCGGCGCGCACCACCTCGTAACGCGGACGCACCACATGCCGCCCGGCGCGCAACTCGATCTGCGCCGGCCAGCGCAGCCCCGGCAGCAGGCTCGCGACATCGAGCGCGATGGTGGCGAAGGGGGGGACCGGCGCATTAAGAGCCACCGGCCGCTCCGCCCCCATGCGATCGAGGGCGAGCGCACCGGCCGGAATCGGCACCGCATGGCTGTTCTGCAGCCAGAGGATCACCCGCTCGTCCTCGCGCGGCGCCGGCAGCCCGGCGTAGCGCTCGGCCGGCCAGGCATTGGCGTCATGCGTGCAGGAAAGGCTCGCCCCGCCGTCCGAGGCATAGGTGTCGAGCGCGTATTTCACCACGTCATGCCCGGCGGCGCCGATGGCGTGGATGAACAACTGGCCGGTGAAGGGGGCGAGACCGAAGCGGCGACGCACCTCTGCACTATCGATCGCGATGCCGGCCGGCCCCGCCGGCACCGCCTCCTCCCACGTCGCCAGCACCCGGCCATCGGCATCGAACAGCCGCAGCCAGAGCCGCAACGCGCTGGCGCCGTAGCCGGACCAGTAATTGGCCGTCACCAGCCGGGTCGAAAAACCCTCGGCATCGCGGAAAAAGGCAAAATTGGTGGCGAAATTCAACCGGTCGAGATAGCGCCGAGGCACTGTGAGCATCGCCTCCGGCAACCGCGCTTGATCCAGGCTGACGATGCGCGTGTCCGCCGGCAGCAGGCCAGCGAGACGCGCGACCAGCCGGCCGGCATCGAAAGCGGCGACCAGCACGGCGCGCGGGGGCGCCTCGCGCAACGCATCGAGCGGGCGCGCCCGATGGCCCGCGTGTTCGCGGCCCACCTCGCGCACATCCTGCACATAGATGCCCTCGATCGGCGGCAGCGCCGGGTGGAGCACGAACAGCGCCTCGGCAATGCCGTCGGGATCGAACACCGCGATCGGCCCCATATTGGCGAGGCTGGCGCTCAGGGCCGCGAGCGCCTCGGCGGCGAGCGGATGGGCGAGTGCCTTGTAGAGCACATTGCCGCCCTGGCGCTGATCGAAGGTATGGATCGGCAGCATCGCGTTCCTCACAAACCCAGTCGCCGGCGCATCTCCGCCGCCGCCTCGGCGGTGTCATCCAGCGGGGTGACGGGCCATAGGTCCAATCGCCCGGCAAAGCGGCGCACCCGTCCCGCGGCGAGCAGCGACTCGGCGAACAGGCGCTGCCGGCGCGAGCGGCCCGGCAGTTTCAATAGCATGACCGGCGCCGTGGTGGCCACCGCCTCGGAAATCATCGACACGCTCTCCTCCGTCACCAGAATGAGATCGGCGAGCGCCAGCAGGCCGAAATACGGATTCTCCCCGCTGCCATCCCAGATAGAGGCGCCGAGCGGCAGCAGCGCCGCGCGCAGGGCCGCGAGCGCCGCCGGATCGGTGCGCCGCGAGGCAGTGAGCGCAAGACCGGCGCCCGTCGAGCGGAGCAGGGCGGCGAGGCTCGCGGCCAACTGCTCCCCAACCGCCGCATCGAGGCAAAA
>DAHXNW010000264.1 GCA_027365195.1 Acetobacteraceae bacterium
GATGATATCCAGCCGGCACCATCGACCGGGCTAAAAAAATAAGTCGCTGTTTATGAACAACTGTGCCGGTAATAAACAGCGACTGCAGATGATTGCGAGTTGACTTACTTCACATCCGCGCAGGCATAGCAGTTGATTTCCGCGCCGAGCGCGATTTCTTTAATCTTTGGGGCTTTCCAGCTCATTGTATTTCCTCCGGTTAAATGAAGCAGCAATCAAATAACATCCGCCCTGCCCGCCGTCAACCGGCGGTCGTCGGATCGATCATCCGCTTGACCTCGGTGATTTTGTTGGCCGGAAACCCGCTCAGCTCGGCATGCTTGCGGATGATGTCTTCGTTTTCAGCGAGATAGACGCAGAAGGTCTTGTCGGCGGCGACGTAGCTCTCGAGCCACTGGATCGACGGGCCGAGCGAGCATAACGTCGCGTTCGACTGCTTCGCCGCCCCCTGCAATGTTGCCGCATCGGCGTCGCCGATCGCCGGCAGTTCGCGTTCGATGATAAATTTCCGCATTTCCAACTCCCTGTAAATATCTTCTTCTACGTTTAACGGATAATGATGCCCATCGGGGCTTGCGGCAAGGCCCTTGGCGTTGCGAGGCATCGAATGATCGATAAACTGGAATATATCCTGGCACTAGCGCAGGAGAAGCATTTCGGCCGCGCTGCGGAAGCCTGCGGTGTCACCCAGCCGACCCTTTCGGCCGGGGTCAAGCAGCTCGAGGAGACGCTCGGCGTTCGCCTGGTGCAGCGCGGCTCGCGTTTCCTCTGCTTCACGCCGGAGGGCGAGCGCACGCTCGATTGGGCGCGCCGCATCGTGAGCGATGCGCGCGCCATGCGGCTCGAAATCCAGGCGCTCAAGCGCGGCCTCGCCGGCACGCTGCGCATCGCGGTGATCCCGACGGCATTGGCGACGATCCCCGCCCTTACCACGCCGTTCAAGCTGCGCCATCCGGATGTCACCTTCACCCTGCTTTCGCGCACCTCCATTGCCACCTTGGCGCTGCTGGAAAACCTCGAAATCGACGCAGGCGTGACCTATCTCGACAATGAGCCGCTTGGCCGGGTGCGCACGGTGCCGCTGTATCGCGAACGCTATTGTCTGCTGATCGGGTCCGATAGCCCGCATGCCGCGCGCGCGCAGGTCGATTGGGCGGAGGTCGCGCGTATTCCGCTCTGCCTGCTCACGCCGGATATGCAGAATCGGCGGATCATCGACAAGATGCTCGCCACCGTTGGAAAAATATTGCCGCCAACGCTCGAATCCAACTCCATGGTGGCGCTCTGGTCGCATGTGCGCACAGGCCATTGGGCGAGCGTGATGCCGGCGCGGCTCGCGGAAATGCTAGGGCTGGGCGAGCGGATCCGCGCCATCCCCATCACCGGCGGCCCGGCGAGCCCGCTGGTCGGTCTCGTGGTGCCGCACCGCGAACCAATGACGCCGCTCACCGCTGCCCTGGTGGCGCAGGCGGAAATGCTCGGTTTCGCCGATGAGGGCGCGGCGTGTTGATGCGTTTGTTCTATTGCAGCATGGCGAATGGCCGATTGATTGTGATCGGTCGCGAGCGCAGGTGTAACCGACAGTGAAAAATCCGGGGGTCCATCCGTGCCGATAGGCATCGCCGCATGAACTGGAACAAGGAAGCCGCCGCAGCGATCATCGCCGCGCATGCCGACATGCCGGGTGCCACGCTGCCGGTGCTCAATGCGCTGCAATCGGCGTTTGGCTATGTTCCGGACGAAGCCATTGCCATGGTGGCGCAGGCGCTCAATCTGTCGCGCGCCGAGGTGCATGGCGTGGTGAGCTTTTATCACGACTATCGCAGCGCGCCGCCGGGGCGCCACATTCTGCAGGTCTGCGGCGCCGAGGCTTGCCAGGCGATGGGTGGCGAGGCGCTCGCCGAGCGGCTGCGCGCCCGGGTCGGCATCGCCTGGGGCGAGACGGCGGCCGATGGCAGCGTGACGCTGGAGCGGGTCTATTGCCTCGGCCTGTGTGCCTGCGCCCCTGCCCTGCTGCGCGACGGCGCGCCGGAGGGACGATTGAACGCCGCCCGCGTCGATACAATACTGAATGACACGGTGCGATGAGTCTCGAGATTTTCATTCCGCGTGATTCCGGTGCGCTGGCGGTCGGTGCCGACGCGGTGGCCGCCGCTCTCACCGCGCACGCCGTCCGGCTTGGCCTCGACCTACGCCTCACGCGCACCGGCTCACGTGGCATGTACTGGCTGGAGCCGCTTGTGGAGATGGCGA
Source organism: Acetobacteraceae bacterium (assembly GCA_027365195.1). Taxonomy (GTDB): domain Bacteria; phylum Pseudomonadota; class Alphaproteobacteria; order Acetobacterales; family Acetobacteraceae; genus DAHXNW01. The sequence continues at coordinate 2,254 of DAHXNW010000264.1, forward strand.
CGCCGGCGGGCCGGCTGGGCTTCGGCCCGGTCGGCCTTGCCGATGTGCCCGCGCTTCTCGCCGCGCTGATCGCCGCGCCCGAGGCGCACCCGCTCTGCCTGGGGCCGACCGAGCGGATCGGCTTCTTCGCCCGCCAGCAGCGGCTCACCTTTGCCCGCTGCGGCATCACCGATCCGCTCTCGCTCGCCGATTACCGGAGCCATGGCGGCTATGTCGGGCTGCAACGCGCGCTCTCGACCGGGCCGGCCGGCACCGTCGAGGAAGTGACGCGCTCCGGTCTGCGCGGGCGGGGTGGGGCGGGGTTTCCGACCGGCATCAAGTGGCAGACCGTGGCCCGCGCGGCGGGGCCGGTGAAATATATCGTCTGCAATGCCGACGAGGGCGATTCCGGTACCTTCGCCGACCGCATGATCATGGAGGGCGACCCCTTCGTGTTGATCGAAGGGATGACGATTGCCGGCTTCGCCACCGGCGCGACCCATGGCTATATCTACATTCGCTCGGAATATCCGCACGCGATTGCGGTCATGCGCGAGGCGATCGCGATTGCCCGGCGCGAGGGGTTGCTCGGCGCCGATTGCCTGGCCGGCGGCTTTGCGTTCGATATGGAAGTGCGCGTGGGTGCCGGCGCCTATGTCTGCGGCGAGGAGACCGCGTTGCTCGACAGTCTGGAGGGGCGGCGCGGCATGGTGCGCGCGAAGCCGCCGCTGCCGGCGCTGGAAGGGCTGTTCGGCAAGCCCACGGTGGTCAACAACGTGATCTCGCTCGCCTCGGTGCCGTGGATCATGAGCCAGGGCGGTGCCGCCTATCGGGATTTCGGCATGGGCCGATCACGCGGCACGATGCCGGTGCAACTCGCCGGCAACATCCGCCACGGCGGGCTGTTCGAGACTGCCTTCGGTGTCACCCTCGGCGCGCTGGTCGAGGAGATCGGCGGTGGCACGGCGAGCGGGCGCGCAGTGCGCGCGGTGCAGGTCGGCGGCCCGCTCGGCGCCTATTTCCCGCCGGCGCTGTTCGACACGCCCTTCGATTACGAGGCCTTCGCCGCGCGAGACGGGCTGATCGGCCATGGCGGCGTGGTGGTGTTCGACGACAGCGTGGACATGGCGCAACAGGCGCGCTTCGCGATGCAGTTCTGCGCGCATGAATCCTGCGGCAAATGCACTCCCTGCCGCATCGGCTCGACGCGCGGCGCCGAGGTGCTCGAGCGGGTGATGCGCGGCGAGGACGTCGCCGCCAATCTGGCCCTCGTCGAGGATCTCTGCATGACGATGAAATTCGGCTCGCTCTGCGCGCTCGGTGGCTTCACGCCCTATCCGGTGCTCAGTGCGCTCACCCATTTCCGCGCGGATTTCACCGCCCGCGACATTTCTCTCGCAGCGGCAGAATAGGAGGCAGCCATGCCATTGGTATCGGAGACCGATTACGGCACGCCGGCATCCCACGCCGAGACAGAGGTGAGCCTGGAGATCGACGGCGTCACGCTGAGCGTGCCGGAGGGCACCTCGCTGATGCGCGCGGCGACGCTCGCGGGCGTACAGATCCCGAAACTCTGCGCCACCGACAGCCTGAAATCCTTCGGCTCCTGCCGCCTCTGCCTCGTCGAAATCGAGGGCCGCGCCGGCACGCCGGCCTCCTGCACCACCCCGGTCGCCGCCGGGATGGTGGTGCGGACGCAGACGGAGCGGCTCAAGCAACTGCGCCGGGGGGTGATGGAACTCTACATCTCCGACCATCCGCTCGACTGTCTCACCTGCGCGGCGAATGGCGATTGCGAGTTGCAGGACATGGCCGGCGCGGTCGGGCTGCGCGAGGTGCGCTATGGCTATGCGGGAGAGAACCATCTCGGACAGGCGAAGGATGAATCGAACCCCTATTTCACCTTCGATCCTTCCAAATGCATCGTCTGTTCGCGCTGCGTGCGCGCCTGCGAGGAGACGCAGGGTACCTATGCGCTGACCATCGAGGGCATGGGCTTCGCCTCGAAAGTCTCCGCCGGCGCGCATGAGGCGTTCCTCGATTCCGAATGCGTCTCCTGCGGTGCCTGCGTGCAGGCTTGCCCGACGGCGACGCTGATCGAGAAATCGGTGATCGACATCGGCCAGCCGGAGCACTCCGTGGTGACCACCTGCGCCTACTGCGGCGTCGGCTGCAGCTTCAAGGCGGAGATGCGCGGCACCGAGATCGTGCGCATGGTGCCGTTCAAGGATGGCCAGGCCAATCATGGCCATTCCTGTGTGAAGGGGCGTTTCGCCTGGGGCTATGCGACGCATCGGGAGCGCATCCTCAAGCCGATGCTGCGCGAGCGGATCAGCGATCCGTGGCGCGAGGTCTCCTGGGAGGAGGCGATCGGTCGCGTGGCCTCCGAATTCAAGCGCATCCAGGCGACGCACGGGCGCGCGGCAATCGGCGGCATCACCTCCTCGCGCTGCACCAACGAGGAAACCTTCGTGCTGCAGAAGCTGGTGCGCGCCGGCTTTCACAACAACAACGTCGATACCTGCGCGCGTGTGTGCCACTCCCCCACCGGCTACGGGCTGAAGGATACTTTTGGCACATCGGCCGGCACGCAGGATTTCGATTCCGTCGATCATGCAGACGTCATCATGGTGATCGGCGCCAACCCGACCGACGGCCACCCGGTGTTCGCCTCGCGCATGAAGCGGCGGCTACGGCAGGGGGCGAAGCTGATCGTCATCGATCCGCGGCGGATCGATCTGGTGCGCAGCCCACATGTAGAAGCCAGCTATCATCTGCCGCTGCTGCCGGGCAGCAATGTCGCGCTGCTCGATGCGATGGCGCATGTGATCGTGACCGAGGGGCTGGTCGATGAAACCTTCGTGCGCGAGCGCTGCGACCTTGCAGCGTTCCAGGCCTGGGCCGCCTTCGTCGCCGAGCCGCGCAACGCGCCGGAAGCGGTCGAGAGCCTCACCGGCGTGGCCGCCGCACTGATCCGCGATGCGGCGCGGCTCTATGCGACGGGCGGCAATGGCGCGATCTATTACGGCCTCGGCGTGACCGAGCACAGCCAGGGCACCACGACGGTGATGGCGATCGCCAATCTCGCGATGGCGACCGGCAATATCGGCCGCGTCGGCGTCGGGGTCAATCCGTTGCGTGGACAGAATAACGTGCAAGGCTCCTGCGACATGGGATCCTTTCCGCACGAGTTTTCCGGCTATCGCCATGTGTCGGACAATGTGGCGCGGGAATTGTTCGAGCGCAGTTGGGGGGTTTCGCTCGATAGCGAACCCGGCCTGCGGATTCCCAACATGATCGACGCAGCCCTCGATGGCTCGTTCAAGGGCCTCTATATCCAGGGCGAAGACATCGTGCAGTCCGACCCCGACACGCATCACATGATCGCCGGGCTGCGGGCGATGGAGTGCGTGGTGGTGCAGGATCTGTTCCTCAACGAGACCGCCGATTACGCCCATGTGTTCCTGCCCGGCGCGAGTTTTCTCGAAAAGGACGGCACCTTCACCAATGCCGAGCGGCGCATCAATCGCGTGCGCAAGGTGATCGCGCCGCGCGCCGGAATGGGCGATTGGGAGATCACCGTCGCCATCGCGCAGGCGATGGGCTACCCCATGCACTACACTCATCCGAGCGAGATCATGGCCGAGATCGCGGCGACGACGCCGAGTTTCGCTGGCGTATCGTTCGCCCGACTGGACGAATTGGGCTCGATCCAGTGGCCCTGCAACGATGCGGCGCCCGCAGGCACGCCGGTGATGCATATCGATCGCTTCGTGCGCGGCAGCGGGCAGTTCATCATCACCGAATACGTGCCGACCGACGAGCGCACCGGCGCGCGCTTCCCGCTGCTGCTCACCACCGGGCGGATTCTGAGCCAGTACAACGTGGGCGCGCAGACGCGGCGTACGCAGAACGTGGTCTGGCATGAGGAAGACCGGCTGGAAATCCATCCACATGACGCCGAGAATCGCGGCATCCGCGATGGCGATTGGGTGCGCCTTGAAAGCCGCTCCGGCGCCACCAGCCTGCGCGCACTGATCACCGATCGCGTGGCACCCGGCGTGGTCTATACGACGTTCCATCACCCGGCGACGCAGGCCAATGTGGTCACCACCGATTATTCAGACTGGGCGACGAACTGCCCGGAATACAAGGTGACGGCGGTGCAGGTGAACCGCTCCAACGGGCCGACCGAATGGCAGGATTCCTATCAGGCACATAGCGAGGCGGCGCGGCGCATTCTCCCCGCCGCGGCCGAGTGAGCCTGCCGGCGCCGTCGGTTGCCTCCGCGCCCGCCGTCTGGCGCTTGGGTGCGCCGCTGTCCGATCCGGCCGGACGCCTGCTCGCCGAGGAGACGCCGATCGCCCTCACCTATGGGCGCTCGACCTATGCTGTGATGCTGGCGACGCCCGCCGATCTCGCGGATTTTGCCATCGGCTTCAGTCTGAACGAGGGCCTCATCGAAAGCGCCACAGACATCGCCAACCTCGAGCTGGTGCCTCGCCCGCTCGGCATAGAATTGCGTATGGATCTCGCCGGGGGACGCCAGGATGCGTTGCACGCGCGCCGCCGCCATCTCACCGGCGCGACCGGCTGTGGGCTGTGCGGCATGGAAAGCCTGGAGCAGGCGAGCCGTCCGCCGCCGCGCGTGCGCGCCATGCTGCAACTGTCGGCGACGGAGATCGCCGGCGCCATGGCAGCCCTCGGCGCCGCACAACCGCTCAACCGCACGACGCATGCCTGCCATGCGGCAGGTTTCTGGCATCCGCGCACCGGCCTCGCCGCCGTGCGCGAGGATGTCGGCCGGCACAACGCGCTCGACAAGCTCGCGGGCTGGCTCGCGCAATCCGCCTATTCCGCGCAGGAGGGTGTGATCGTCCTGACCAGCCGGGTCTCGGTGGAGATGGTGCAGAAAACCGCGACGATCGGTGCCGCGGTGCTGGTCGCTGTCTCTGCACCGACCGCGCTCGCCATGCGCACCGCCGAGCAGGCCGGCATCACCCTCGTCGCGGTCGCGCGCGCCGACGGCTTCGAGGTGTTCACCCATGGTGAGCGGATCGTGTTGACGGAGCCTCTCGATGTCGCCTGATCGTCTCGTGACCATGGCCAATCAGATCGGACGCTTTTTCGCGCATCGTGGCGAAGAGCGTGGCAGCGCGGACATCGCCGATCACATCGTGAAATTCTGGGATCCGCGCATGCGTGCGGCCATGCGCGCGCATCTCGACGCCGGCGGCGCCGGGCTCGATCCGCTGCCACGTAAGGCGTTCGAGATTTTGGCCGCGCAGCAGAATAGCTGATCTGGACAGCGTGCGTATAAAATAATAAATTATCAAAAATTGCATTGGGAGAGTCGGGTGTCTGTTAGCAAGGAATCGATCGTAGCAACCACACCTGGAATTCTTGATCGAGAACGAATTGTTGCGGGCCCACACTTCAACCGATGGTTGGTTCCGCCGGCAGCACTCTGCGTGCATTTGTGCATCGGACAGGTCTATGCCTTCAGTGTCTTCAATCTGCCGATGACGCGGTTGATCGGCATTACCCATGCCGCCGCCGATGATTGGAAGCTCACCCAGCTCGGCTGGATTTTCAGCATCGCCATTCTGGTGCTCGGCATCGCCTCGGCGCTGACCGGGAGCTGGCTCGATCGCGTCGGCCCGCGTAAGGCGATGCTGCTGGCGGCGGCCTGTTTCGGCGGCGGCTTCGTGGTCGCCTCCTTCGGCATCCGGGTGCATCAGCTCTGACTGGTCTATCTCGGCTACGGCGTGCTCGGTGGCTGCGGCCTCGGCATCGGCTATATCTCGCCGGTCAAAACCTTGATGACCTGGTTTCCGGACCGGCCGGGCATGGCCACCGGCCTCGCCATCATGGGCTTCGGCGGCGGCGCGCTGATCGCCTCGCCGCTCTCGGTGCTGCTGATGCACCATTTCGCCACGCCGACAGAGAGCGGCGTCGGCCCGACCTTTCTGGTCATGGGAATCGGCTATTTTTGCTTCATGGCGATCGGTGCGGTGGTGGTTCGGGTGCCGGCCGAGGGTTGGCGGCCGGCTGGATTCATTCCCGCCACGCAGTCGCAGCGGATGGTGGCGAGCGGCCATGTAGAGGTGAACGAGGCGCTGCGCACCCCGCAATTCTATCTGCTCTGGCTGGTGCTCTGCCTGAACGTGACAGCGGGCATCGGCGTGATCAGCCAAGCCTCGGCGATGACACAGGAAATGTTCCAGGGCCGCATCACCCCGGTGGCGGCGGCCGGCTTCGTCGGGCTGCTGAGCCTGTTCAACATGCTGGGCCGGCTGTTCTGGGCCTCCTCATCGGATCGTCTGGGCCGGCGCAATACCTACACCGTGTTCTTCGTCCTCGGCATTTTGCTCTATATCGCCGTGCCGAGCATTGCCGCGATGCACAACGTGATGCTGTTCGTCGCCGCCTATGCCATCATCATCAGCATGTACGGCGGCGGCTTCGCGACCATTCCGGCCTATCTGCGCGACGTGTTCGGGGTGCGCTTCGTGGGGGCGATCCATGGCCGGCTGCTGACCGCGTGGTCGATCGCCGGTGTGCTGGGGCCGGTGCTGGTCAACTATATCCGGCAATACGAACTCCAGCATGGCATCCTGAAGCAGGATTCCTACACCGTCACTCTCTATATCATGGCAGGGCTGCTGGGCTGCGGGCTGATCTGCAATCTGTTGATGCGCCCGGTCGCCCGCCATCATTTCCTGTCCAACGCGTGAGCGGAGATTTGGCCATGCAAGACCACCAATCCCGCCCGTCCAGCGCGCAGCGGCTCGAGTTGGCGCTGCTATGGCTGCTGGTCGGCATTCCCCTGCTGTGGGGTGTCTCGCAGACCGCCGTGAACGCGGCGAAGCTGTTCACCCCTGGGTGAGCGCCGCCTCGGCGGTACGCACAGCGGCGAGCGGTTGCGCGGCGCGGCCGACCACCTGACCGCCGACGCAGGCGAGCCAGCCGGCACCCTCCGGCGGCGGCGGACGTAGCTCAACAATCCGCGCGTCGCTGTCGAGAGCGACGGCACGATAGCATCGCCAGCCGCTGAACAGCGGCCCCTGCACCCGCACAACCCGGGCGATCGGCGCGCCGGCATCATCGCAGCCGATCCATTCGAGGGTCCGGCCGCCATTTTCCGTCTCTTCCACCCGCCCTCGCATCCAGTGCAGACGTGTCCAGCGTGGACGCGACGCCGGCATCGGTGCCTGCCGTCAGGCGCTCTTGCTCATGATCTCGTCCGCGATGTTGCGCGGCACCGGATCGTAATGGTGGAACTGCATGGTAAAGGAAGCACGCCCCTTGGTCATGCTGCGCAAGTCCGAGATATAGCCGAACATCTCCTTGAGCGGGATATGCGCGCGCACGATGATCGTCGAGCCGGAACTATCCTGATTCTGGATCATGCCGCGCCGCCGGTTGAGATCGCCCACCACGTCGCCGACATGGTCCTGCGGCGTCGTCACTTCCACATCCATGATCGGCTCGAGGATGATCGGCGAGGCCTTCTTCATGCCGTCTCGGAAACACGCCTTGGCGGCGATCTCGAAGGCGAGCGCGCTGGAATCGACGTCGTGGTATTTTCCATCCACCAGCGTGTATTTGAAATCCACCGTCGGGAAGCCGGCGAGCACGCCGGTCTCGGCTTGCACGCGGATGCCTTTTTCCACCGCCGGGATATATTCGCGCGGCACCGAGCCGCCGACCACCTTGTTCTCGAACACGATGCCAGCGTTGCGCTCCAGCGGCTCGAAGACGATTTTCACTTCGGCGAACTGGCCGGAACCGCCGGTCTGTTTCTTATGGGTATAGATTTCGGTATGCGGGCGGCTGATGGTCTCGCGATAGGCCACCTGCGGCGCGCCGATATTGGCCTCCACGCCGTATTCGCGCTTCAGACGGTCGATGATGATCTCCAGATGCAATTCGCCCATGCCGGAGAGAATCGTCTGCCCGGTTTCCTGATCGGTGCGCAGCCGGAGGCTCGGGTCTTCGCCGGCCAGTTTTTGCAGGCCGAGAGTCATTTTCTCGACCGATTCCTTGGTTTTCGGCTCCACCGAGATGTCGATCACCGGCACCGGGAAGGCCATGCGCTCCAGCACCACCGGGTCGGACGCATCGGCCAGCGTGTCGCCGGTGCCGGTGTCTTTCAGCCCGACGAAGGCGGCAATGTCGCCGGCATGCACTTCCTTGATCTCGACCCGCTTGTCTGCGTGCATCTGGAACATCCGGCCGATGCGCTCGCGGTGGCCCTTGGTGGTGTTCATCACCGTCTCGCTGGATTTCAGCGTGCCGGCATAGACTCGCACGAAGGTGAGCGTGCCGTATTTGTCGTTGATGATCTTGAAGGCGAGGCCGGCGAAGGGGGCTTTCACATCGGCCTTGATGCGGCGGCGATCGAGGGTCTCGTCCTCGCCTTCTTCGGCGGCGACGCTGATGCCGGGGACATCCACCGGGGAGGGCAGATAGTCGATCACCGCATCGAGCAGCGGCTGCACGCCCTTGTTCTTGAACGCCGTGCCACATAGCACCGGGCGGAAGGCGCCGCTGATGGCGCCGGCCTTGATGCAGCGCTTCAGGGTCTCGACGGCGACGTCCCCCTTGTCGAAATACTCCTCCATCGCCGCATCATCGACCGAAAGCGCGGTGTCGAGCAGCGTCTGGCGATACTCTTTGGCCTGTTCCAGCATCGCCTCGGGGATCGGCTCGTCGTGGAATTTGGCGCCGAGCTCGCCGCCCTCCCAGACGATCGCCTTCATCTCCACCAGATCGATCACACCGACGAACTGATCCTCTATACCGATCGGCAGTTGCAGCGGCAGCGCGACAATGTCGAGCTTTTCCTTCAGCGTGGCGAAGGCGCGGTAGAAATCGGCGCCGGTACGGTCGAGCTTGTTGATGAAGATGATGCGCGGCACGTTGTAGCGATCGGCGAGGCGCCAGTTGGTCTCCGACTGCGGCTGCACGCCGGCGACCCCCTCGATGATGAACACAGCGCCATCGAGCACACGGAGCGAACGGTTCACCTCGATGTTGAAATCGATATGGCCCGGCGTGTCGATGATGTTGATGCGGGTGTCTTTCCACTCGCAGGTAACGGCGGCGGAGGTGATGGTGATGCCGCGCTCGCGCTCCTGGTCCATGTAATCGGTGGTGGTGTTGCCATCATGCACCTCACCGATCCGGTGCGACATGCCGGTGTAGAACAGGATGCGTTCGGTGGTGGTGGTCTTGCCGGCATCGATATGCGCGGTGATCCCGATGTTGCGGATCTTGTCGAGCGAATATTCAGTCACGGCAGACCTCCAAATTCCCACGGAGCGCATCCGGGGCACGAACGCAGCGATCAATACGGAAGGGGTGCGGCAAGGCCAACCGCCCCGCCACACCGGCTCGTGAGGATGTCTATTGAAAATCCGGGCAGGTTTCAAGGCCAGGGTGGGAGCCGGCAGGTCTTCGCCCTCATATGACCGTGGAGGACAGCGTGCGTTTTGTCTGCTTCGATGTGCCGCCTTCGCCTCGGGGCTGTCCGTATATCGTTGTTTCAGAAGCAATTCCCGGAAAAGTCGCGCCTTTGAATGGCCGCCCCAAACCGTTGATGCGGTGGATAGTATCTCCTTCGGGAAGGGTTGGATGACTGCTCTGCCAGGATTTCGGTGCTGCCCCCGACCCTGGAGTGGGGGATTGCACAAACTCCGCGCCACTACGCCGGTCGATCAGGCCTGCCGCCCGCTGATCGACCGATATTGCCCGATGGCCGGCCCGATGCCGGGCAGGCGAACGCCCCGGTCAGACGGAGAAGTATTTCGCTTTCGGATTGAGCACGACGATGGCGCTGGTCGATTGCTCGGGATGCAATTGCCATTCGTCGGAGATCGACACACCGATGCGCGCGCCATCGAGCAGCCGCAGCAGTGGTACCTGATCTTCGAGCCGCGGGCAGGCCGGATAGCCGAAGGAATAGCGCGAGCCGCGATAGGATTGCGCCAGCATGCGTTCCATATCGCGATCGTCCTCGCCGGCGAAGCCGAGTTCGGCACGGATGCGCTTATGCGTGTATTCGGCCATCGCCTCGGCCATCTCCACCGACAGTCCGTGCAGATAGAGATAGTCCTGATAACGATCGTCGTCGAACCAGCGGCGCGCGACGTCGGACGCCTGCTGGCCGATTGTGACCACCTGCAGGGCGATCACGTCGCGCTCGGCATCGTCGATGTCGCGGAAGAAATCGGCGATGCATTCGCCATCCTCGCGCGGTTGGCGCGGCAATGCGAAGCGACAGAGTTCGGTGTTGCCATCGGGATCGAACACGATCAGCTCGTTGCCCTGCCCGGCCGCTTTCCAATAGCCATAGATCGCTTGCGGATGCAGGATATCCTCCGCCTCGCACAGCGCCAGCATCCGCTTCATCACCGGGCGCAGTTCCTGCCGCGCCCAGCCGAGGAATTCCTCCAGCGTGCGGCCCTGTTTGCGGAATCCCCACTGAAATTGATACAGGCTGCGCTCGTTGATGAACGGCACCAGCGCGCGCATCGGCGCGGCGACCACGCGCGCCCCCCAGAACGGCGGCGTCGGCACGACGACATCCTGCGAGAGCCGCCGCCTGCGCGCCTGCACCGCCAGCACATCGACCGGCTGGAACGCGCGCGCATCGGCCTCGCCGAGGGTGCGCGCGGTGTTGCGCGAACGCCCGGCGCGCTTGGCTTGGCTCGCTGCGAGATAGTCGTCGAAACCGTTGCCGGTGACTTTGTCCATCAGATGCAAACCGTCGAACGCATCCCTCGCGTAGGCGACGCGGCCGCAGGCGTAGGCGCGCGTGCAATCCTCCTCGACATAGGCGCGCGTCAGCGCGGCACCCCCGAGCAGCACCGGCACGTCGATCCCCTGCCGCGAGAGTTCTTCCAGATTTTCCCGCATCACCACAGTGGATTTGACCAGCAGGCCGGACATGCCGATGGCGTGGGCATGATGCGTGCGCACCGCCGCGACCATCTCGGCCAGCGGCACCTTGATGCCGAGATTGACGACTCGATAGCCGTTGTTGGTGAGGATGATATCGACCAGATTCTTGCCGATGTCGTGCACATCGCCCTTCACGGTGGCGAGCACGATGGTACCCTTCTCCTGCCCCTCCACACGTTCCATCATGGGTTCGAGATAGGCGACGGCCGCTTTCATCGTCTCGGCACTTTGCAGCACGAAGGGCAATTGCATCTTGCCGGCGCCGAACAATTCGCCGACCACCTTCATGCCGTCCAACAGAATGGCATTGATGATGTCGAGCGGCGGGTGCGTGCGTAGCGCGGTGTCGAGATCCTCGGTCAACCCCTTGCGGTCGCCATCGACGATGCGTTCCTTCAGCCGCCCCTCGATGGTTGCGGCGCGCGGGCGCGCAACGGCTGCAGCAGTGCGCCGGTCGGCGAACATCGCCAACAGGTGCTGCAACGGATCGTAGCCCTCGCGGCGGCGATCGAAGATCAGATCCTCCATCACCGCAACCTCCTCGGCGGCGATCTGATGCAGTGGACGGATTTTGCTGACATGTACGATGGCACCGCTCATGCCGGCGCGCACCGCGTGGTCGAGAAAGACGCTGTTGAGCACGGTGCGCGCAGCCGGGTTGAGGCCGAAGCTGATATTCGACAGGCCGAGAATGATCTGCACATCGGGAAATGCGGCGCGGATGGCGGCGATGCCTTCGAGCGTCCATTGCCCGAGCTTGCGGTCGTCCTCGTTGCCGGTCGCGATGGTGAAGGTGAGCGGATCGATCAACAGATCGGCCTGCGCGAGACCATGCCGCGTGCAGGCGAAATCGATCAGCCGGCGGGCAACTTCAAGCTTCCGCTCGGGGGTTTTCGCCATGCCGGCTTCATCGATGGTGAGCGCGATCACCGCGGCGCCGAAGCGCCGCGCGAGTACCATGCGCGCCTCGGCGGCGGCCTCGCCATCCTCGAAATTGATCGAGTTGATGATCGGCCGCCCGCCATGCAGCTTCAGCGCCCGCTCGATCACCGGCAATTCAGTGGAATCGATCACCAGCGGCGCGTTCACCGAACTGGTGAAGCGGCGGATCACCGCATCCATCTCGGCCGCCTCGTCACGACCGACGAAGGCGGTGCAGACATCTAGGCTGTTGGAACCTTCCGCCACCTGTTCGCGGGCCACGGCGACACAGCCGTCCCAATCGTGTTTCTCCTGCAAGGTGCGCCATTTTTTCGAACCGTTGGCGTTACAGCGCTCGCCGATCGAGAAATAACTGTTTTCTTGTCGCAATGGTGTCTGCCCGTAAAGGCTGGCGACGGCGGGCATCCAGACCACATGGCGCGCAACCGGCGCCGGGCGGATGCCGCCACGCCGGCGCAGCATGGCATCGAGGGCTGCGATATGGGCGATATCGGTACCGCAACAGCCACCGATCAGATTGACGCCGTCTTCGGCGACGAAGCGTTCGAGCCAACTCGCCATCTCCGCAGCACCGAGCGGATATTGCGTGCGCCCATCGACGAGTTCCGGCAGGCCAGCGTTCGGCTGCACGGAGAGCAGGCCAGGCCAGTTGCCGGCGAGCCAGCGGATGTGCTCGGCCATCTCCTGCGGACCGGTGGCGCAATTCAGCCCGAGCAGCGGCACGTCGAGCGCCTGCACCACTGTCGCCGCCGCCGCGATATCCGGCCCGACAAGCAATGTGCCCGTGGTCTCGACCGTCACCTGCACGAAAATCGGCACGTCCGATTTGGCCTCGGTGCGGGCGATCTTGGCGCCGTTCACCGCCGCCTTGATTTGCAGCGTATCCTGACAGGTCTCGATCAACAGGGCGTCCACCCCGCCATCGAGCAGGCCACGACACTGTTCGGCCAGCGCCGCCTCCAGCGGATCGTAGTCGATATTGCCGAGGCTGGGCAGTTTGGTGCCAGGCCCGACGCTGCCGATCACCCAGCGATCGCGGCCATCCGCGAAAGCCTCGGCCGCCTCGCGCGCCAGTTCGCCGGCGCGGCGGTTGATTTCGCGCGCGCGATCGGCGAGGTCGAATTCACCCAGAGTGACCGGGCTGCCGCCGAAACTGTTGGTCTCCACCATATCCGCCCCGGCGGCGAAATAGGAGCGATGGATGTCGCGCACCAGATCGGGGCGGGCGAGATTGAGCACCTCGGTGCAGTTCTCCCGCCCCCAGTAATCCGCCTCGGTATCGAGGGTGAGCGCCTGCACCCGGCTGCCCATGCCGCCATCGCAGAGCAGAATTCGGTCGCGCAGCGCCTCGAGCAGATGCGGTCTGGACATAAAGAGCCTTTCAGGGGAAAAGCGGGACGGCGCCCGATCTATTTGGACGTATGTTACCCCGGTTTGACAATTCCCGCCACCACGGCCTATAGGCGCGCATTACCGGGAACGTGGACAGGCCGCAGGGTCTGCGCCCGCCGTTCGTTCGCGAACGGCCTACCGGTGCAACAGCCGAACCATCCGGCATGGCATAAAGGGCTCCGCGCATGACCAAGCGCGCCGAAAGCAAATACAAGATCAACCGCCGCCTCGGCGTCAATCTCTGGGGCCGCGCCAAATCGCCGCTCTCGAAGCGCGATTACGGACCCGGCCAGCACGGCCAGCGCCGCAAGAAGCCGAGCGACTTCGGCGTGCAGTTGATGGCGAAGCAGAAGCTCAAGGGATATTACGGCAATATCGGCGAGAAGCGCTTCCGCAAATACTATGAGGAGGCAGTTCGCCGTAAAGGCAACAGCGAGGAAAAGCTGATCGAGTTGCTGGAGCGCCGGCTCGATGCCGTGGTCTATCGGATGAAATTCGCCATCACCCCGTTCGCCGCGCGGCAGTTCGTCTCGCACGGCCATATTCTGGTGAATGGCAAGCGGGTGAACATCGCCTCCTACCACGTGCGCGACAACGACGTGATCGAGGTGCGCGAGAAATCGAAGCAACTCGCCGTGGTGCTCGATGCCTCGCAGAGCGGCGAGCGCGATGTGCCGGAGTATCTGGAGGTTGATCATCGCGCCATGAAGGGCCGCTTCGCCCGCACGCCGAAGCTCAGCGACGTGCCGTATCCGGTGCAGATGGAGCCCAATCTGGTGGTGGAGTTCTACTCGCGCTGAACCCGCGCGCGGCGTTGCGGGAGGCGGGATGACGCAGGACAGTGTTGCAGGATTTGCCGGGCAGATCGCCCGCCGGCGCACCTTTGCCATCATCTCCCACCCGGACGC
>DAHXNW010000289.1 GCA_027365195.1 Acetobacteraceae bacterium
CTGCCGGTGCCGGTGGTGATCGATCACATGGGGCAGCTCGATCCCCGGCTCGGGATAGACCATCCGGCGTTTCGCGCCCTGCTCGATTTATTGCACACGCAGCATTGCTGGGTGAAGCTGTGCGCCTATCGCGCCTCCGCCGACGGCCCGCCCTATGGCGACATGCGCGCCCCGGCGTGGGCGATGATCGCGGCGGCGCCGGGGCGTTGTCTGTGGGGCACCGATTGGCCGCATCCCTCGCTCGCCGGGCGACCGATGCCGGACGATCGCGCCCTGTTCGCCCTGCTGGCCGATTGGACGCCGGATGCGGCGCTACGCCGGCAGATCCTGGTGGATAATCCGGCCAGGCTGTATGGTTTCTGAGAGGAGGGTGCGATGTCCGCATTGCCGTCGGCCGCCGAGCCGGTACTGCTGCGCCATGACGCGGCGGGGGTGGCGTGGCTCACGCTGAACCGGCCGCAGGCGCGCAATGCGCTCTCGGTCGCGCTGATGAGCGCGCTGGAGGCCGAGATTGCCGCCATCGCCGGGAACGAGGCGATCCGCGTCGTGGTGATCGGCGGTGCCGGGCCGGCCTTCTGCGCCGGACATGATCTGCGCGAGATTCGCGCCGAGCCGGAGCGCGCCGCCTATGAGGCACTGTTCGCGCAGTGCTCGCGGCTGATGCTCGCGATCGTGCGGCTGCCCAAGCCGGTGATCGCGCGGGTGCATGGCATCGCCACCGCCGCCGGCTGCCAGTTGGTGGCGAGCTGCGATCTGGCGGTGGCGGCGGATACGGCGCGCTTCGCCACACCGGGGGTGAACATCGGCCTGTTCTGCTCGACGCCAATGGTCGCCCTCTCGCGCGCGGTCGGGCGCAAGGCGGCGATGGAGATGCTGCTCACGGGGGATTTGATCGACGCCGCGCGGGCGCGCGAGATCGGCCTCGTCAACCGCGTGGTGGCGGAGCCGGCGCTCGATGCATCGGTCGCCGCTCTCGCCGCGCAGATCGTCGGCAAAAGCCCGCTCACGCTCGCCATCGGCAAGGAGGCGTTCTACCGCCAGGCGGAGATGCCGCTGGAGGCCGCCTATGGCTATGCCGCCGAGGTGATGACGCGCAACATGCTGGCGCGCGACGCCGAGGAGGGCATCGACGCCTTCCTCGCCCGCCGCCCGCCGGTGTGGAGCGGGCGATGAGCCGGCCGCGCATTCCATCTATATATTAAGGGTGATCCGCCATGAACGAGGTTTGCCATATCTGCGAGGTCGGCCCGCGCGACGGGTTGCAGATTCTACGCAGCGTGATGCCGACGGCGGCGAAGCTGCGCTGGATCGAGGCGCTGGTCGCCGCCGGCCTGCGCGAGATCGAGGTCGGCAGCTTCGTACCGGCGAAGCTGATACCGCAGATGGCCGATACCGCCGAGGTGGTCGCCGCCGCCTGCCGCCTGCCGGGGCTGAAGGTGGTGGCCCTCGCACCCAATCTGCGTGGCGCGCAGGCGGCCTATGCGGCCGGGGCGCATCGGATCAGCGTGCCGGTTTCGGTGAGCCGTGGCCATTCGCTGGCCAATCTCAACCGCGAGCCGGCGGCGCAGATCGAGGAGGTGGCGCGCATCGTCGCCTGGGTGCGCGACCAGCCGCGCGCGATGGAGGTGGAGGGCGCGGTCTCCACCGCCTTCGGCTGCTCGATCGACGGCGTGGTGCCGGCGCGCGCCACACTCGCCATCGTGGAGGGGTTGTCACGCGCCGGGGTGGATGCGATCGCGCTCGCCGACACCGTCGGCTATGCCAATCCGGCGCAGGTCGGTGCCCTGCTGCGCGATGCCGGCGGCGCGATCGAGGGGCTGCATCTGCACGACACCATGGGCCTCGGGCTGGCCAATGCGCTGGCCGGGTTGCAGGAGGGTATCCGCAATTTCGACGCCGCCCTTGCCGGTCTCGGCGGCTGCCCCTTCGCGCCCGGCGCCTCGGGCAACATCGTCACCGAGGATCTGGTGTTCATGCTGGAGAGCATGGGCTTTGCCACCGGCATCGATCTCGACCGGCTGATCGCGGCGCGCGCGGCGTTGCAGGCTGGGCTGCCCGGCGAGGCGCTGCGCGGCCAGGTGCCGCAGGCGGGCATTCCGAAAACCTACCGGCAAGCGGCATGAGGAGCCACGCCGCATGAGTGCAGAGCCGCTCGCCGGGCTGCGCGTGGTCGAATTCGCGCATATGGTGATGGGGCCGACGACCGGGCTGATCCTCGCCGATCTCGGTGCCGAGGTGATCAAGGTGGAACCGCTGCCGGCGGGGGACAACACGCGCCGGCTCAGCGGCTCCGGCATCGGCTTCTTCCCGATGATGAACCGCAACAAGCGCAGCCTGACGGTGGATTTGAAATCCGCCGACGGCATGGCGCTGGTGCGCCGGCTGCTGGCGCGGGCCGATGTGCTGACGGAAAATTTCCGCCCCGGCGCGCTCGCCGCCCTCGGCCTCGGCGCGGCCGCGTGCATGGCCGCCAATCCGCGGCTGATCTACTGCTCCTGCAAGGGCTTCCTGCCCGGCCCGTACGAACATCGCACGGCACTCGACGAGGTGGTGCAGATGATGGGCGGTCTCGCCTACATGACCGGGCCGGTGGGCCAGCCGCTGCGTGCCGGTGCCTCGGTGATCGACATCATGGGCGGCAGCTACGCCGCGATCGGCGTGCTCGCCGCCCTCGCCGAGCGCGAACGCACCGGCGCGGGCCAGGTGGTGCAGGCCGGGCTGTTCGAATCGGTCGCCCTGCTGATGGCGCAGCACATGGCGCAGGCCGCCCTCACCGGCATGGCACCACCGCCGATGAGCAGCCGGCAGGTGGCCTGGCCGGTGTATGACATTTTCGCCACCAAGGACGAGGGACAGGTGTTCGTCGGCGCCGTCACCGATACGCAGTGGCAGGTGCTGTGCAGCGCCTTCGCGCTCACCGATCTCGCCGCCGACCCGACGCTGAACACGCAGGAGGCGCGTCGCGCCGCGCGCGGCCGCACCATCCCACGCATCGCCGCCGCCTTCGCCGGTTTCACCCGCGCCGAACTGATGGCGCGTTGCGAGCGGCTGGGCCTGCCCTTCGCGCCGATCGCCCAGCCGGTGGAATTGTTCGACGACCCGCATCTGCAAGCCTCCGGCGGGCTGATCCCGCTCGCCCTGCCGGATGGCCAGCAGATGGCGCTGCCCGGCCTGCCGATCGCGCTCGACGGCGCCCGCCCGGGTAATCCCGATGGCAGGCCGCGCCGCGTTCCCTCGGCGGGTGCCGACAATACCGCCATCGCCAGCGAACTCGGCTACAGCGATGACGAGATCGCCGCCCTGCGCGCCGCCGGCGCGCTCGGGTGAACGCACCGGCCCTGCTGCTGCTGATCGGCTGGTTCTCGGCCACGCCCGCCGGCCTGCCCGACCCTGCGATGACGCCGGGCGCGCTCAACCCGGCGGTGCGCCAGGACAACATCGAGACGACGATCTGCGCGCTCGGCTGGTCCGCCGCCACGCGTCCGCCGCTCGATTATACCGAGGCGCTGAAGCGCCAGCAGATTGCGCAATACGGCTATCGGGACCGGCGGCTGCGCGATTACGAGGAGGATCATCTGGTGCCGATCTCGCTCGGCGGCGCGCCGGCGGATGCGCGCAATCTATGGCCGCAGCCGCGTCATCCGCGTAACCACTGGGGCGCGGCGCGCAAGGATGAGCTGGAGTTCCGGCTGCACGATCTGGTCTGCGCCCACCGCCTCGCCCTGCGTGCGGCGCAGCGCGCCATCGCCGGCAACTGGATCGATGCCTATCGCCGCTTCATGCAATGACGCTGGTTTGACAGCCGCAGCCCGGAACGCCAATCTGATCGTTTCTCCGCCGTCCACCGCGAAGGGTCGCGGTGATGCCGTTCGCGCGGAGCCACGCTGGAGCGTTGAGCCGTTCATGATCCCTGCCCTGATGCCGACCTACAACCGTGCCGATCTCGCTTTCGAGCGGGGCGACGGCGCCTGGCTGTATGCGCAGGACGGGCGACGATTCCTCGATTTCGGTGCCGGCATCGCCACCTCCTCGCTCGGCCATGGCCATCCGCAACTGGTCGCCGCCATCGCCGAGCAGGCGGCGCGGGTGATGCACGTCTCCAACCTCTATCGCGTGCCACAGGCCGAGCGGCTGGCAGCACGGCTGGTGGCGGCGAGTTTTGCCGACAGCGTGTTCTTCTGCAATTCCGGCGCCGAGGCCAATGAAGGCATGGTCAAGATGATCCGGAAAACCATGGCCGAGACCGGGCGCGCCGAACGCCATCGCATCATCTGTTTCGACGGCGCCTTCCACGGTCGCACGCTCGCCATGCTGGCGGCCACCGGCAACGCCAAATACCTCGCCGGCTTCGGCCCCGTCGTCGAGGGGTTCGATCATGTGCCGTTCAACAATATGAACGCGCTGCGCGATGCCATCGGCCCCGCCACCGCCGGCATCATCGTCGAGCCGGTTCAGGGTGAAGGCGGCGTGCGTCCGGCCGATCTGCAATTCCTGCGCGAGCTGCGCGCTGCCTGCGACGAATTCGGCCTGCTGCTCGGCATGGACGAAATCCAATGCGGCATGGGGCGCACCGGCAAGCTGTTCGCGCATGAATGGGCCGGCATCACGCCGGATGTGATGTCGCTCGCGAAGGGCATCGGCGGTGGCTTTCCGATGGGCGCCATCCTGGCGCGCGAGGCGGTCGCGCGCCACCTCACGCCCGGCACGCACGGCACCACCTTCGGCGGCAATCCACTGGCCTGCGCCGCTGGCAATGCGGTGCTCGACGTGCTGCTGGCACCCGGCTTCCTCGCCGGGGTGGACCGCCGTGGCCGCGCGCTGTGGCAGGCGCTGGAGGCCGTGGTGCGCGACTATCCGACGGTGTTCACCGGGCTGCGCGGCGCCGGGCTGATGCTCGGGCTGGTGTGCCGGCCGCCGCAGGCCGAGGTGCAGCAGGCGCTGCTCGCCGAGGGGCTGCTCGCGGTGAATGCCGGGGAGAACGTGGTGCGGCTGGTGCCGCCGCTGATCGTCACCGACGCCGATTGCGCCAGTGCGGTCGCGATGATCCGCGCCGCCGCCGCACGCTGCGCCGAAATTGCTAAAGTGGCCGCGCCCGGATTGGCTGCGCAATGAACGGCGCGGCGCCGCAGCGTGCCGAGACGCAGATGGCACCGGTGCCACGGCATTTTCTCGACCTGCGCGATTTCGATGCGGCAACCCTGCGCCGGATGATCGATGCCGCCGCCGGCTTCAAGCGCGCCGGTAATGCCGCCGGCCGGCCGCTCGCCGGGCGGGCGCTCGCGATGATCTTCGAGAAACCCAGCACCCGCACGCGCGTGAGCTTCGAGCGCGCGATGCGCCGGCTCGGCGGCGACACGCTGATGCTGTCGAGCCAGGAGATGCAGCTCGGGCGCGGCGAGAGCGTGGCGGATACCGCGCGCGTGCTCTCGCGCTATGTCGATGCGATCATGCTGCGCACCGACCGCGCGGCGAAGCTGCACGAGCTTGCCGCCCACGCCAGCGTGCCGGTGATCAACGGCCTCACCGAAGCCTCCCACCCCTGCCAGATCCTGGCCGACATCCTCACCTTCGAGGCGCATCGCGGCCCCATCGCCGGCCAGCGCATCGCCTGGTGCGGCGATGGCAATAACGTCGCGTGCAGTTGGATCGAGGCCGCCGCGCGGTTTGGCTTCTCGCTGCGGATGGCCACACCGGAAGCGCTGCGCCCACCGCGCGCGGTGCTCGACTGGGCGCGCGCCGAGGGTGCCGACGTGGCGCTTACCAGCGATGCCAAGGCAGCCGTCGCGGGGGCGCGCTGCGTCGTCACCGACACCTGGGTGAGCATGGCTGATCAGCCCGACGACGGGCGGCAGCATTTGCTGGCGCCATTCCGCATCACCCCTGCCCTGCTCGCGCAGGCAGCACCAGATGCGATCTTCATGCACTGCCTGCCCGCCCATCGTGGCGAGGAGGTGAGTGCAGAGGTGATCGACGGGCCACAATCGGTGGTATTCGACGAGGCGGAGAACCGCCTCTACGCGCAGCAGGCGGTGCTTGCCTATGTCTTCGATGTGGACCGCTCGATAATTTAGGGCCTGAGCCCGGATAACTGCATCACTCGTCTGGTCGCCTCGGCGCGAAGGTGTAGTTCCACTCGCCGTGGAAGTCGTCTGTCTGGATGTTGAGGGCGGCCATTTCGGCGTCGGAGACCTTGATTCCTTTGT
>DAHXNW010000301.1 GCA_027365195.1 Acetobacteraceae bacterium
TGGTTCATCGGCGTGCAGTTCCATCCCGAGCTGAAATCGAAACCCTTCGCGCCGCACCCGCTGTTCGCCGGCTTCGTCGATGCCTCGATCCGCCAGGCGCGCCTTGTCTGAGCAACGGATCATCCGCGTGGGCGCGATCGAGATCGGCAATACGCTGCCCTGCGTGCTGATCGCCGGACCCTGTCAGATCGAGTCGCGCGATCACGCGCTGGAGGTGGCCGAGGCATTGCGCGACATCGCCGCGACCGCCGGCATGGCGCTGATCTACAAGAGCAGCTTCGATAAAGCGAACCGCACCAGCGGCACCGCCGCGCGCGGTGTCGGCCTCGCCGCCGGCCTCGCCATCCTCGCCGAGGTGCGCGCGCGCTTCGGCATGCCGGTGCTCACCGATGTGCATAGCGCCGAGCACTGCGCACCGGCGGCGGAGGCGGTGGACGTGCTGCAAATCCCCGCCTTTCTCTGCCGGCAGACCGACCTGCTGCTCGCCGCCGGCGAAACCGGGCGGGCGATCAACGTGAAGAAAGGCCAGTTCCTGGCGCCGTGGGACATGGCGAACGTCGCCACCAAGATCGCCGGCACCGGCAATACGCGCATCCTGCTCACCGAGCGCGGGGCGAGTTTCGGCTACAACACGCTGGTGAGCGACTTCCGCGCCCTGCCGATCATGGCGCGCACCGGCTATCCGGTGGTGTTCGATGCGACGCATTCGGTGCAGCAGCCGGGCGGGCAGGGGAGTTCCTCGGGCGGCCAGCGCGAATTCGCCCCGGTGCTGGCGCGCGCGGCCCTCGCCGTGGGGGTCGCGGCGGTATTCATCGAAACCCACCCCGACCCCGACCACGCACCGAGCGACGGGCCGAACATGATCCCGCTGCGCGAGATGCCAGCCCTGCTGGCGCGGCTCGCCGCCTTCGACCGTCTGGCGAAGAGCGAATAATACCAGCGGCCGTTGATCTCGACTCTTCCGAGATCAACGGCCGCTGGTATGCGCGCCGGGTTGGCCGGCGGCGGCGCGCGAAACGGAGACAATCCCCAACGGTCATTCTTTATGGCCGTTGGTATGAAACTATCCTACAACTCCGCCCAGTTCATCTTCCACATGCGCGCGCACGATCTCCTCGAACGTGGTCTCGGCGCGAAAGCCGAGGGCGAGCGCGCGTTGCGCATCCAGCTCGCGCGCCCAGCCGGTGACGATGGCATCGATCACCGGGTCCGGCTCGCGGCGGATCAGCGCCACTGCCCGCTCGCCGGCGACGCGGCGCAGCGCCTCGATCTCCTCGCCCACGGTCGCCGACAGGCCGGGCATGTTGAGGTTCCGGCGCGGCCCGACGCGCGTCAGATCGAGCGTCGCCGCGTGCAGCAGGAAGCCGACGGCGGCGCGTGGGCTGGCGAACCAGTGACGCACGTCCTCCCCAACCGGCAGCACCGCCTCGCGCCCACTCAGCGGCTCGCGCAGGATGTTGGAGAAGAACCCCGAGGCCGCCTTGTTCGGCGCGCCGGGCCGGATGCAGATCGTCGGCAGGCGGATGCCGATGCCATCGAAAAAGCCGCGCCGGCTGTAATCGGCCAGCAGCAACTCGCCGATCGCCTTTTGCGTGCCATAGCTGGTGAGTGGGGTGAGCACGAACTCATCGCCGATCCGCTCGGGGAACGGCGCGCCGAAGACGGCGATCGAGGAGGTGAAAACGAGACGCGGCCGGTATGGCGCCCTGGCGGCCTCGGCGCGGATCGCCTCGAAGAGCTGGCGCGTGCCGTCGAGATTGATCCGGTAGCCTTTCTCGAAATCTGCCTCCGCCTCGCCCGAGACGATGCCGGCCAGATGGAAGATAACGTCCGGCCGGGCCGCGACGAGACGCTCGGCGGCCCCTGGCGCCGAGAGATCGATTGTGTGCGCCTCCGCGCGGCCGGCAAACGCCGCCGGCACCTCGGGTGCCATGACATCGACCAGCGTGAGACGGTCAATGTCACGCCCGAGCGTCGCCCCCGCGGCGAGGCGCGCGGTCAGCTTGCGGCCGATCATGCCGGCGGCACCGATGATGAGCACATGCATGGCGAGGGACTCCTTTACGCTAGAGCATGATAGCTTTAGCCGGCACCGGCCCGCACCCCCACCCGGCCACCCACGACAGTATGCTGAATGGGTGGCCGGGTGGGGGTGCGGGCCGGTGCAGACTCAACTTGAACATATCATGCTTTCAAGATCAGAATGAAGCGTTCATCGCCGCCCGCGCGCGCCGCTCAGCAGACGCTCGACGAGCACCGCCGCGATGATGATGGAGCCGATCGCGCTGCCCTGCCAATAGGGCGAGACATTCAACAAATTCAGCCCGTTGCGGATGAACACCATGACGAACACGCCGAACAGCGTGCCGATGATGGAGCCACGCCCGCCGAACAGGCTAGCGCCGCCGATCACCACCGCCGCGATCGCGTCCAACTCCAGCCCCTGGCCGCCGATCGGGTCGATCGAGAGGATGCGCGAGGCGAGAAACACCGCCGCCACCGCGCTCATCAGGCCGGAGATCACATAGGCGAGGATGCCCCAGCGCACGATGCCGAGGCCGGCGACCCGCGCCGCCTCGGCATTCGAGCCGAGGGCGTAGAGCGTGCGGCCCCCCTTCGCATAGGTGAGAAACCACCAGCAGAGCGCATAGACCGCGATCAGACAGTAGAAATCGACCGGAATCCCGGCCAGCGAATCGCCCGAGAGCTGCCCCAGCCCGGGCGGCAGATTGCTGATCGAATTCGCCCCGCTCAGCACATAGGCGAGGCTGCGCCCGACCGACATCATCCCCAATGTCACCACGAATGGTGCAACACGGCCCCAGGTGATGATCGCGCCATTCACCAGCCCGGCAAAGGCGCCGGCGGCGAGACAGGCGAGAATGCCGCCATAGAGGCCGAATTGCGGAAACGACAGGCCGAGGACGATGCCGGTGACACCGGCGAGCGAGCCCACCGAGAGATCGATCCCGCCGATCAGGATCACCAGCGTCTGCCCCAGCGCCACCATGCCGACGACGACGGACTGATCCATCACGTTCAGCAGATTATTCACGGTGAGGAAATAGGGCGAGATCAGCGACAGCACGCCCATCACCACCAGCACGACGAGCAGCATCCTGAGCTCGATCTGCGTCGCCAGCAGCTTCACCACGTTGAAGCGCCCGGGTGAGCGGGTGGTTACTTGCACATCCGATCCCGCGCTCATGCCGGCAACCTCGCGTCCGGCTCATGAGCGATCTGCGCCTCGCTGAGCGCCGCCGCGATGCCCGCGCTGACGCCCGCGGCATCGAAGCCCGGCGCCGCGGCTGGCAAGGTGAGGCCGACGATGCCGAAGCTGTGGCCGCGCCGGCCACGGATCGGCACCAGCAGGGTCGGGCGGCTGCCATCCGGCGCGGCGATCAGCCGCGCGGCCGGCGCATCGCCCGGCGCGCGCAGGGCGTGCGCGATCATGGTCTCGGCGAGCGGCGGGAAACCACCGGCGGTGAAGCCGGGGTCGGCGACCGGGTCATCCCCGGCGCGGTCGAAGCAGAACACGCGTTCGTTCTCCACGGCTATCCAGTAGGCGATGCCGCCATGGCGCGCCACCAGTTCCTCGAGCACCGTATGGGTGCGCTCGGCCGAGGTGCGCGGGGCGGCGAACATGCCGAGTTTCTCGATATCCACCAGTTCGCTCGGCAATTCGGTGACGCTCACCCCATCGCTCAGCACGGTGATGCGATCCGCCAGACCGATCAACTCCTCGAAATCCGACGACACCACGACACAGGCAACCCCCTGGGCCGCGATGCGGCGCAACAGCGCGTAGATGCTGCTGCGCGTGCCGATATCGACGCCGCGCGTCGGCTCGTCGAGCAGCAAGAGCCGGGGCGAGAGCACCAGCCAGCGGGCGAGGATGATCTTCTGCTGCATGCCGCCGCTGAAATTGAGCATGTTGGCATCCAGCAGCCGCCGCTCCGGCAGTTCCAAAAGGGCGAGCAGCGCGCGGACCGCCTCGTTGCGGCTCGCGTAGCCGAGACCGAAGCCCGCGCGCGCGCCGAGATGGGCCAGCAGCAGATTCTCGCGCACCGAGAAATCCGGCACGATGCCCTGGCCGCGACGATCCTCCGGCACGAGGCCGATGCCGGCGCGGATCGCCTCGCGCGGCGTGCGTGCGGCAAAGCGCTCGCCGGCCAGTTCCACCGTGCCGGATTTTGCCCGGCGCAGACCGAAAATCGTCTCCAGCGTCTCCGAGCGGCCGGCGCCCACCAGACCGGCGAGGCCGAGGATTTCGCCGGCATGCACGGTGAAGGAGACATCGCGCGCGAGCGGCGGGCAGCAGAGGTTGCGCACCCGCAGGATCGGCGTCGCCCCGGCCGGCGGCGGGGTGCGCGGCGTCGCCCGCTCGTAGATGTCCTGCAAGTCGCGCCCGACCATCAACTGCACCAGTTCGCCCTGCCGGCGCCCCTTGGTCGGCAGGCCACCCTGCACCAGCTTGCCCTCGCGCAGCACCGTCACCCGGTCGGCGACGGTGAAAATCTCCTCCATCCGATGCGAGACGAAAATCAGGCCGCGCCCGCGCGCCACCAGCCGGCGCATGATCTCGAACAGCCGCTCGCTCTCATGCGGCGAGAGGGGGGCGGTTGGTTCGTCGAAGATGATGATGCGGCTGTCGAGCGCCAGCGCCTTCAAGATTTCCACCAACTGGCGCTGGCCGATGCTGAGCGCGCGCACCGGCACGTCGAGATCGAGACCGGCCCCTTGCCCCAGCTCCGCCACCAGGGCCGCGGCCTCGGCGCGCATCCGCCGCCAGCGCAGCCGCCCCGGCATGGCGATGCGCGGCAGCATGATGTTCTCCAGCACCGACAGATCGGGCGCGAGCGAGGTCTCCTGCGTCACCATCGCGATGCCGCTCTGGATCGCCTCGCGCGCGCCGGCATGGCGCAGGGCCACACCGTCGAGCAGGATGCTGCCACGGTCCGGGCGGAGGTGGCCCGAGATGATGCGCGAGAGGGTGGATTTGCCCGCGCCATTGGCGCCGAGCAGCGCATGCACCTCGCCGGCCTCCAGCGCGAAATCGACATTGGCGAGCGCCTGGGTCGCCCCGAAGCGCTTCCAGATGTCGGTGAGCGCCAGCAGCGCCACCGGCGCCGCCGCTCAGCTCAGCCCGAACGTCGTCTTCCGCACGATCGGCGCCATCTGTTTGACGTTCTGCTGATCGACCACCAGGATCGGCACCAGGATGCGTTGCGGCGGGGTTTTACCGTCGAAATGGTCGAACATCGCCTCGGCCGCGCGTTGCCCGAACAGATAGGGCTGCTGCATGCCCGAGGCGACGATGCGCCCGCTCTCGATCATCGGGATGAAATCGGGAATGCCGTCGAACGCCGCCACCAGCACGTCATTCTCCCGCCGCGCCGCTTTGAGCGCGCGCAGCGCGCCGATCGCCGGCTGGTCGGTCTCGATGAACAGGCCGCGCATGTCTGGGTGCGCGGTCAGCATGTCCTGGGTGAATTTGAACGCCTCGTCGGCGGTGTAGGTCTGCATCTGCGAGAGGGCGGCCTGCTTGATTCCGGCCTCGGTCATCGCCTTCATGAAGCCGGCGGTGCGGTCCTTGCCGTTCTGCCGGGCGAGGGAGATGGTGATCAGCCCGACGCTGCCATGGCCCCAGCCGCGCTCTTGCATCTTGCGCGCCAGCACCTGGCCGGTGCCATAGGCGCCTTTCTCGTTGTCGGAGATGACGAAGCTCAGATACTCGCCGCCGGTGGTGCCGATATCGGCGATCACGACGGGAATTTTGGCGCGCGCGGCGGCGGCCAGCACGGAGGGCGCGGTGGAGCTGTCGGTGGGCGAGAGGACGAGGCCATCGACGCGCTTGGCGATGGCGTCCTGCACGTTCTGCAACTGCGTCTGCGCCGAGTTGTGGCTGTCATAGGTGGTGGAGGTGCCGCCATGCTTGCGCGCCTCGTCCTCGATTCCCTTCCCCAAGGTGCGCCAGTAGGGCAGATCGAGTCCGGGGGTGATGTAGGCGAGCCGCTTGCCCTCCGCCCTTGCGTCGCGTGGCGCAAGCGTCGCGGCGAGCGCCGCCGAGCCGGCGAGTCCGGCGAGCGCGCGGCGGGTGAGCGGTTTGCGGTGCAGGTCGTTCATTGGTTTCCTCCGGTTTTTGATCGGTAATCCAAGCACCTCCGGGCCGCGACCGTCGGGGCAGCCAAGCAGCCGCCGGCATGCCTCGAAGGCATGATGGAGCAGCGGATGGGTGAATGAGCGATGCCCGGCGGCGGCTGTCAAGGCCGGCGCGGGGGTGGGTACGTTTTGGTTTGGCGAAGGTGGTGTCGAAATTCAAGACATTTGGGGGCATCCGGCTCGGTGTGGCGGTCTGCCGACGAAGGCCCGGCTTCAGTTTTTACAGGCCGGGCATGGGGTAAACGGGCAATACAGACCGTCCAGGCCAAACGTCAGCGGGCTTTCTCAGAACCAGCAGTGGATTGATACGCCATTCCTATAGCTTTTACAGCGTATTGGTTGCCTATGGATAAAACGGTTACCAGTCTAGTGTGGTGACCGAATGCATGTTA
Organism: Acetobacteraceae bacterium; assembly: GCA_027365195.1. Lineage (GTDB taxonomy): Bacteria > Pseudomonadota > Alphaproteobacteria > Acetobacterales > Acetobacteraceae > DAHXNW01. Next base: position 6,555 of record DAHXNW010000301.1, read on the forward strand.
AGGTTGCCACGAATCGGGCGCAAATCGCGGCTCGAACTAGCCGGGAATCGAGACCGATTTAGATGGCCCTACTGCTTCCCAAGAAATTCAGCGACTACCAAAAGGAAGGGCATCTATGGATCACCCTTTCATCGGGTGAATATTATCCCGATATTTTGCCGTTGGCCTGTGAATTTTACAAGCCGGTCTTGGTCTTGTTCGGGCAATTTCTGGCGCAGGCTCATTCATCGACCGATCTTCTAATGGCGATTTCGCAGCTTTCAGAGCAGTGGATGCGCGTCCAGCTCGCCCGCGTATTCCGCAAATACGTCAGTCCGGAAACGCCGGTTGAAATGCTGAAACAGAAGCGGAAGGCGCAAACCATCTGCGACAATTTTGGAGGGGGCTTTCGGGCGATAACCGAAGTGCAGAAGCGGTTCGGCGCGCGGCCAATCCCTGACGAGGCGCTGTGCGCGATCCTCTGGGAATACAAAGATCGCGGCAAAAAGGGCTATGACCTGACCGAGCGTTTTTTCATCCTGCTGCGCGAACAGTTTCCAACCTTGCAGCTCAGTGGCCCGGAGCGCGCCGGTAAAGACGTTCTGCTAGGCACCATCTTTCACAAATATACGAAGATAGACCGGCCCATAGACTTCCTGATTTGCGACGACGAAAAAATCCTTGCCGTGGGGCTGGCCCGCTATGATTCAGACCGAGGGGGTGCTCAGGAAGATGACCGCACTGGTCAATACCGGGACTGCGCAAACGAGGTTCTGACCTACGCCACAAAGCACAATCTTCCGACGAAAGTGATTTTTCTCAATGACGGCCCCGGACTGCTGCTTGGCTCGATGTGGCGTGATTACGCCTATATCGAGGACCTTTATCCGGGCCGGGTAATGGTGACGACGCTCCGCATGATCCCTGAGCGTCTGACGCTCGAATGGCTGACATCGTAGGGGCGCGCACATGGCAACAGGCACCCCTCGTAAACCGCCGCGCATCCCGGATAGTTTTCCGGTGTTGTTGAGCTATCCAGGCAAGAAGCCGGCAGAGACCATCATCAAGGATACGCCACCCGGCACTTTCGAGCGCGTGCCGCAGGGTGACGACAATGGGCGGAAGCGGCTTTATTTCGGGGAAAATCTGGCCGCGTTGTCTCGCCTGGCGGAAGACCCGAAGGTGTGCGGAAAGGTGCGGCTGGTCTATATCGACCCGCCGTTTGCAACGCAGACCGTCTTTCATTCGCGCAAGCTCGCCCATGCCTACGAGGACGTGTTCGAGTGCGCCGAATATCTCGAATTCATCCGCGAACGGCTGGTTTTCCTGCACAAGATTCTGGCCGATGACGGCTCGATCTATGTTCACCTCGACGCGAAGATGGTCTTTCATGTCAAGCTCATCATGGATGAAATCTTCGGTCTTAAGAATTTTCGAAACTGCATCACGCGCAAAAAGTCGAACCCGAAGAATTACACACGCAAGCAGTTCGGCAATGTCTCCGACTATTTGCTGTTTTACAGCAAGTCAGACAGGTATGTATGGAACCGCCAGGCCGAGGCCTGGACGACCGAGCGTGCGCGGGAATACCAGTATGTCGATCCGACCTCGGGACGCCGATACATGAAGGTTCCTATTCATGCGCCGGGCGTGCGGAACGGCGAAACCGGCAAGCCTTGGCGTGGCGTCATGCCTCCGCCGGGCAAGCACTGGCAGTATACACCTTCCATCCTCGACGAACTGGACGCGAAGGGTGATATCTTCTGGTCGAAGAACGGCAACCCCCGCCGCAAGGTCTATCTTGACGAGAGTGAGGGCGTTTCGGTTCAGGATATCTGGATGGATTACCGCGACGCGCATAATCAGATGGTGCATATCACCGGCTATCCGACCGAGAAAAACATCAACCTTCTCCGCCGCATCGTGGAGGCATCCAGTAATCCCGGCGATATCGTTCTGGATTGCTTCTGCGGAGCCGGGACCGCGCTTGTCGCAGCCGACATACTAGGCCGCGACTGGATAGGAGTTGATAACAGCCCCGAAGCGCTGCGGACGATGCTGCAACGCTTCGAGCATGGCACGAAGGCTATGGGCGATTTTGTCGGCAAGCAGACGCCCAAGCGGGAAGCGTCGGCATCCCTGTTTGACGAGGAGCTACCCGAGACATTTGCGCCAACTCCTCACCGCGTGGAGGGGTTCGCGCTGTTCGCGGAAACGGGATTGCGGGAGCATACTGCGCCGATTTTGTCCCGAGAGGCTGCGGAATAGCCGCAGCCGAACGGCTGACAATACTCATTGCATAATTCAAGACTTTTGAGCAAGCGGGAGCCAAGTGCATACATCACCGATACAGCCGCTGCCTTGACAAGCCCGCACCCCCGCCACACAGCACCCCAATGACCGCCGCCGCCCTTTTCGCTCCTCTCGCGGCGCTGTTCCAAGTCGTGCTGATCGATCTGGTGCTGGCCGGCGACAACGCCATGGTGGTCGGCCTCGCGGTGGTCGGGTTGGCGCCGGGGCAGCAGCGGCGGGCGATCGTTTTCGGTCTGGCGGCGGCGGCCGGTGTGCGGCTGGTGCTGGCGTTCCTGGCGTTGCGGCTGCTCGCCATCATCGGCCTGCTGTTCGCCGGCGGGCTGTTGCTGCTCTGGGTCGCCTGGCGGCTCTATCGCGAATTGCGCGCGCGTGCCGTGGCGCCCGAGGTGCGGCCGGGCAAGACGCTGTGGGCCGCGATGCTGCAAATCGCGCTCGCCGATCTGTCGATGAGCCTCGATAACGTGCTCGCCGTCGCCGGCGCGGCGCAGGGCCATTGGGTTGTGTTGGTGCTCGGGCTGGCGCTCGGCGTGCTGGCGATGGGGCTGGCGGCGAGCCTGATCGCACGGCTGCTGCATCGCCTGCCATGGCTGTCCTGGCTTGGTCTCGCGAGCGTGGTGTTCGTGGCACTCAAGATGATCGTCGAGGGCTGGGTGCAAATCTTCGGCCAATTCTAAGCGGGCTCAACCCGGCGGCGCGAGCAATGCCGCGGTCTCGGCGACGGCTTCGGCGAGCCCCACCCGGCGCGGCTGCACGCCCATGGGAAACGCGGCGAGCAGCCGCGAGGGGGTGCGGCGATCCAGCAGCACGAACACGCCACGGTCGCTCTCGCGGCGGATCAGCCGGCCGAACGCCTGGCGCAGCCGCAGCCGCGCGAGGCCGGCATCGAACTCCCCCGGCGCGCCGCCGGAGAGATGCACCCGCCGCTCACGGTGCAGAATATCCGGCCGTGGCCAGGGCACGCGCTCGAACACCACCAATCGCAGCGCGCGGCCCGGCACGTCCACCCCATCGCGCATCGCATCGGTGCCGAGCAGGCAGCTCTCCTCCTCGGTGCGGAACAGATCGACGAGCGTTGCATTGTCCATCGCATCGACATGCTGGGCGAGCAGCGGAATACCGGCCGCCTCCAGCGCCGGGGCGATGCGCGCATGCACCGCGCGCAGCCGGCTGATCGCGGTGAACAGGCCGAGCGCGCCGCCGCCGGCGGCGAGAAACAGCGCGCGATAGGCGCCGGCCAGCGCTGCCGGATCGCCGGGGGCGAGATCGTTGACGATGAAGGCCCGCGTCTGGCGCGCATAGTCGAACGGGCTCGCGACGGCGGCGCGGATCGCCGGCGAGGGCAGATGCACAGCCCCGGTGCGCGCCTCCGCCGCCTCCCACGCCGCTGTCGCCGCCACCCCGGCATCGCGCAGAGTGGCCGAGGTGATCAGCAGCCCCTGCGCCGGGGCGGCGAGGGCGGCGGCGAAGGGCTGCGTCGGATCGAGCCAGTGCTGATGCAGGCCGATGTCGCGGTCGAGCCCGTCGCGCCGGTCGAGATGCAGCAGGGTGATGCGCGCCGGCCGGCTGCCCGGCTCGGCCGGCGGGGCGGCGATGTCGCGCAGCAGCGCCTGCCACGCGGTGAGCCGGTCGAGCGCGCGGCGGCCGAGCGAGCGGCAGAGCGCCTCGATCCGGTTGCGCGCCGCGCTGTCGAGCTCCGCCGCCGCATCGTCGAGCCGTGCGGCGAGGCGGCTGCGCAAGGTGGCGAGCGGTTCGGCGAGGCGCGACAGCGCGCGGCTGAGCCGGTCGGCGGCCGGCAGCAGCCCCGGCAGCGGCGGCTGGAAATCGCTCTCGATGCTGCCCTGCGCCGGCAAGTCGCTCTCCCCTGTCCGGCGCGCCAGCACCTGTTGGTGCAGCAGCGCGAGCAGCGCCTCCATCGGGTTGGCCGGGCCGACATCGAGCGGCGCCATGCCGAGGCGGGTGGACCAGCCGGGTGCGGCGAGGCCGCGCGCCGCCTGTAAGGCCGCCTCCAGCGGCGCCTCCAGCTCCGGCTGTTCGGCGAGCAGATCGGCGAGCCGCGCGCGCAGGCCGCGCCCGCGCGCCCGCCCGCCTTCCGGGCCGAGCAGCCAGCGGCGCAATTCGGCACTCTCGGCGCCCGAGAGCCGCACGGCAAAAGCGGCATCGGCGGCGTCGAACAGATGATGCCCCTCGTCGAACACGTAATGCGTCGGCACCTGGGCGTCGTCGAGGCCGCCCCACACCGCCTGCGCCATCACCAGCGCATGATTCGCCACCACGATGTCGGCATGGCGGGCGCGGCGGATGCTGTGCTCGACGAAGCAGCGCCGCCAATGGGTGCAGGCGCTGTGGATGCACTCGCCGCGCCGGTCGGCGAGCGGGGCGAGCATGCCGGTGCCGAACACTTCGCCGAACCAGCCGGGCAGATCGCCGCCCAGCAGATCGCCATCGGCACTTGCCATCGCCCAGCGCGCGATCAGCCCGAGCAGGATCACGCCGGGGCCGGCGCCGACGGTGTTGACCGCATCCTCCAGATTGAGCAGGCAAAGATAGTTCTCGCGTCCCTTGCGCAGCACCGCGCGCCGCCGCCGCTCGGCGGGGTCGGGGAACAACCGGGCGAGTTCGGCCTCGATCTGGCGTTGCAGATGGCGGGTGAAGGTGCTGATCCAGACCGGCCCGTGGTTGCGCTCCGCCCACAGGCTCGCCGGCGCCAGATAGCCGAGCGTCTTGCCGGTGCCGGTGCCGGCTTCCAGCAGCACCAGATGCGGATCGCCGCGCCGTTCGCGGGGCGCGAAAGCAGCGGCGGCGGCGGCGGCGTAATCCGCTTGCCCTGGCCGCTGCTCCGCCTGCGGACCCAGGATGGTAGCGAGCCGCCGGCGTGCCTCGCCGCCCGCCACTGCCAGATCACCGGGCGGCGGCGGTGCTGCCGTGTCTTCCCATTCCGGCAGACGGCGCCAGATTTGCAGCGATTCGCGCGCAGGATTGGCGCCGGGCCGGCCGAGGGCGGCCAGCACATAGGGCGCCCAAACCCAGCCGGCGGCGCCGAGCCGGGCGGCGAGGCCGGCGGCGTCGCGGTTACGCGGCAGATCGCGCCCGGCGGCGAGGCGGGCGAGCAGGGCCGCGGCGATGGCACCGAGCCGGCTCGCCGCCGCTTCCAGCCCCGGCGGCAGCGGATCGAGATCGAGCGCCAGCGCGAGGCCCCGCGGGCTGGGCGGTGCGGGCCGCGCCGGCAGGCAGAAAGCGTGGAGTTCGAGCAGATCGAACGCCGCCGCACGCTCCAGCCCGAGCCGGCGCAGGGTGGCCGGCGCATGCACCAGCAGCGGCGGTGGCAGGTCGCGCAAAAGGGCGACTGCCTCGGCGACGGAGCAAA
>DAHXNW010000312.1 GCA_027365195.1 Acetobacteraceae bacterium
GCGATGATCACCGCATCCGGCACCAGTTGGCCGGCCTCCATGATCGCCTTGGCCTGCGCACCGATGGCGCTGCCGGCGGCCACCTCCGCGCGCAGCATGTCGCCGGTGGCAATCTGCACCAGATGATGTCTGGCCTGGAGACGTTTGGCCTGGGTTCCCTTGCCGGCACCCGGCGGGCCAAGCAGAATCAAGACCAGCCGCTGGTTCATTTTCCTCGCCCTCGTCCGCGTGATTTGCGGATCAATCCCTCATATTGATGCGCCAGCAGATGCGACTGTACCTGCGTCACCGTATCCATCGTCACCGAGACGATGATCATCAAGCTGGTGCCGCCAAAATAGAACGGCACGCCATAACGGCTGATCAACACCTCAGGCAGCAGGCACACGGCGGCGACATAGAGCGCGCCAACCGTGGTCAGCCGGGTGAGCACATAATCGAAATAATCGGCGGTCGCCGCCCCCGGCCGGATGCCAGGGATGAAGCCGCCGTATTTCTTCAGATTATCGGCGGTCTCCTGCGGGTTGAACACCACCGCCGTGTAGAAATAGGCGAAGAAGATGATCATGACCGCGTAGAACAGCATATAGAGCGGCTGGCCATGCCCGAGCTGCACACCGATCCAGCTCAGCCAGCCCGGCGTGCCGCTGCGCGAAAACCCCGAAATCGTCGCCGGAATCAACAGGATCGAGCTGGCGAAGATGGGCGGGATGACCCCGGCGGTATTCAGTTTGAGCGGCATATGGGTGGAATCGCCGCCGAACATGCGGGTGCCGACCTGGCGTTTGGGGTATTGCACCACAACACGGCGATGCGCCCGCTCCATGAACACGATGAAGGCGATCACGGCGACGGCGACCACGAAAAACCCGACGATGAACACCGGCGACAGCGCCCCGGTGCGGCCGAGTTCGAGCAGATTGGCCAGCGCATGCGGCAGATTGGCGACGATGCCGGAGAAGATGATCAGGCTGATGCCATTGCCGACGCCGCGCGCGGTGATCTGCTCGCCGAGCCACATCAAAAACATCGTGCCGCCAACCAGGGTGACGACGCAGGACAGACGAAAGAACCAGCCGGGATCGATCACCGCCGGGCCGAAGCTGCCGCGCATGCTCTCGAGCCCGATCGCGATCCCGTAAGATTGGAAGATACCAATCACCACGGTGAGATAGCGGGTGTATTGGTTCATCTTCTTGCGCCCGCTCTCACCCTCTTTCTTGAGCGATTCGAGCGCGGGAATGGCCGCCGTCATCAACTGCACGATGATGCTGGCGCTGATATAGGGCATGATATTGAGGGCAAAGACCGTCATCCGGCCAAGCGCGCCCCCGGTGAACATGTTGAACATGCCCAGGATGCCGCCGCCGTTGCGCTGCAGCAATTCCCCCATCACCCCGGCATCGATGCCGGGGACAGGGATATAGGTGCCGATGCGATAGATGATCAGCGCGCCGAGCGTGAACCAGATCCGCTTGCGCAGTTCGGTCGCCTTGGAGAACACGCCCAGATTGAAGTTCGCCGCCAGTTGTTCGGCCGCCGAAGCCATGCGCGTCCCTTCCCTAACAAGCGGCGCTAACCAGCCGAGGCGAGCGCTTCCCTGCCATTCATTTCAGTTTGCCGCTACAACCGGCAATACGCAAGCCAGGATGCGCTAACCCCGCCGCATGGCGGCACGCGAAACGGTGGTGGCGGCTCAGGCCGCCGCCGGCTCGGCCTTCGCGCGCGTGGTATGCACCACGCCGCCGGCCTGCTCTACCGCCGCGATCGCCGCGGCCGAGGCGCCGGAGACGGCAATCGTCACCGCCCGCGTGATCTCGCCCTTGGCGAGCAGGCGAATACCGGTCGCCTTGCCGCTACGCACCAACCCGGCGGCACGGATCATCGCCTCATCGACCGGCACCGTCGCATCCAGCCGACCGGCCGCAAACGCGCGCTCTAGCGTCCCGAGATTGAGCGGCGCATAGCTGATGCGGAACACGTTGACGAACCCGCGCTTCGGCAACCGGCGGTAGATCGGCAACTGGCCGCCCTCAAAACCGTTGAGGGCCACGCCCTCGCGTGCCTTCTGCCCCTTCACGCCCTTGCCCGAGGTCTTGCCTTTGCCCGAGCCGATCCCCCGGCCGAGCCGCTTCGACTTCAAATGGGCGCCGGGATTGTCACGCAATTCATTGAATTTCATGGCACTTCCTTTGCCGTCGCGGGAATGCCCGCCAACGGACTCAGCGTTCTGTCTCGACCCGCACCAGATGCGCCACCTTGGCGATCATCCCACGCACGGACGGCGTATCCTCGAGTTCGCGGGTTTGGCGCATCCGGCGCAGCCCGAGGCCGATCAGCGTCGCCCGCTGGTCCGGCTTGCGGCCCAGGCCGGAGGCGATCTGCGTCACCCGTAGCATGGGTCTCTCAGACATCGGCCACCTCCTGCGCCAGCGGCGCATCGCGGCGCCCGAGCAGATCGGCGACCTTCTTGCCCCGGCGCGACGCGACGGAACGCGGGCTGGCGCAGCGCTGCAACGCTGCGAAGGTGGCTTTCACCATGTTATGCGGATTGCGGCTGCCCAGGCTCTTCGCCACCACATCGCCGATGCCGAGGCTCTCGAACACGGCACGCATCGGTCCACCGGCGATGATGCCGGTGCCGGCCGCCGCCGAGCGAACCACCACCGAACCGGCACCGAACTGCCCCTGCACGTCGAAATGCAATGTCCTGCCTTCCTTCATCGGCACACGGATCATCGTGCGCTTCGCCCGATCGGTCGCCTTGCGGATCGCCTCGGGCACTTCACGCGCCTTGCCCGCGCCATAGCCGACGCGCCCCTTCTGATCTCCAACGACGACGAGGGCGGCGAAAGCGAAACGCCGGCCACCTTTGACCACCTTGGCCACGCGATTGATCGTCACCAGCTTGTCGATCAATTCGTCGCCGCCGTCGCGATCACGCTCGCGGTTACGGCCATCCCTCGAATCACGCGCCATCGACTTGCTTCTCCCCTGGCCGCTCAGAACGCCAATCCGCCCTCGCGAGCGGCCTCCGCCAGGGCCTTGACCCGGCCGTGATACAGATATTCGCCGCGATCGAACACCACTTCGACGATCCCCGCCGCCTGCGCCCGCGCCGCCACCAGTTTGCCGACGGCGCTCGCCGCCGCCCGATCCGCCCCGGTCGACAGAGACTCGCGCAATTCCTTGTCGAGACTGGAGGCCGCGGCAAGCGTGCGGCCAGCGGCATCGTCGATCACCTGGGCGTAGATATTTTTGCCCGAACGGAACACCGACAGCCGGGGACGACCGGAGGATTTGCGGCGCAACTGATGGCGCAGACGCTGCCGCCGGCGCAGTTTGCGTTCCTTGATATCGCTCATGTCACTTCTTCTTGCCCTGCTTGCGACGAATCGTCTCGGTATCGTATTTGACGCCCTTGCCCTTATACGGCTCAGGCTCGCGCCAGGCGCGAATTTCGGCCGCCACCTGTCCGACGAGGCGCTTATCGACTCCCTCGACCTTGATCGCCGTCGGCCGCTCGCAGACGATCTTGATGCCCGGCGGGATCGCATAGACCACATCATGCGAAAAGCCGAGATTCATCACCAGATTGCCGCCTTGCACCGCGGCACGATAACCGGTGCCGGTGATTTCCATCGACCGCACATAGCCGACCGAGACCCCCTTGACCATATTGGCCACCAGCGCCCGCGTGGTGCCCCACATCATCCGCGCCTGACGCTCGGAACCACGCGGTGCGATCGTCACGCTGGCGCCTTCGACACTGACATCGACCAGATCGGTGAGCGGCAGCGACATCTGACCGAGCCGGCCCTTCGCGGTCAGTACCTGGTGCTCGACCGCGACCTCGACCCCGGCCGGCAGCGGCACCGGATATTTCCCTACACGAGACATGCGATCAGCTCCTCAGAACACGCGGCACAGCACTTCGCCACCGACATTGGCGGCGCGTGCTTCCGCATCGCTCAAAACCCCGCGCGGCGTGGAGATGATCGAGATACCAAGCCCCGCATAAACTCGCGGTAGCTCCTTGATCTTTGAATACACCCGCCGCCCCGGCGTGGAGACGCGCGAGATCTCTTTGATCACCGGCTCACCCTCGTTATACTTCAACTCGATCCGCAAGCGCGCGACGCCAGGGCGCAATTCCTCGGCGGAAAAGCCACGAATGAACCCCTCGCGCTTGAGCACGTCGAGCACATTGGCGCGCAATTTCGACGCGGGCGCGACGCACATCGCATGGCGCGCACGCTGCGCGTTACGAATACGGGTGAGCATATCACCCAATGGATCGGAGACTGACATGATCCCCCCTACCAGCTCGCCTTGACCATGCCGGGGATCTGCCCGGCACTGGCGAGGTCGCGCAAGGCGATACGGCACAGCTTGAATTTCTTGTAGTTGCCACGCGAGCGACCGGTGAGTTCGCAGCGCAGCCGAACCCGCCCGGCCGCCCCGTTACGCGGCAGTTCCGCAAGCTTGATCGAGGCATTGAACCGATCCTCGACCGGCAGCGAACGATCCATCATGATCGCTTTCAAGGCCGCTCGTTTCGCCCGGTCGCGCGCCGCCATCACCTCACGCCGCTTGTTCCGATTAACCGCCGACGTCTTCGCCATCTAACCCTGCCCTCCGGAACGCATCGAGCTTACCCCGACCGTTTTCCAACACGCCTTTACCGTCACATTCCGCTCCACCACCGCTCACGCGGCAAAGGGAATCTGGAAGCCCTTCAATAAAGCCTTCGCCTCCGCATCGGTTTTTGCGGTGGTGACAAAAACGATATCCATCCCACGGATGGCATCGACTTTGTCATAGACGATCTCGGGAAATACGATCTGCTCGCGCATACCCATCGCGAAATTGCCGCGCCCGTCGAAGCCTTTGCCGCCAATGCCACGGAAATCGCGAACCCTGGGCAATGCGATCGTCACGAGACGATCGAGGAATTCGAACATCTTCGCGCGCCGCAACGTCACCTTGCAGCCGATCGGCAATCCTTCGCGAATTTTGAACCCTGCGATCGCCTTACGAGCCAGCGTTTTGACAGGCTTCTGGCCACTGATCAGTGCAAGCTCGGCAACTGCGGCATCGAGCTTCTTCTGATCGGCCGCTGCCTCACCAACACCCATGTTGATGACGATCTTTTCCAGACGTGGCACCTGCATCGGGTTGCGATAATTGAACTCCACCTGCAGCTTTGGCCGCAGTTCCTCGGTATAGAGCACCTGCATGCGCGGCCGGGTGGTGTGTTGCGTCTCGCCCATCGTTCGATCCTCAGCTCTCGAGCGCTTCGCCACTGCGCTTTGCGATCCGCATCTTGCGGCCGTCGGCGAGCACACGGAAACCGATCCGCGTCGGCTTGTCGGTTTTCGGATCGATCAGCATCAGATTGGACAGATGGATCGACGCCTCGCGCTCGATGATCCCACCCTGCTGGCCGACCGATGTCGCCTTGGTGTGCCGTTTGACCAGCGCCACACCCTGTACCACGGCGCGCTCATCTTTCGGCAGCACACGCAACACTTCCCCGCGCCGCCCTTTGCTGCTGCCGCTGATCACTTCGACCCGGTCGCCTTTACGAATTCTCGCGGCCATGGCTCACAGCACCTCCGGCGCCAGACTGATGATCTTCATGAAACGCCGGGCGCGCAATTCGCGCACCACCGGGCCAAAAATGCGCGTACCGATCGGCTCCATCTGCTTGTTGATCAAAACGGCTGCATTCCGATCGAAGCGGATCGCGCTGCCATCGGTGCGACGCACCGGAAAGGAGGTACGCACGATGACCGCCTGATGCACATCCCCCTTCTTCACCTTGCCGCGCGGAATCGCATCCTTGATCGAAACCACGATCACATCGCCGACCGAAGCGGTCTTGCGCTTCGAGCCACCCAACACCTTGATGCACTGCACGCGACGCGCACCGGAATTATCCGCCACATCGAGATTGGTCTCGGGATGAATCATCGACCGGCCGCCTCTTTCTCGGGAAGAACGACGTCGGCCGACAGCGGCTCGCCATTACGTTCGACCACCATCCAAGTCTTGCGCTTACTGATCGGCGGGCACTCGATGATGCGCACGAGATCGCCTTCACGACACAGATTGACCTCGTCATGCGCCGCATATTTTTTAGAGCGGCGAATGAATTTTTTATACAGCGGATGCATGATGCGCCGATCGACGAGCACCGTCACCGTCTTATCCATCTTGTCGCTGGTCACCCGGCCAGCGAGAACGCGCCTCGGCATTGCGCCTCTCCCTACAAACTTTGCCCAGAGCGTGGCTCTGGAGCGACAGATTTCCCGACCGCCGACGATTTCTGCGTCAGCATCGTCTTCACCCGCGCGATGTCACGACGCACCACCTTGACGCGTGCGGTGTTGGTCTGCGGCGCCGTCACCTTCTGGAAGCGAAGATTGAATTGCTCCTTGCGCAGATCGAGCAGAAGAGACGCGAGCTCATCGCCAGTCTTCGCGCGCATATCAGCAGCCTTGGCCATCGTTATGCATCCCCGATACGGGTCACGAATTTCGTCTTGATCGGCAATTTCGCCGCTCCCAGTGTCAACGCTTCCTGCGCGACGTCGCTACCCACGCCATCGATCTCGAACATGATGCGACCCGGCTTCACGCGACAGACCCAGAATTCCGGGCTACCTTTACCCGAGCCCATGCGCACTTCGGCAGGCTTCGTCGAGACCGGGACGTCGGGAAAAATCCTGATCCACACACGCCCGGCGCGCTTCATGGCACGCGTGATGGCACGCCGCGCGGACTCGATCTGCCGCGCCGTCACCCGCTCCGGCTCAAGCGCCTTGAGACCATAGGTGCCGAAATTGAGGGTCGTTCCCCCTTTGGCGAGACCGTGGATACGGCCCTTGTGAGCCTTACGAAATTTAGTGCGTTTTGGAGAAAGCATCTTCGTCTGCCCTCAGCGCTGCGGCGCTTGCTCTGCGGCGCGCCTGTCTTGCGCCATCGGATCATGCGCCAGAATTTCGCCCTTGAAGATCCACACTTTCACGCCGCATGTCCCATACGTCGTCTTTGCCGTGGCAACACCAAAATCAATATCGGCGCGCAATGTATGTAGCGGCACGCGTCCCTCACGATACCACTCGACGCGGGCAATTTCCGCGCCACCCAGCCGGCCACCGCAATTGATGCGAATGCCCTGGGCACCCAGCCGCATCGCCGACTGTACGGCGCGCTTCATTGCCCGCCGAAACGCCACGCGCCGTTCGAGCTGCTGCGCGATGTTTTCAGCAACCAGCGTCGCATCAATTTCCGGCTTGCGAATCTCGACGATATTCAACGAAACTTCCGACTTTGCCATCACGCCCAACTCGCGGCGCAATACTTCGATATCCTGCCCCTTACGACCGATGACGACGCCGGGACGCGCCGCATAGATCGTCACGCGGGGCTTTTTCGCCGGCCGTTCGATCACCACACGAGAGACGCCGGCGCCGGACAATTTGCCACGCAAATAGGAGCGCAGCTTCAGATCGTCATGCAACAGCTTCGCGTAATCCGCGCCAGCGAACCAGCGACTATCCCACGTCCGATTGATGCCGAGACGCAGCCCGATCGGGTTGACTTTATGACCCATGACTAAGCCTTCCTTCCCTGGGCGGAAACGGCGGCATCTTCCGCCTCACGCTCGGCGACGATAATGCGCAGATTGCTGAACCACTTCTCGATGCGCGAAGAACGTCCCCGGCCACGGGCATGAAACCGCCGCATCACGACCGCGCGCCCAACTTCGGCCTTGGTGACGACCAGACGATCGACGTCCAGCCGATGGTTGTTCTCCGCGTTGGCAATCGCGCTCTCCAGCGCCTTCCTTACATCCTGCGCAATCCGGCGCTTGCTGAACGTAAGCGTGGAGACGGCGGCGGCCGCAGGTAGATTGCGAATCATTCCCGCCACCAGATTGAGCTTGCGAGGGCTGACGCGCAGATTATTCAAGATCGCCTGCGCCTCGTTGTCGAGCAGCAGTCGCGGATGTTTCGGCTTGCTCATGTCAGCCCCGCTTTACCTTCTTATCGGCCGAATGGCCGGTGAACGTCCGCGTTGGTGAAAATTCACCAAAACGATGTCCGACCATGTTTTCCGAGACCTGGACCGGCAAAAATTTGTGGCCGTTGTAGACCCCGAACGTCAGCCCGACGAACTGCGGCAAGATGGTCGACCGGCGCGACCAGATCTTGATGATTTCGTTGCGGCTCGACTCGCGGGCGACTTCCGCCTTTTTGAGCAGATACCCATCGACGAACGGGCCTTTCCAGACGGAACGTGCCATGATGTCAGCCTTTGCCCTTGTTACGTCCACGCACGATCATCGAATCCGTGCGCTTGTTCGCCCGGGTCTTGTAACCCTTCGTCGGCTTGCCCCAGGGCGTCACCGGATGACGGCCACCGGATGTCCGCCCTTCACCGCCACCATGCGGATGATCAACCGGGTTCATCACCACGCCACGATTATGTGGCCGCCGGCCCAACCAGCGCTGCCGACCGGCTTTGCCGATATGCGCATTGGAGTTGTCCGGATTGGATACCGCACCGATACTGGCCATGCATTCGGCGCGAACCACCCGCAACTCGCCAGACGTCAACTTGATCTGTGCATAGCCCGAGTCTTTACCGACCAATTGCGCATAAGTACCCGCCGCCCGGGCCAGCTTGCCACCCGCTCCAACCTTGAGTTCGATGTTATGGATGATGGTGCCGACAGGAATCGCAGCAAGCGGCATGGCATTCCCCGGCTTGATGTCAACCCGGCTGCCAGCCATCACGACATCGCCGGCACGCAAACGCTGTGGCGCGAGTATATAGGCGAGTTCACCGTCCTGATACTTGATCAGAGCGATGAAGGCGGAACGATTGGGATCGTATTCCAACCGTTCGACACTCGCCTGCATATCCATTTTGCGACGTTTGAAATCAACATAGCGATACGATTGCTTATGGCCGCCACCACGAAAGCGCGAGGTGATATGGCCATGATTATTACGCCCGCCGGTGCCGATTTTGCCCTCGCTGAGCGCTTTTACCGGCTTACCCTTCCAAAGCTCGGAACGAGCAACCAGGATCGTGCCGCGCAGGCTTGGCGTCACTGGATTGAAATGCTTGAGTGCCATCGCCGTATCCCCAGATCCTTGACCGTCAGCTCAGGCCGTTCGAGAGATCAACCGACTGACCCTCGGCAAGTTGAACATAGGCTTTCTTGACATCACTGCGCTGGCCGGGACGACCGCGAAAGCGCTTCGACTTTCCTTTTACCAGGACGGTGTTGACGGCGAGAACCTTCACGCCGAACAACCCTTCGACGGAAGCCTTGATCTGGGGTTTGCTGGAGTCTATCGCCACACGAAACACCAGTTGGTTTTTCTCGCCGACCAATGTGGCCTTTTCGGTCACGACCGGTGAACGCACGATCTGGTACATGCTCTCACGACTCAGATTGGCCGCATCACGACGCGCGGTCTGGCCGCGCAGCAACGGCGAACTCATGGCGAAACCTCCCCGATCAGACGCCGTTCGAGAGCGGCCACCCCGTTACGGGTCAGCACCAGAACATCATGGTTGAGAATATCGTAGACATTCGCGCCGGCCGCCGGAAGGATATCGAATTCATGCAGATTGCGGCACGCGAGTTGTGTCGATACATCGACCTCATGATCGACGATCAGCGCCGAACGCCAGCCGAACGAGAGTGCGCGACGATGGAATTCCTTCGTCTTCGCGACACAGGTGACGTTGTCCAGAACCACAAGCTTGCCCTCCGCCTGCTTCTGCGACAGCGCCGAAATCAGCCCGAGACGGCGGATTTTCTTGGGCAGATCAGAGCCATGATCACGCACCACCGGCCCATGCACCACACCGCCGGTGCGAAACTGTGGCGCGCGCAAGCTGCCCTGACGCGCGTTACCGGTGCCTTTCTGCTTGTACGGCTTGCGCGTGGTTCCGGAGACCTCGCCCATGCCCTTCGTGCGATGATTACCGCTCCGCCGGGCGGCCAACTGCCAACGCACCACACGCGCCATGATGTCGAGTCGCGGCGCCTGGCCGAAAATCGCCTCGGGTAGTTCGGACATTCCGGCATCGCCGTTGTCGAACGTCTTTACGGAGATCTGCACTTTGCTTTTCCTCAACCAACCAGCGCTGCCGGAAACGGCACATCGGCCGGTAGCGGCTTCTTGACGGCGTCGCGCACGAAAACCCAGCCGCCCTTGCCACCCGATACGGCACCCTTGACCATCAGCAATCCCTTGCCAGCATCGACCAGCGCCACTTCGAGATTGAGCGTGGTAATCCGCTTGTCACCGAGGTGGCCTGCCATTTTCTTGTTCTTGAATGTCTTGCCCGGATCCTGGCGGTTGCCGGTCGAACCGTGGCTGCGATGGCTGATCGAAACGCCATGGCTCGCTTCCAGACCGGCGAAGTTCCAGCGTTTCATCGCACCGGCAAATCCCTTGCCCTTCGACACCCCGGCCACGTCGACTTTCTGCCCGACCGTGAAATGCGCCGCAGATAATTGTGCGCCCACTTCGAGCATCGCGTCCGGCGTCACCCGGCACTCGACCAGCTTCTTTTTCGGCTCGACCTTGGCCTGTGCGAAATGGCCTTTATTCGGCTTGGTGACATTTTTCACCTTTGCCACCCCGGCACCGAGTTGCAGTGCCACATAGCCATCCCGTTCCATCGTCCGTGCGGCGACGACCTGCAAGGCATCGACATGCAGGACCGTCACCGGGACATGGGTTCCGTCATCGAGGAAGATGCGTGTCATCCCCAGTTTTTGCGCCAGCAGTCCCGACCGCATCACCCTACCCCTTAAATCTTGATCTCGACATCGACGCCCGCGGCGAGGTCGAGCTTCATCAGCGCGTCCACGGTCTGCGGTGTCGGCTCGACGATGTCGAGCAAGCGGCGATGCGTTCGGATTTCAAACTGCTCACGGCTTTTCTTGTCGACATGCGGTGAGCGATTGACCGTGAAACGCTCGATATGCGTGGGCAGCGGAATCGGGCCGCGCACGCGCGCCCCGGTCCGCTTCGCCGTATTCACGATCTCCTTGGTGCTGGAGTCGAGCACTCGGTGATCATAGGCTTTGAGCCGAATGCGGATATTCTGATTATCCATATCTCTCGTTCCAGCTTGACGAAGCAGCGCCCGATGGTCAGGCGGTAATTTTCGCGACGACGCCTGCACCAACGGTGCGGCCACCTTCGCGAATGGCGAAACGCAGACCGTCATCCATCGCGATCGGCGCGATGAGTTCGACATCCATCGACACGTTATCGCCCGGCATCACCATCTCGGTGCCTTCCGGCAGACTGACCACACCGGTGACATCGGTGGTGCGGAAATAGAACTGCGGCCGGTAATTGGTGAAGAACGGCGTGTGCCGGCCACCCTCTTCCTTGGTCAGAATATAAGCTTCGGCCTTGAACTTCGTGTGCGGCGTGATCGAACCCGGCTTCGCCAACACCTGCCCGCGCTCGACATCCTCGCGCTTGGTGCCGCGCAGCAGAGCGCCGACATTATCACCCGCCTGACCCTGATCGAGCAGCTTGCGGAACATTTCGACACCGGTCACGATGGTCTTGCTCGTCGCCTTCAGCCCGACGATCTCGACCTCGTCGCCGACATTGACGATGCCGCGCTCGATGCGTCCCGTCACCACCGTGCCACGGCCGGAGATCGAGAACACGTCTTCGATCGGCATCAGGAACGGCCGGTCCTTCGGGCGTTCCGGCTGCGGAATATAGCTGTCGACAGCTTCCATCAATTGCAGGATCGCCTGCTCGCCAAGCTCCGGGTTGCGGTCTTCGAGAGCGCAGAGCGCCGAGCCCTTGACGATCGGAATGTCGTCGCCTGGAAACTGATAGCTGGTCAGCAGCTCGCGCACTTCCATCTCGACGAGTTCCAGCAACTCCGGATCGTCGACCATGTCCACCTTGTTGAGGAACACCACCAGCGCCGGCACGCCGACCTGACGGGCGAGCAGGATGTGCTCGCGCGTCTGCGGCATCGGACCATCGGCGGCGGAGACCACGAGGATGGCGCCATCCATCTGTGCCGCACCGGTGATCATGTTCTTCACATAATCGGCATGGCCGGGGCAATCGACATGGGCATAGTGACGGTTCTTCGTCTCGTACTCGACATGGGCGGTCGAGATCGTGATGCCGCGCGCACGCTCTTCCGGCGCCTTGTCGATCTGGTCGTAGGCGGTGAACGTCGCACCACCGGATTTCGCCAACACCTTGGTGATCGCCGCGGTCAACGACGTCTTGCCATGGTCCACATGGCCGATCGTGCCGATGTTGCAATGCGGCTTATTGCGCTCGAATTTCGCCTTGGCCATCGTCCTATGCTCCGTTCCCGCGTCTCGTCCAGGGTTGGGTTGAAAATCTACCAGCGATAATGGCTGAATGCCTTGTTCGCTTCGGCCATGCGGTGGGTGTCTTCGCGCTTTTTCACCGCGGAGCCACGATTGTTGACCGCATCCATCAGTTCGTTCGACAACCGGTCTTCCATCGTGTGCTCGCCGCGCTTGCGCGCCGCATCGATGATCCAGCGAATCGCCAGCGCCTGCCGACGCTCGATCCGCACTTCCACCGGCACCTGATAAGTCGCCCCGCCCACACGGCGCGAGCGGACTTCCACCGCCGGCTTGACGTTGTCAAGCGCCTCGTGAAACATCCGTACCGGATCGGCGGCCGCACCACCGCGCTTTTTCATCACATCGAGAGCGCCATAGACGATGCCTTCGGCGGCCGATTTCTTGCCGTCGTACATCAGCGCGTTCATGAAACGCGCAATGACGGTATCGCCGAATTTGGCGTCCGGGAGGGTTTCGCGCTTGACCGCGCGGTGGCGACGACTCATCTGAGAACTCCTCTACTTCGGCCGCTTCGCGCCGTACAGCGAACGCCGCTGACGGCGCTTGGCGATACCCTGGGTATCGAGCACGCCGCGCAGGATGTGATAGCGCACACCCGGCAGATCCTTCACGCGGCCGCCGCGGATCAGCACGACGCTGTGTTCCTGCAGATTATGTCCCTCGCCGGGGATGTAGCTCACCACTTCATAGCCGTTGGTGAGGCGAACCTTGGCGACTTTACGCAGGGCGGAGTTCGGCTTCTTCGGTGTCGTCGTGTAGACGCGCGTGCATACGCCGCGCTTCTGCGGACAGCCCTGTAGAGCCGGCACCTTGTTGCGCGTCTTACTGGGCTCGCGCCCTTTGGTAATCAACTGGTTGATGGTCGGCATCGGCCTACCTGTCCCTAAACACCTGCGTCACACCCCGACCCCGCCATCTCACAGCCAAGCGCCCGAACAGGGTGCATCCCCCGCGCGGGCTCTCTCCTCGATACGCAGCCTGGGCCAACGTGAGGTTGGCGGCACCGCATACTGTGGCGACTGTCGATGACGGCAGGCCCGAAGAGCGATCAGGCCGGCCGAGGGGGCGGAAACTAGTGGCGGGATTTTACGAAGTCAAGCAGCGCGGCGGAGGGACGGGTTCGATTTGCAAAAGCTGGCACCGGCCCGCACCCCCACCCGGCCACCCACGGCAGTATACGCGCATGGGTGGCCGGGTGGGGGCGCGGGCCGGTGCCGGCTCGAGCGATCACGCCGCCTTGAGCGATCACGGCGGCAGCAATTCGGGCAGGCGTTGCGGCGCGGCCAGTGGGCCGATCAGTTGCAGGGCGGCGGCCGGGGCACCGGGCTGCGCGGGATGCAGGCGAAAGCGCAGATTCATCGTCGAATCGGGCAGGTCGAGGCTGCCGGAGAGCGCGGCCGCGCCGTTCGCGGTCTGTATCCGGCCCGCCGGCAGGTTCAGCACCCCTCCGGCGAGGTGCGCCTCCAGGTCGAGGCTTTGAAAGGCGCCGCCATCGGGTAGACCGAGGCCGCCGATCCGCCCATCCCGCGCCGCGAGCCGCGCCTCGCCGGCCAGGGTGGCGAGCAGTGTGGCCGCGCTATAGCCGCTGGCGCGCAGGTCGAAACCGCCATCCGCCCGGCCGCCGAGCAGATCGACCGGCAGCCCGGTCAGCTTGCGCCCGATCGTCGCGCCAGTGACGTCGAGGGCCGCGTGCAGCCGGGGCGGCTGTGCGCCGGCATCGATCGTCGCCGCACCGCCGAGCCGGCCGCCGGCGAGTTGCGCGGCGATCCCCTGCACGCGCAGCACCGAGCCATCGAGCGCGAGCATCCCCGACGCCTGCTCCGCCACCACGCTCGCGCCCACCAGCACATGCGCCGCCCGCAGTTGCACCACCCCACCCCAGCCGGCGAGGGAGGCGAAAGGCAGCGGCTGGTTCGAGCGCAGGTCGGGATAGGGCAGCGGCAGCGTCTCGGCATCGAGATGCCCGCCGAGCCGCCCCTGCACGAGGCTCAGCGCGCCGGTGGCGTGCAGCAGCCCGGCGCTGATCTCGAAGGACTCGGCGACGAGCGCGCCAGGGCGCCCGGAGAGCACGGCGATCAGCGAGAGCGACCCCTCGCCCACCCAGCCACGCGCGGTATCGAGGCCGAGCGCGCGCAGCAGCCGTGGCGCACCCGGATGGCGGAGCGTGAGCGGGCCGCGCCAACTGCCGGCCGGCAGGTCGAGCACCGGTTGCGCGCTCAGATGCGCATCGGCCAGATCGGCGTCGAGTTGCAGCGCGAGCGCCGCCGGCGGCCCGCTGGCGCGCACCTGCAGCCGCCCCGGCCCCTGCCAGAGCGCCGGACTGCCGCGCCAGCCGGGCGGCAGCAGGGCCGCCAGCGGCGTCGCATCCGGCGTGCTCACCGCGAGCCGGCCGTCGGTGATGCCGCCATCGGCGCCGAGCGTGCCGGAGAGTGCGGCCTGCACGCCGCCTACGCTCGCTTGCAGTTGTGCGAGCCGCAGCACGCCGGCGGTGGCGGCGGCGTCCAGACGCAGGCCCACGATGGCCTGCCCGGCGAGACTCGCCCGCGCGATGCGCAGACGCAGATCGACATCCGCCGCCCGCAGTGCCGCGCCGATACGCAGCGCATCGGCGCGCGTCGCCGGCATCCAGGGGTCGAGCGCCAGCGCATCGAGCGTGAGGTCGGCATCGATATCGGGGCGGGCGCCGATGCGCAGCGCCAGCGTGCCGGCGAGCGTGCTGTCGTCGAGCGTGCCGGCGAGGCCGGTGAACCGCAGCGTCCCGGGAGTCGCCAGCAGCTCTGCGGTGAGCGTGGCGCGGCCGAGCACGGCCGGCGGCAGACCGGCGAGCAGGCCCGGCGGCAGCCCGTCGGCACCGGCGAGTTCGCCGAGCGTGCTGCGCAGCGCCGGCGCGGCGAGGCTCGCGGTACCGACGAAGCGCACGGCCGCGCCACGCGTCAGGGTGCCGGACAGGCCGAGCCGCGCCTCGCCCGGCAGGTCGGCGGTGAACATGCGCAGTTGCACCGCGTCGGGGCCGAGTTCGAATGTGGCGCGCAGCCGGCGCAGGCTACGCCCGGCAAGGCTCGCTTCCTCGGCCGAGATATCGAGGCCGACCGGCCAGGTCAGCCCCTCGCCATGCAGCAGCACGGGCAGCCAGACATCGAGCCCGATACGGCTCGCCGCCAGCGACAGATCGAGCCGCGGCACTGGCGCCAGGCGCAGCGCCAGCGCCGCCCGCGCCGCCCGCCCCCCCAGTTGCAGCGCCAGATCGTCGGCGACCGCCAGCCCCTCGGCCAGGCTGAGCCGTCCCTCGGCGCGAAACGGCAGCGCCGGGGCGGGCAGCAGCAACGAAAGATCCGGCCCGAAGGCGAGCAGCCGGCCGGCGAGCGAGCGGTCGGGCGCGATCTGGCCGGCGAAGGCGAGCCGCGTGCCGCGCGCCGCCGCCTCGCCGCTCAGCGCCAGCGAGAGTGCGGCGGAGCCATCCCGCCCGATGCCGGACAGCCTTGCATCGAAGCGCCAGGGCCTGCCGTCGACACGCGCGGCCCCGGCGGCGGCCACCTCGCCGGGTGCGGCGCCGAGGGTGAGGGCGGCCTCGATGCCGCTCACCCGCAAGGTGCCGATCCGCAGCACCCCGTCCTCGATCCGCGCCGAAAGGGCGGCGAGCCAGGGCGGGCGGCGCAGCGCCAGCGTATCGGGCGTCAGCGGCCAGGGCAGGCGCAGATCGACCCCGCGCAGCACCAGTTCGCGCGCATCGATCCGCCCGCCGAGCAGCGGCCCGAGCGCCACGCGCAGGCGCAGCTCGCGCGCGGCGACACTCAGCCCATGCGCGCCGCCATCCATGCGCCCCCCCGCCGCCATCAACTCCGGCTGCGGCAGCAGACGCAGGCCGACGGCGCCGTCGATGCGCACGCTCTGGCCGAGGGCGGCGGAGGCGAGCAGGGCGATGCGGCCGCGATAGCGGCTCCAGTCGAGCAGCCCGGGGCCGAACGCCGCCGCCAGCAGCGCCAGCACCAGCAACGCCGCAAGGCCGGCGGCGAGCAGGCGAAGCGCGCGCAAGCTAAAGCCTCATATGTTCAACGTCAGTCTGCACCGGCCGCACCCCCACCCGGCCACCCATTCACCATACTGTCATGGGTGGCTGGGTGGGAGTGCGGGCCGGTGCAGACTGACGCGATCATGCTCTAGCCGATGCCGTAGCCGCCGCCGCCCGGCGTCGCGATCACGAACACATCGCCGGGCAGCAGATCGGCCCGCGCGGTACCCGCGAGCGTCTCGCGCGTGCCATCGGCACGCTCGACCCATTGCGCACCGGCCGCTCCAGGGGCGCCGCCTTCGAGGCCGAAGGGCGCCACCGCCCGGCGCGAGGCGACGATCACCGCCGTCATCGGCGCCAAAAAGCGGATCCGCCGCAGCGCGCCATCGCCGCCACGATGCCGCCCGGCGCCGCCGGAGCCACGGCGGATGGCGAAGCTCTCGAGCCGCACCGGGTAGCGCAGTTCCAGCACTTCGGGGTCGGTCATGCGGGTGTTTGTCATGTGCGTCTGCACCGCCGAGGTGCCGTCGAACCC
The DNA here is from genome assembly GCA_027365195.1 of Acetobacteraceae bacterium. GTDB lineage: Bacteria > Pseudomonadota > Alphaproteobacteria > Acetobacterales > Acetobacteraceae > DAHXNW01. The sequence goes on from DAHXNW010000312.1 coordinate 16,968, forward strand.
CGGGCCGGCGCCGGTGCCGCCGCAGATGGTTTCATAATATTGATAGGTGGCGTCGCCGAACAGGAAGTTGTTCATCGTCGCCTGGCTGCAGGCGATCGCGCCGAGCGCGCCGAACAGCGCGTTGCAGGTCGCCTGGCTCACCTCCGTATTGCCGGCGACCACCGCCGAACCGGGCACCGGGGCGAGAAAGCTGCCGGGCGGGATGACAAGGTCGATCGGCTTCAGGCAGCCATCGTTGAGCGGGATGTCGTCGCCCACCAGACAGCGGAACACATAGAGCACCACCGCGCGGGTGACGGCGGGGGGCGCGTTGAAATTATTCTCCGCCCGCTGCGCCCCGGTGCCGGTGAAATCGATCACCGCCGTGCGCGCGGTGGCATCGACCGAGACCGCGACGGCGAGCGGCGCGCCGCTGTCCATCACATAGTCGAACCGCCCGTTACCGAGGCGCGCGATCACGCGGCGCACGCTCTCCTCGGCATTGTCCATCACATGGCCCATATAGGCGCGCACCACCGCCCAGCCGTAGTGCGCAACGACCCGGCGCAGCTCCTGCACCCCCTTCTCGTTCGCCGCCACCTGCGCCTTGATGTCGGCGATGTTCACCGCCGGGCTGCGCGCCGGATAGCGCGCACCGGTCAGCAGGGCGTGGAACTCGGCCTCGCGGAAGCGGCCGCCATCGACGAGGAGGAAATCGTCGATCACCACCCCCTCTTCCTCCAGATTGCGCGAGGCCGGCGGCGTCGAGCCGGGGGTGATGCCGCCGATATCGGCATGATGGCCCCGATTGCCGAGGAAGAAGCGGATCTCCCGCCCGTCCTCGTCGAACACCGGGGTGATCACGGTGATGTCGGGCAGATGGGTGCCGCCGTTGAACGGATTGTTCAGCGCCACCACGTCGCCCGGCTTCAGCGTGCCAGCACGCAGGCGGCGCACGGTGCGCACGCTCTCGCCCATGGCGCCCAGATGCACCGGCACATGCGGCGCATTGGCGATCAGATTGCCCTCGGCGTCGAAAATCGCACAGGAGAAATCGAGTCGCTCCTTGATGTTCACGCTCTGCGCCGTGTTCTGCAACACCGCACCGGTCTGCTCGGCGACGTTCATGAACAGGTTGTTGAACAGCTCCAGCAGCACCGGATCGGGCCGCCCCTCCGCCGCCGCCCCGCGCGTCTGCAACACGGCGACACGACGCAGCAGCATATGGTCCTGTGCGGTGATCTCGGCCGCCCAGCCGGGCTCGACCATGGTGGTCGCATTCGCCTCGCGGATCAGCGCGGGGCCGGCCAGCGTATCGCCGGCGCAGAGGCTGCTGCGCTCGAACACCGGGGCGCGATGCGCCGCACCGCCGGTCCAGATCTCCACCTGCTCGATCGGCTCTGGCGCACCGCCCACGCGCGCGGCGAGCGGCGCCTCCCGCACCGCCTCGCCGGCCGCCACCGCCTCCACCGCGACAGCCTCGACGATCAGGGCGCGCTCGGGGGTGGCGAAGCCGAAGCGGGCGCGGTGCGCCTCGGTGAAGGCCGCGCGCGCCGCCTCGATCCCGGCGAGATCGACGATCAACGCCGCTTCCGTGCCGGCGTAGCGCAGATGCAGCCGCCGGCGCAGGGTGATGCGTTCGGCTGCCGCACCCTGCGCCTCCAATTCTGCCACCGCCGCGGCACCCAGCGTGTCGGCGAGTGCTGTCAGCTCGGGCAGCACAGCGGCCTCGAACGCCCGCTCCACCGCCTGCTCGCGCAGCACGATCTGATCGGCGAGGCCCATGCCATAGGCCGAGAGCACGCCGGCGAAGGGATGGATGAACACCGTCTCCATGCCCAGTTCGTCGGCCACGAGGCACGCATGCTGGCCGCCGGCGCCGCCGAAACACACCAGCGCGAAGCGGCTCGCGTCATGCCCCTTCTGCACCGAGACCTGCTTGATCGCATTGGCCATGTTGGCGACGGCGACGCGCAAAAACCCCTCCGCCACGTCACGCGGATCGCGCACCACGCCGGTGGCGGCGGCGATCTCGGCGGCAAGCGTGGCGAAGCGTTCCGCCACCACCTCGGCATCGAGCGGCTGCGCGCCATCGGGGCCGAAGATCGGCGGGAAATGCGCCGGTTGCAGCTTGCCGATGCAGACATTGGCGTCGGTGACGGTAAGCGGGCCACCGCGCCGATAGGCCGCCGGCCCCGGATCGGCGCCGGCGCTGTCGGGGCCGACGCGGATGCGCGCGCCATCGAAATGCAGGATCGAGCCGCCGCCGGCGGCGACGGTATTGATCGCCATCATCGGCGCGCGCATCCGCACGCCCGCCACCTCGGTCTCGAAGGCGCGCTCGAAGGCGCCGTCATAGAGAGCGACATCGGTCGAGGTGCCGCCCATGTCGAAGCCGATGATGCGCGAAAGCCCGGCGCCGGCGGCGGTGCGCACGGCACCGACGATGCCGCCGGCCGGGCCGGAGAGAATGGCATCCTTGCCCTGGAAATGCCGCGCCTCGGCGAGACCGCCATGCGACTGCATGAAGAACAGCGGCGTGCCCGCCAACTCGCCCGCCACCTGATCGACATAGCGGCGCAGGATCGGCGAGAGATAGGCATCCACGACCGTGGTATCGCCGCGCGGGACGAGGCGCAGCAGCGGGCTCACCACATGGCTCGCCGACACCTGCGCGAAGCCTGCTTCGCGCGCCAATTCGGCGAGGCGCGCCTCATGCGCCGGGTATTTCCAGGCGTGCATCAGCACGATGGCGCAGGCGGCAATCCCGCGCGCGCGGGCGGCCGCGAACGCCGCGATCGCCGCGGCCTCGTCGAGCGGTGCCACCTCGCTGCCATCGGCGGCGATCCGGCCGGGAATTTCCACCACTTCCTCATACAGCAGGCTCGGCAGGGTGATGGCGAGATCGAACAGCCGCGGCCGCGCCTGATTGCCGATACGCAGCGCGTCGGCGAAGCCGGGGTTGACCACCAATAGCGTGCGCTCGCCGCGCCGCTCCAGCAGCGCGTTGGTGGCGACCGTGGTGCCCATTTTCACCGCCTCGATCGTGCCGGCAGGGATCGGCGCGCCCTCGGCGAGGCCGAGCACGCGGCGGATGCCGGCGATCGCGGCGTCGCGATAGCGCCCCGGATTTTCGCTCAGCAGCTTATGGGTGGAGAGTGCGCCCGACGGATCGCGCGCGACGATATCGGTGAACGTACCCCCCCGGTCGATCCAGAACTGCCAGCCGGTCATTGTCACTCCTGCGCCTCAATCGAAGCCGCAGCATGCGACGCCAACCGGGGGCCGACAAGGCGTGATCGCCGGTGATCCGCGATGAGCGATCGGCTTGACAGGCCATCCGGCGCCGCTCTATCCCCCTTGCATGGGCGTGTAGCTCAGCGGGAGAGCATCGCCTTCACACGGCGAGGGTCACAGGTTCAATCCCTGTCACGCCCACCAGTGTTTTCTAGGGGTTATTGACCGTCTGAGTGAATAAATCAAACGGCTGCTCTCCGTTCCCATCTGAACACTTAATTACTTCAGAAACTTGATCCAGTGAGTGGGGCGACGGTGGCGATATCTGCAGCGTAGGACGCGACAGTTTTGTCGTGACCGGTGTCAATGCCCGTCGTTCCTTGAGACGTTGCAGCAACTTTCCATAAGGTTGTGGTAACAGTATATTATAGTCTAATCCAGGCTGTGGTCCTTATCGCCCTCGCGCGGTAGCACCACCGCTATCGCTCCCATTGGGTGGCACTTTGCCGCGGAACTCCTGCGCATCTTAAGCTAGTCAGCCAATGTCCACTGCGGCACCTTAGGTCAGCGCTTGGGCAGCGCGAGCGATGGTTCAAGTTCATCCACCTGAGCGGAGCCGACAGACAATCCACCAACCGCCCGGCCGCATAGCAGCCGCCGACGCCGACGCCGACGCCGACGCCGACGCCGACGATAATGCTGCCAACCCTATCGCCTCCGATGCCTAACGAAATCAACTGCGCCGTTATCGCCGCCAGTCAAAAAAAAGCACCCGGAACCCAACTCTGGTGACGGTGCCAAACCTCTTATAATAGGTGCGGAATTTGCTTAATTGGACTAGAATGGTGGGATGATGAGCGCGCCACAGTCAGATTACTTCCGCCGTGATCAAACCGGGGGCGTTACCGCGCCCAATCTCTCTAAAGCATGTACACTGGCCGAGCATATCGTGCGCGCTCGGGGCAAGCGAACAAAGTATACGAGCATCTCTCTTGCACCTGACAAGATCGATGATTTCGGACCAGCACTCTATCAGGTGCTTTGCTCAGAAATTCTTGACGCCGGCCACGCTATCATAGAGCATGAAACGTTAATGCAGAATTTGAGAAATGAGGCCCAAAACGGCGAGAAGTTAGACAGGAGAAGAGCAATCCAGGCCCAACGTTATGCAATACGGCGACAGGAAGGGCTAATCGATTGGACTTTCGACATAGCCCAGATACAACGAAAAGATCTGATTAACTGGACCTTCACTCAAGTTCAAAAATTCTTTCGGGCAAGAAATTAATGGACCAGATTTTTAGCTGTAGAAATTGCATACATAATGCAGCACAGACTCTCATCATAGGGCGTGGAATTGGATTTTGTTTAAATTTCAAATCCATTTTGCGAGACCCGCATAGAACAAGCTGCAAGTATTTATCGAGAAAGGATATGCCTTCGTTCGCTGTCGACGAGGGAATCAAGGAGCATGCATTTGAATTTGCACCATTTTCAACGATTGTCGACATGCCTACTATGTCGCCAGTAGAACGGTCTAATTATAGCGAAAAGCACGCATGGTTGACGCTCACGCACGACAGTTTGACGCAAAGCCTGGCTCATGCGCGCAAAATACAACCGACTTGGATCTTTGTTGAAAATTTATCAGGCGGAAATGATGGAAGACGGGCAATAGCGCACTCCTCAGTGTTTCGCCGATACATGGCTAATTGTGATACTTGGCGAAGTTCTTATAGATTTGTATTAGCACTTATTGAAGGACTACCTCGGACGCCCAGATTTGAGGATGATGACATTTTGCCAGGAACAGTCCAGGATGCCAACCGGGAGGCGCTATGGGACGTTTTTTTCTCTCGGATCAGCGGAGTTGAGGAATACGGGTTCCACTCGGGTTTGGAAGAACTCATGTGGGCGACCGACCAACTAAATGGTTCGCTTTCAGATTTTAATTGGGACGCGCTGCAAGTCGACCTTCAAACCAAAGCGACCAAGTGGACGGAACTAGTTATCAAACACGCTCAAGATGAACACGCGTTCTTCCCCGATCGATCTGACGAGATCTCTGAAGAAGTAGACCTGCTTCCTTAGGTCCGGCGCGACTCGTTGGGATTCAGTGGCCTCTTGCGACGAACTGCAGCTTCTGACGCAATCTAGCCGTTTTTGGGCATCTGGTCGGAGAACTTACCTCCGAACTGCCACCCCATCGCCCCCACCCTTGCACCCCCAGCACCCTATGCTAATCCCCCCGCATGGAAGTTCCTCTCGTCCGCCGCCTCGCCGGGCCGCATCTGGCATTGGTGGTTCAGATGCTGCGGTTCGGGGTGGTGGGGGTTGTCGGGTTTTGCGTCGATACCGCGACGGTCTATGGTCTGCGTGGCCGGTTGGGCCTTTATGGCGCCGGGATCGTTGCCTATTTCGTCGCCGCCAGTGTCAACTGGGCGCTCAATCGTAGCTGGACTTTTCGCGGCCACCATGCGCTCTCGGCGCATCGGCAATGGCTGCTCTATCTGGCGGCGAATGCGCTTGGGTTCGTGCTCAACCGGGGCACCTATGCGGCGCTGATCGCGGGGTTCGCGCTCTGCCGGGTCTATCCGGTGCTGGCGGTGGCGGCGGGGGCGGTGGCGGGGATGACGATCAATTTCCTGCTCTCGCGCCGGCTGGTGTTCCGGTGAATACAGCACTGGCGCGGCGCATCGGCGTCGCCGCCGCCGGATTTGCAACCTTCGTCAATCTCTATTGCACCCAGGCGATTTTGCCGGAACTCGCGCATGCGTTCCAGGCGCCGCTGCCGCGCACCGGGCTTTCCATCACCGCCCCGCTGCTGGCGGTGGCACTCGTCGCCCCCTTCGTCGGCTCGGTCTCCGACCGGCTGGGGCGCAAGCGGCTGATCACGCTCGCCGCTTGCGCCCTGGTGCTGCCCACGGCGCTGATCGCCGGTGCCGGGAGCCTGCGCGCCCTGGTGCTCTGGCGCTTCGTGCAGGGGCTGCTGTTTCCGTTCATTTTTGCCATCACCATCGCCTATATCGGGGATGAATGCGACGAGGCCGACGCGGTGCGCCTCGCCGGGGTCTATTCGCTCGGCACCATCGTGGGCGGCTTCTGCGGGCGTTTCATCGAGGGCTATGCGGCGGAGTTCGCCGGCTGGCGCAGCGGCTTCATCGTGCTCGCGGCGATCACCGGGCTGGCGGCGGCGCTGATCGCCACGCTGTTGCCGGTGGAGCGGCGTTTTACGCCGCAGCGCGGCCTCGCCCGCGCATTGTCCGGGTTTGCCGAGCATCTGGGCAACCGCCGGCTGCTCGCGACCTATGCGGCGGGTTTTGCCGTGCTGTTCTCCATCGTCGCCAGTTTCACCTATGCGAATTTCCTGCTCGCGGCGGCGCCCTACCGGCTCGGGCCGGCGGCGCTTTCGAACGTGTTCAGCGTCTATCTGCTGGCGATCGTGGCGACCCCGGCGGCGACCCGCATGGCGGTGCGGCTCGGCCGCCGCGCGACGATCGCCGCCGCCGCCGGCTGTGCCATCGCGGGTCTCGCGCTCACCCTGCTGCCCGCGCTCGGCGCGATCATCGCTGGCTTGGCACTCGCCATCGCCGGGCTGTTCATCGAGCAGGTGCTGGCGCTCGGCTTCATCGGCATCGCCGCCGCGCGGGCGAAATCGACCGCCGTCGGCCTCTATGTGACAGCCTATTACATCGGCGGCAGCCTTGGCGGCATCTTGCCCGGCGGGCTGTGGCGAAGCGCCGGCTGGGCCGGCTGTGTCGCGCTCGTGATCCTGGTGCAGCTTGCCATGCTGGCCCTCGTTCTGATCTTCTGGGGCAAAGGCCCCGTGGCCACACGACCTCAGGAGTAGCCGATGGATACCACTCTCGACAGCCTCGCCATCCAGCAGTTCGGCATCGGCCAGCCGGTGCCGCGCAAGGAAGACCCCACTTTGCTGCGCGGCGAGGGGCGCTATACCGATGATGTGCGGCTGCCGGGGACGGCGGTCGCGGTGATGCTGCGCAGCCGCCATGCGCACGGCATTCTGCGCGGCATCGACACCGCCGAGGCGCGCGCGATGCCCGGCGTCCTCGCCGTGCTCACTGGCGAGGACATGCACGCGGCCGGCCTCTCGCACCTGCCGATCGGCTTTCAGGCGCGCCCGGCCGGCAAGGGGCTGCACGCGCCGGTGCAGCCGGTGCTGGCGCGCGGGCGGGTGCGCTATCTGGGCGAGCCGCTCGGCTGCGTGATCGCCGAGAGCCTGCAACAGGCGCGCGATGCCGCCGAGGCGATCGTGGTGGAGATCGACGCGCTCCCCGCCGTCACCACCGCGAGCGCGGCCGCCGCTGCCGGGGCGCCGCAGTTGCATGAGGAGGTGGCCGGCAACGTCGCGATGGCATTCCACCATGGCGATAGCGACGCCGTGGCGGCGGCGTTCGCGCGGGCCGCGCATGTCACGACACTCGATCTGCGCAACACCCGCATCGTCGTCTGCCCGATGGAGCCGCGCGCGGCGACTGCCGCCTTCGATGCCGAAAGCGGGCGCTACACGCTGCACGTCGGCTGCCAGGGTGTGTTCGGGCTGAGCCGTGGCATTGCCGACGCGCTCGGCGTGGAGCCGGCGAAGGTGCGGGTGCTCACCGGCAATGTCGGTGGCTCCTTCGGCATGAAGGCGGGGGTATATCCCGAATATCTCTGCCTGCTGCACGCCGCCCGCCTGCTCGGCCGGCCGGTGCGCTGGGCCGATGAGCGGGGCGAGAGCTTTCTCTCCGACAGCCACGGCCGCGACCATGAGATCACCGCCGAACTCGCACTCGACGGGGCGGGGCATTTCCTCGCCGTGCGGCTCACCGGCGTGGGCAACGTCGGCGCCTGGCTGAGCAACGCCGGCACCGTGCCGGTGACGATCAATGCGGCGAAGAACGTCGTCGGCGTTTATGCGACGCCGCTGATCGAGGTCGCCACGCGCTGCGTGTTCACCAACACCACCCCGGTCGGGCCCTATCGCGGCGCCGGACGACCGGAGGGCAATTACTACATGGAGCGGCTGATCGAGACGGCGGCGGCGGAGCTTGGCATCGACAGCCTGGAGCTGCGCCGGCGCAACCTGATCGGCGCCAGCCAGATGCCCTATGCGGCGCCGAACGGCATGACCTACGACAGCGGCGATTTCGCCCCGCTGCTCGACCGCGCGCTGGCTCTGGCCGATTGGGACGGGTTTGCCGCCCGCAAGCGCGAGAGTGCGGCGCGCGGGATGCTGCGCGGGCGCGGCATCGGCCAGTATTTGGAGGTGACGGCGCCGCCCGCGCACGAGATGGGCGGCATCCGCTTCGAGCCGGATGGCAGCGTCACCATCATCACCGGCACGCTGGATTATGGCCAGGGCCACGCCTCGCCCTTCGCGCAGGTGCTGGCGACGCACCTCGGCGTGCCGTTCGAGCGGATCCGGCTGTTGCAGGGCGATTCCGACGAGCTGATCGCCGGCGGCGGCACCGGTGGGTCGAAATCGATCATGGCGAGCGGGGCGGCGATCGTGGAGGCGAGCGTCGAGGTGATCGCGCGCGGGCGAGAGGCGGCGGCGCAGGCGCTGGAGGCGGCGGCGGCCGATATCGAGTTCGAGATGACGCCGCACGGCAGCCGCTTTCGCATCGCCGGCACCGACCGCGCCATCGGCATCATGGAGCTTGCCGCACGCATGCCCGGCGCGCTCGACGTGCGCCACGTCCACACCGGCGCCCCCTCGGCCTTTCCCAACGGCTGCCATGTGGCGGAGGTGGAGATCGACCCGGAAACCGGCGTCGCCAAGCTTGCTTCCTAGGCCATGGTGAATGATTTCGGTACCGTGATCAACCCGCTGCTGGTCACCGGCCAGGGCCACGGCGGCATCGCGCAGGGCATCGGCCAAGCGATCATGGAGGCTGTCTGCTACGACGCCGAGGGGCAGTTGCTGAGCGGCAGCTATATGGACTACGCGCTGCCGCGCGCCAGCGACATAGTTTCGATCAGCGCCGATTTCCACGCCGTGCCGACACGCACCAATCTGCTCGGCGCCAAGGGCTGCGGCGAGGCCGGCTGCGCCGGTTCGCTGCCGGCGGTGATGAACGCGATCGTCGATGCGCTGCGCGACCGGGGCGTGCGCCATCTCGACATGCCGGCTAGCCCGCAGCGCATCTGGGCGGCGTTGCAGGGGGTGGGTGGGTGAGGGAGGCGATAAAGCTAGGTAATTGCGTCCTGCCAGTTCCCGTCATTATCGAAATACGGACAGTCGGGTAGGCCGAAGGCGTTCCACATCTGATCGAAGATCGGGCGCAGGAGGCCCTGCCATGCGCCGGTTAATGCCGGCTGTTCGAGATAGATCGGCTCCAGAAGGATGTTTGGATCGTGGTTGGTGGATTTATTAAACTCGGGACCGATTATAACTTTACCATTAAATTGCAGCAGACTCAAAGATAAGGCATAAGGGGGATGGTAACCAATATTCCCAAGCCCTTTAAGATAATTTGGAATAACTTTAAATAAATGCGCAGATAATTCTTGAAACATGAACCTATAAAATCCTGTTAAGTAACTACCTGTCCAATTCTCAATCACGCCGTTGCGATAGATCTGAGTCAACACCCATCTAAAATCAGGACTGAAGTTTTGCAAATTCCATTCGCCACAAACGCCATTGAAGTTGGCCAACATGTTGGTGCCGGCCGGCTGGCCTGACATAAAATTTTCTCGCTCCTTGAGAGTAGCCCGAACATCGAGCGTGCGGCCCCGCGCAGAGAGGGGCAAGAGATGGACAATCAGTGTGCCGCTGCCTCCCAATGGCAGGTTCGACCGTGCGGCCAGAAACGTATCGCGGCTTTTCTCCTGCATCTGCCGGACGCGTTCCTCCACCCCTGCGCTGTCAAGGAAAAGATTTTTCAGTTCATGGTAGGTCATGTCTTCCGTCCGGCTGTTGCGGCGGATGCCAAATCGGCCGCCTTTGGTGACGATGGCGCGATGGGGTCGGTTTATGCTTTGCGGAACAGCGATGGCGACGACATGTTTGCCGGAATCGAGAGGAATCGCCCTGATACGAACGCCGCTCAGAATCGGTTCGAGCCCGGAGGTAATTCTTTGCTCCATACTCTCGATCTGCTTCTGTGGGCTTTCCAGCGATACGCCGCACACCTCGGACGCAATGCTGTGCGTCTCCGCCACGCCGAGCAAAAGCATGCCACCCGACGCATTGGCCAGGCCGGACACGTCTTTCAAAAACTCCTTCGAGTCCGCGTCGGAATTGCTATAAAGCTCCCGCTTGAAATCGAGATATTGATCTTCGGAACGGCCGATTTCGACCATTTGCAGCAGATCGGCTTCCGTCAGTTCGTCGATCGTCTTGCCATCGATCAGCATTGACATGCCCCCCTGGAGTCGGCCCAGCCGGCGCCACTTCTACCGCATGGGGGCCTGGGGCCTCCAGGCCCCAGCGGGTCGAGGGCGGCGCCCTCGCCTTCCCTGCCCTATGTTTTCACCCACGGCGTTTGCTGTGCTAGGCTCACAGCGTGATGCCCGCCGCCGATCTGTTCGATGATGTGCCGGAGCCTGCCGCCGAAGGGGCGGCTGGGCGGCCGCTGGCTGACCGGTTGCGGCCCATGGTGCTCGACGAGGTGGTGGGGCAGGATCATCTGCTCGGGCCGGAGGGGGCGCTCACCGGCATGCTGGCGCGTGGGGCGCTGGCCTCGTTGATTTTGTGGGGTCCGCCGGGGGTGGGCAAGACGACGATCGCGCGGCTGCTCGCCGAGCGGGCGCGATTGCAGTTCACCCAGCTTTCGGCGGTATTTTCCGGCGTGGCCGATCTCAAGCGGGTGTTCGAGCAGGCGGCGCGTCTGCGGCAGACAGGCCAAGGGATGCTGCTGTTCGTCGATGAAATCCATCGGTTCAACCGGGCGCAGCAGGACGGGTTTCTGCCGGTGGTCGAGAACGGCACCGTGGTACTGGTGGGGGCGACGACGGAGAATCCCTCGTTCGCGCTGAATGGCGCGCTGCTGTCCCGGTGCCAGGTGCTGGTGCTGCGCCGGCTCGACGATGCGGCGCTGGAGCGGCTGCTGGCGCGGGTGGAGGCGCTGCGTCCGCTGCCGCTGTTGGATGAGGCGCGGGCGGCGCTGCGGGCGATGGCGGATGGCGATGGGCGGTATCTGCTCAACATGGCCGAGCAGTTGCTGGCGCTGCCGGAGGAGACCCCGCCGCTCGATACGGCGGGGCTGGCGCAGCGCCTCGCCCGGCGGGCGGCGCTGTATGACAAGGATCGCGAGGAGCATTACAATCTGATCTCCGCGCTGCATAAATCGTTGCGCGGGTCGGACCCGGATGCGGCGCTCTATTGGTTCGCGCGCATGCTGGCGGGCGGCGAGGATGCGCGGTTCATCGCCCGCCGGCTGGTGCGGTTCGCCGCCGAGGACGTGGGGATGGCCGATCCGCCGGCGCTGACGCAGGCGCTCGCCGGGTGGGAGGCGTATGAGCGGCTGGGCAGCCCGGAGGGGGAGCTGGCACTGGCGCAGGTGGTGATCTATCTCGCCACGGCGCCGAAATCGAACGCGGTGCATCGGGCGTTCGGCGAGGCCGGGCAGAGCGCGCGCACCACCGGCACGCTGATGCCGCCGGCGCATATCCTGAACGCGCCGACGCGGCTGATGCGCGATCTCGGCTATGGCAAGGGCTATGCGTATGATCACGCGACCGAGGCCGCATTTTCCGGCCAGAACTACTTCCCCGACGGCATGGCGCGGGCGCAGTTCTATCGCCCGAGCGAACGCGGCTTCGAGCGCGAGGTGACACGCCGGCTGGCCTATTGGGCGGGATTGCGCGAGGCGGCGCCATGAGCGCCGCACAGCGCGCGGTGAGCGAGGATGAGGCCGAGATCCGTCTCGACCGCTGGTTCCGCCGCCATTTCCCGGGACTTACGCAGGGGACGATCGAAAAACTGTGCCGCACCGGGCAGGTGCGGGTGGATGGCCATCGCGCCGAGGCGGCAACCAGGCTCGCCGCCGGGCAATGGGTGCGCATCCCGCCGCTGCCGGAGCCGCCGCCGCGTCCGGCCGCACCGCCGCCGCCGGATGCCCGCACGCTGGAAGATCTCGCCGGCTGGGTGATCCATCGCGACGAGCAGGTACTGGTGCTGAACAAGCCGCATGGCCTGCCGGTGCAGGGTGGGCCGGGCATCACGCGGCATCTCGATGGCATGCTGGATGGGCTGCGCTTCGGCCATGCGGACCGCCCGCGGCTGGTGCATCGGCTCGACCGCGATACCTCGGGTGTGCTGCTGCTGGCGCGCAGCCCGGGGGTTGCCGCGCGGCTCGCCGCCGCGTTCCGCTCGCGCGCGGTGGAAAAAACCTATTGGGCGGTGGTCGCCGGGCGGCCGGTGCCGGTGGCCGGGCGGGTGGATCGGGCGCTGGTGCGCACCGGGCGGCAGGACGAGCGGATCGCCCTCGCCGAGCCGGGCGAGGCGGAGGCGGCGCGGGCGATCACTGATTATCGCACGCTCGACCACGCGGCGCGCAAGCTCGCCTGGCTCGAACTGCGCCCGCTCACCGGGCGGACGCATCAGCTCAGGGTGCATTGCGCGGCGCTCGATGCGCCGATCCTGGGCGATCAGAAATACGGTATCGAGCGCAATACCGATGAGCGGGGCTTGCGCAACATCGCCATGGTGAGCGGGCTGTCGCCGCTGCTGCATCTACATGCGCGCGCCGTGCGTCTGCCGCATCCGGCCGGCGGGGAACTCATCGTCGAGGCGGCGCTGCCGGCGCATATGCAGGAAAGTTTCGCCACCCTCGGCTTCGACGCCCCGCCACCGTCGCCGCCGCAACGGCGCTGAAGCCATGCTCGATAATAAGTGCCGCACCGGCCCGCGTCGGCTGCTGCCCTGGCTGCTCGGCCTGCTGCTGCTCGCTGTCGGCGCCGGGCTGTTCGGCAATTGGGAGATGGCGCGGCTGCGCCCGCAGATCGCCGCCGCCGTGCTGCGCGCCACCGGCCGCCATCTCGTGCTGCGCGGGGCCGTGCGCCTGCGGCTGCTGCCGCTCGGGATTTCGGCTTCGGATGTCACGCTCGACGGGCAGGGAGCGGAGGCAGCGCTGCATGTCGCGGTGCTGCGGGCATCGCCGGCGTTCTGGCCGCTGCTGCATGGCGAGATCAGACTGACCCAGCTCGAACTGGTCCGGCCGGTGTTCGCGTTCGTCACCGGCGCCAAGAACGGCAACGAAACGGACGCGAAGCCCCCGCTGGGCGAGAGGGCGACGGCAGAGGCTCGCCCGAGCCTCGCGCAGGCGGCCCGCCGCACGTCGCCGGAAATCCGCTCGCTGCGCATTCGCGGCGGGACACTGCTCTGGCGCGACGCGGACAGCGGCCAGCAGCAGATCGTGACGCTCGACGATCTGCAACTCGACGAGGCCACGCCGGATGCGCCGATCACCGTCGCCGGGACGCTGCTCTATCGCGGCCAGACGATCGGCCTCAACGGCCGGTTCGGCGCGCTGCAACGGGCGCAGGACCGCGCGGCGCGTAGCCCGTGGCCGCTGTGGCTCAGCCTCACCGCCGGCAACGCGGGGCTGGTGCTCGATGGCTTCGCCACCGACCCGGCGCGCGGGCGGGGCTATCGCGTCACGCTGACGGCGGCGAGCCCGACGCTCGCCGAACTGGCACCAATGCTGCCGCCGGCCTGGGCGCAGGCAGGCGTGCCGGGCTTGCAGGACATCGGCTTCGCCGCGACGCTTGCCGATGGCGGCGATGGGCGGCCGGTGGTCTCGACGATCATGCTGCATGTCGGCGCCACCGCGCTTGCCGGCCCGCGCCTGCGCCTGCTGCGGCTCGATCTCACCGGCGCGCGGCTCGATACGCCGATGCTGCTCGATCTCGCCGCCACCATCGGGGTGCAGCCGCTCACCCTCACCGGACGGCTCGATCCGCCCGGCGCCGATCTTTTTGCGCAGGGCCTCGCGCTGCGCGGGCTGATCCTCACCCTGCCGCACGCCGATCTGGCCGGGCGGCTCAGTCTGCGGCTCGCGCCACGGCCGGCGATCGAGGCGCAGCTCACCTCGCGGCGCATCGATCTGGACGCGCTGCGCGAGGCATGGTCGCCGCCGCTCGCCAAGCCTGCGGCAGCCCCACCGGGTGCAACGCCGCCACCAGCGGCTCCGCCGACCCCGCCCCTGCCGCGCGCGCTGCTCACCCGTGGCGATGCCGACGTCGATCTGGCGATCGACCGGCTGAGCGTCGCCGGGCAGACGCTGCGGCAGGTGCGGACGCATCTGACGCTACGACAGGGCCGGTTGCGCCTCGCCCCGCTCCAGGCGGAGACGGCGGCCGGCGCGGTGGCGCTCGATGCCGATCTCGACGCGGCGCAGCCAGTGCCGCCGCTCGCCGTCTCGCTGCACGCGCCGGCGCTCGCGATACAGCCGCTGCTGGCGGCCTTCGGTCTGCCCGGCCATTCCGACGGCACGCTCGAACTGGCGAGCGATTTGCACGCGGCGGGGGAGACGGCGCCGGCGCTGATGGCGAGCCTGCAAGGCGGCCTCGGTCTGGCGCTGGTCGATGGGCAGATCGACAACCGCGCCCTCGCCGCCGCTCTCGCCAGCCTGCTGCGCGGGACGAAACTGCCGCTCGGTCTGCTCGGCGGCGGGGAGAGCCACGTGCGCTGCCTGGCGCTGCGGTTCGATGCCACAAAGGGGGTGGCCACTCTGCGAGCCGCGCGCCTCGATGCCGACGTGCTGCAACTGACCGCCGAGGGCAGCCTCGATCTCGCGGCGCGGACCGTGGCGCTCGAATTATATCCCGAATTGCGTCTCGGCGGCGCCGAGGTGCGCGTGCCGACGCGCTTGAGCGGCCCGTGGGGCGCGCCGCGCACGCAATTCGGCCGCGATGCCGAAGCCACATTGCCGGCGAACGCCCATTGCGCGACCGCACTGCCGCTTGCGCGCTTCGGGCAGAGCGGGTCGCTGCCGCCACCGGCCGAGCGGCCGAAGGGATTGTCGTTGAAGTCTCTGCTCGATCAGCTACGGCGGTAGGTGATGCGACGATTTTGGAGCCATGCGAACGCTGCGCGGGATGGCGAGGGCTACCACATCCTGCTCGACGGCAAGCCGATGCGGCTGCCCGGCGGCGCGGTGCTGCGCGTCGGTCAGGCGGCGCTGGCCGAGGCGATCGCCGCGGAGTGGCAGGCGGCGGCGGAAAACGTGGCAGCGGCGGCGCTGCCGCTCACGCAACTCGCCGCCACGGCGCAAACCCGCGTGGCGGCCGATCCGGCGGCCAGCGTCGCGGCATTGCTGCGCTATGGCGAGGCCGATCTGCTTTGCTACCGCGCGACGCACCCGCCGGCGCTGGTTGCCCGACAGGCAGCGGCGTGGCAGCCCTGGCTCGACTGGGCGGCCCGCGTGCTGGACGCACCGCTCGCCGTTACCGCCGGGGTGATGCCGATCGCCCAGCCACCGGCGGCGCTGCACGCGCTCGAACGGGCGCTGGCGGCACGGACGATCGCCGAGCTCACCGGCCTCGGGGTCGCCGTGCCGGCGCTCGGCAGCCTGGTGCTTGGCCTCGCGCTGGCGGCCGGTGCGCTCGATGCCGCCACTGCCAGCGAGCTGGCCGCGCTGGAAGAGATCACACAGGCGCAATCATGGGGTGAGGATGGCGAAGCGGCAGCGCGCCGTGCGGCGATCGCCGGCGAGATTGCGCAAGCGGCGCGCTTCATGGAATTGTCCGGCTAGAGCGATGGGCTTAAGTCTGCACCGGCCCGCACCCCCACCCGGCCACCCACGACAGTATACTGAATGGGTGGCCGGGTGGGGGAGCGGGCCGGTGCAGACTGAACTTGACCATATCACGCTCTAGCGTGGAAAGGTGAGCAGGGCGATGAGCGCCAAATCACTGATCATCCGGGGCCATGTGCAGGGGGTCGGCTTTCGCGACTGGATGAGTGCGCGGGCCAGGGCGCTCGGCCTGTCCGGTTGGGTGCGCAACCGGGCCGATGGCGCGGTGGAGGCGCTGGTCGCCGGCGACGCGGCGGCGGTCGAGGAGTTGCTGCGCATCTGCCGCCGTGGCCCACGCCTCGCGACGGTGAGCGAGATCGAGGAAGAACTCGCCGAACCGCCAGAGACCGAGGGGTTCCTGCGCCTGTAGCGTGATGTGAAAGCGGAATAAATAACCTCCTGGCGTGCGCCCTTCCTCTTGCCTCACGACACGTGTCCGCGTAGGAGGATGAGAGCCGAATTCTGCACACCCTGGCCAAGGATGAAGGTGGATGCGTCTGGCGGTATTGAAGGAACGACAGGATGCGGAAACCCGCGTCGCCGCCACACCGGAGACGGTGAAGAAACTGATCGGCCTCGGCCTCAGCATCGCCGTCGAGGCCGGCGCCGGGCTTAGGGCCTCGATCAGCGATGCCGATTTCCAGGCCGCCGGCGCCGAGATCGCGCCCGACGCGGCGGCGGCGCTGGCCGGTGCCGGTATAGTCTTCGCCGTGCAGATGCCCGCCGCCGAGCAGCGCGCCGCCATCCCGCGCGCAGCCCTGCTGGTGTGTATCGCCGGCGCCTTCACCGATCCGGCCCTGGTGCCCGCCCTCGCCGAAGCCGGCATCGACACGGTGGCGATGGAGATGCTGCCGCGCATCACCCGCGCGCAATCGATGGACGTCCTCTCGAGCCAGGCCAATCTCGCCGGCTATCGCGCGGTGATCGAGGCGGCCGCTGCCTTCGATCGCGGCTTTCCGATGATGATGACGGCGGCCGGCACGGTGCCACCGGCGCGGGTGTTCGTGATCGGCGCGGGCGTTGCCGGCTTGCAGGCGATCGCAACGGCACGGCGGATGGGCGCCATCGTCTCGGCGACCGATGTCCGCCCGGCTTCCAAGGAAGAAATCAAATCGCTCGGCGCGACCTATATCGGCGTCGAGGACGAGGAGAGCCAGGCGGCGCAGACTGCCGGCGGCTATGCGCGCGAGATGAGCGAGGCGTTCCGCCAGAAGCAGGCGGAACTGATGAGCACGACCATCGCCAAGAACGACATCGTCATCTGCACCGCCCTGGTGATGGGCCGGCGCGCGCCGGTGATCGTGACCTCCCCAATGGTCGCCGGCATGCGCGCGGGCAGCGTGATCGTCGATCTCGCCGCCGAGGCCGGCGGCAATTGCGCCGAGACCCAGGCCGGGCAGAGCGTGGTGAGCGCCAATGGCGTGAAAATCCTCGGCTGGCGCAACTGGCCGGGCCGCATCCCGGTCGCCGCCAGCAATCTCTACGCGCGGAATCTGATGACCTTCCTCACCACTTTCTGGGACAAGGCGGCCGGCGCGCCGAAGCTGCCCGAGGCGGACGACATCGTCAAAGGGGTTGTGCTGACCCGTGGCGGCGCCGTCGTGCATAGCCAGTTCCAGCCCGCCCAAGCCGCCTGATCCCAGGAGACAGCGATGACCCCGAATGAATTGGCCGCCGAGGCCGGACGCATCGCGGATGCCGCATCGGTGCTCGCCATGCACGCGCGCGGCATGGCGGCAACCGTCGCCCCCGCCGCCCATGCCGCCGAGCCGTTCATTTTCCTGCTGACGATTTTCCTGCTCGCCTGCTTCGTCGGCTATTACGTGGTCTGGAACGTCACCCCGGCGCTGCATTCGCCGCTGATGGCCGTCACCAACGCGATCAGCTCGGTGATCATCGTCGGCGCCATGCTGGCGACCGGGCTTGCGCACAGCGCCTGGGCGATGGCGTTCGGCACCTTCGCGGTGACGCTCGCCAGCGTGAACATTTTCGGCGGCTTCACCGTGACGCAGCGCATGCTGCAGATGTTCCGTAAGAAGGCGAAATAGGCGCCATGCCCGACAGCATCACCTCGCTCGCCTATCTCGTCGCTGCCGTCCTCTTCATCCTCGCCCTGCGCGGTCTGTCGAGCCCGGTCACCTCGCGCCAGGGCAACCGCATGGGGGTGGCCGGCATGGCCATCGCCATCGTCGCCACCCTGCTGCATGCGGACATGGCAGGGGTCGGCTACGGGCTGATTCTGCTCGGGCTGGTGGTGGGAGGCGCGGCGGGCATCATCGTCGCGCGGCGCATCCAGATGACGGCGCTGCCGCAGTTGGTGGCGGCGTTCCACTCGCTGGTCGGCCTCGCCGCCGTGTTCGTCGCCGCCGCCGCGCTGAACGCGCCGGAATCCTTCGGCATCGGCTCCGCCGGACATATCCACACGCAGAGCCTGATCGAGATGTCGATCGGCCTTGCCATCGGCGCCATCACCTTCACCGGCTCGCTGATCGCCTTCGCCAAGCTGCAAGCGCTGATGAAGGGCACGCCGATCACCTTCCCGATGCAGCACCAGATCAATCTGGTGATCGGCGTGCTGCTACTGCTGCTGATCATCTGCTTCGTCGTCACCGGCGGCAACCAATTGATCTTCTGGCTGATCGCCCTCCTCGCCCTCGCTCTCGGCTTCCTCATCATCATCCCGATCGGCGGCGCCGACATGCCGGTGGTGGTCTCGATGCTGAACAGCTATTCCGGCTGGGCGGCGAGCGGCATCGGCTTCACCATCCAGAATCTGGCGCTGATCATCACCGGCGCGCTCGTCGGCTCCTCCGGCGCGATCCTCTCCTACATCATGTGCAAGGGGATGAACCGCAGCATCTTCAACGTGCTGCTCGGCGGTTTCGGCTCCGAGAGCGGGTCGGCGGCAGCGGCGGCCGGGGCGGGCGACCGCACGGTGAAATCGGGTGCTGCCGAGGATGCCGCCTTCATCATGAAGAACGCCTCCAAGGTGATCGTGGTACCCGGCTATGGAATGGCGGTAGCGCAGGCGCAGCACGCGCTGCGCGAGATGGCCGATACGCTGAAAGCCGAGGGGGTGGAGGTGAAATATGCCATCCACCCGGTCGCCGGGCGCATGCCGGGCCATATGAACGTGCTACTCGCCGAGGCCAACGTGCCGTATGACGAGGTGTTCGAACTCGAACAGATCAATAACGATTTCAGCACCGCCGACGTGGTCTATGTGATCGGCGCCAATGACGTGACCAACCCGGCGGCGAAGACCGATCCGGCTTCGCCGATCTATGGCATGCCGATTCTGGAGGTGGACAAGGCGGCGACGGTGCTATTCGTCAAGCGCTCGATGGCCTCGGGCTATGCCGGGGTGGATAACGAGCTGTTCTTCCGCCCTAACACCATGATGCTGTTCGGCGACGCCAAGAAGATGACTGAGGAGATCGTTCAAGCGCTCGGGCATTGAACATCCTTCCCGCCCGCGCGGCTTGACGGCACCGTGCGGTTTGGCAATAACCCCTCCACGATCCGCTACTTGCAAGGAATTCCGCCATGTCCCGCCGCTGTCAAATCACCGGCAAGGGCGTGCTGACCGGTAACAACGTCAGCCACGCCAATAACAAGACCCGTCGCCGCTTCCTGCCCAATCTGCAGGAAAGCTCGATGCTCTCCGACGTGCTGGGCAGTGCCGTGCGCCTGCGGATGTCCACCCGCGCGATCCGCACCGTGGAGCACAACGGCGGCATCGACGCCTTCCTGCTCGCGACTCCCGATCGGCGGCTGCCCGCCGCCGCCCGCGTGCTAAAGCGCCGTATCCAGCGCCGGCAGGCCGCCACCGTCTGAACCTAAAGATACGCCGCATGGGGAAAAATTTTCGTTTGAGCCCTGCGTCTTAACCAGCGGTTCGCTAAATTCGGCTTATCTGCCGGGATGTCCGTTCATCCTCTCGCCGTCCTCGCCGCCTTGCTGCTGACCGTCTCGCTCGGCGGTATCCTGGCTTTATGGGAGGTGCACCGGCTGCGCGGGGCGCTCGCGCGCGGTGTGCTGGAGCGGGAGGAAATGCGCGCGCTGGCCGCGATGCGCCACCGCAGCCTAACGCTTGCGGCGCAGGAGTTGCGCCAGATTACCCTTTCGCTGCAAGGCTGCACCGACCAGTTGTCGTTGCACGAGGAAGCGGCCATCGGGCTCTCCGCCACCCTTGGCGGACTGCATGTGCAATGCGCGAACCTTGCCGATGCCGTCGAACAGCAAGTGCAAGTGGCCCAGGCGCGGCCCAGCCTGCAGGACGAGGCCGTGCCGCTCACCCCGTTGATCGCGGAAGTGGTGCACGATGTCTCGGCGGCGCTCTCTCCGGGGGTGCGCAACTGGCGGGTCTCCGCCGATCTCGCTGGCCTCGCCCTCACCGCCGACAGCCGCGCGCTGCGCCAGATCCTGCTGCGCGTGCTGGCGAATGCGGCACGGCTCTCGGCGCATGGTGACTGGATCGAGATCTCCTGCGCCGCACGCGAGAGCAGCTTCGCCCTCTATGTGGAAGACGAAGGCACCGGCCTCGTCGCCGGCGACCCCGACGCGAGCGGTGCCGTGCTGGCCACCCGCGGCATCGGCCTCGCGCTCGCGCTGGCGCGCTCGCTGACCGAGGCGCATGGCGGCAGCCTGCTGATCGAATCGGCGGCGCGCATCGGCACGCGGGTCAGTCTGCTATTCCCGGCCAACCGTCTGCTGCGCCAGGAATGGCAGGGCAGCCCCACGCCCGCACCGCTCGTGTCCGGATGACGCACGCATCTCTCATGGCATGAATCATGCTTGACTGACAGGGCATTAGGAGAGGGGTTGCCATCTCCTAGGTTGGTTCCGCGCCGGGTTATCGGCGCCGCTGCCCGGAGTGTCGCCCAGCATGATAGACCGCCCGTTCAAAGACCAGAATGTTCCTGGCCCAAAACGCGATCTGATCGGCTATGGCCGACACGTGCCGCGCGTGCGCTGGCCGGATGGCGCGCGCGTCGCGATCAATCTGGTGCTGAATTACGAGGAAGGCTCCGAATACAGCCACCCCGCCGGAGATGGCCGCAACGACGGGCTCACCGAGGTGCTCTACACGGTGGATCCCGCCTATCGCGATCTCGCCGCCGAATCGGTGTTCGAATATGGCTCCCGCGCCGGCGTGTGGCGCGTCGAACGGCTGCTCAGCCGCTATAAGCTGCCGCTCACCGTCTATACCTGCGCCGTCGCGATCGAGCGCAACCCGGAGGTGGGCGCCTGGATCGCCGAGGCCGGGCATGAGCCGTGCTGCCATGGCTGGCGCTGGGAGGAGGTGTGGAAGCTCTCGCGCGAGGAGGAAGCGGCGCACATTCGCATGGCGATCGACTCGATCGCCGAGACCTGCGGCACGCGGCCGCGCGGCTGGTATTGCCGCTACGGCGCCTCGGTGCACACGCGCGAATTGCTGGTCGCCGAGGGCGGCTTTGTCTACGATTCCGACTGCTATAACGACGATCTACCGTATTACACCGAGGTTGCCGGCAAGCGGCATCTGATCGTGCCGTATAGTTTCACCTATAACGACGGCAAATTCGGCATGCTGCCGGCCTATGGCTCGCCGAGCGATTTCCTCGATAATCTCAAGCGCGGCTTCGATACTCTATGGGCCGAGGGCGAGACGCATCCACGCATGATGTCGATCGGCCTGCATCCGCGCCTGGTGGGTCAGGCGAGTCGCATCAATGCGCTGCAGGAATTTCTCGACTATGCCTTGAATAAAGGCAGTGTGTGGTTCGCCCGTCGGCTCGATATTGCCGAATGGTGGCAGGCGCATCACCACGAATTCGCCGCCTGACCCGCACGCGCGGCACCCCATTCCCACACGGCCCGCGGATCGTCTGCGATGCCCAGCACAGGAGATTTCATGACCCCTCATCATCACGCCTGGCGCATCTCCGGTGGTCTGCTGCTGGCCGCCATGCTGCTGTGTGGACGCGCGAATGCGGCGACCCCCGATCTTGCCGCCGCGAAGGCGGATGTCGATGCCCATAGCGTACTACCCAATTTCACCGCGCCGGGCGCCTCGTTCGATGCGCGGGCCTGCATGAAGGGCAAGAAAATCCTCACCATGCCGGTCTCGAGCGCCAATCCCTTCACCAAGAACATCGCCCTGGCCGAGATCGCGACCGGCAAGCAACTCGGCTTTCAAGTCACCGAGTGGGAAAATCAGGCGCGGCCCACGCAATGGGTGCAGGGCATGGAATTCGCGATCAACAACAAATACGACGCGGTCGATCTGCTCGGCGGCGTCAATCCGCAGGTGATCGGCCCGCAGATCGCCGCCGCGCGCAAGGCCGGCATCAAGGTGTTCACTTCGCATCTCTACGACACCATCCAAAAGCCGGATGCCTCGGTGGATTATTCGTTGCAGATCCCCTACCATAAAGTGGGTGAACTGCTCGCCGACTGGGTGACCTTGAAAACCGGCGGCCATGTCAATGCGATCATCATCGGCTCCGACGAGATCATCCCCACCGCGCCCTTCGTGAAAGCGATCAAGGACCGGCTGGCCGAAGTGTGCGGCAAAGGCTGCAAATGGACCTATGTCAACGCGCCGGTACCGGAATGGTCGACGAAAATCCAGTCCAGCGTACAATCCGCGCTGATCGCCGATCCGACGATCAATTACGTGATCCCGATCTACGACAGCATGTCGCAGTTCGTCATCCCCGCGATCACCATCACCGGGCGCAAGGATAAGGTTAAAATCGCGACCTTCAATGGCACGCCCTTCGTGATCGATGCGATCCAGCGCGGCAATGTGCAGATGGATGTCGGCGAGAGCCTCGGCTGGATCGCCCGCTCGATCCTCGATGGCTATATGCGCGACCTGTGCGGGCTGCCGACCTATAGCGAGTTATATGTGCCTTTCTACATCTTCGACAAATCGAACGCCAAGAACGCCGGCACGCCGGCGGATTACGATCGCGGCTATGGCGATAAGCACGTCGTTGGCTATCAGACGCTGTGGCAGATGAAATGAAGGCGGCGCCGCTCAAGCGACGCACGCCGGGCGAGCCTTCGGCGCTATCGCTGCGGCATCTGTCGAAATCCTTCGGTGGCGCCTTGGCACTCGACGATGTCGAGTTGGAGATCATGCCGGGGGAAATCCACGGCCTGCTCGGGCATAACGGCTCGGGCAAATCGACGCTGATCAAGATCCTCTCCGGCTATCACACGCCCGAGCCGGGGGCGGAGATGCTGATGCGTGGCGAGCCGGTGCCGCTGCCGGTACCGGCCACCGCCGCGCGGCGGCTCGGGCTCGCCTTCGTGCATCAGCATCTCGGGTTGGTGCCCTCGATGACGGTGCTGGAAAATCTGCTGCTCGGCGCGATCGCGACGGAAACACATTGGTGGCTCGACTGGCGGCGCCGCACGGCGGCCGCGCGCGCGCTGTTCGCGCAATTCGATCTGCGCATCGACCCGGCCGCACGCATCGCCGATCTGCCGCCGGTGGAACGCGCGTTGGTCGCGATCGTGCGCGCCTTCGAGGAGATAAAGGCGGCGGACTCCGGCGGCGGCGTGCTGGTGCTCGACGAGCCGACGCCGTTCCTGCCGAAGGCCGGCGTCGATCAGTTGTTCGATCTGATCCGCCGCATCGTGCACAACGGCGCGGCGGTCATCTTCGTCTCGCACGACATCGACGAGATCATGCAGATCACCGATCGCGCGACCATCCTGCGCGACGGCCGGGTCGCCGGTTCGCTGGTCACGCGGGAGGCGAGCCATGATGATTTCGTGGAGCGCATCGTCGGGCGCAGCCTCGATCTTTATCATCGTAACCGCACCGATCCGCGCGCCGGCGAGGTTTGCGCGCGGATCAGCGGCGTGAGCGGCGCGATCGTCGCCGATGCCTCGCTCGATCTGCATGCAGGCGAGGTGCTCGGGCTCACCGGGCTGATCGGCTCGGGGTTCGACGAATTGCCCTATCTGTTGTTCGGTGCCAGGCGCGCCAGCGCCGGCACACTCACCTTGCATGGGCTCACCCATAAACTCACTGCTCTGGCACCGCCGGAGGCGATCGGCGCCGGCATCGCATTGTTGCCGGCCGATCGGCTGGGGGCTGCAGGCGTTGGCTCGCTGCCGGTGCTCGATAACGTCTCTCTGCCGGTGCTCGATGAATTCTTCCAGAATTTGCTGATCAATTGGACCGCTGTGTTCGGCCGCGCGGCCCAGCTCGGCCGCAGCTACGAGGTGCGCCCGAATGCGCCGGCACTCAATCTCGCTTCGCTCTCAGGCGGCAATCAGCAGAAAGTGCTGATGGCGAAATGGCTACAGACCGCGCCCAAGCTTCTGATGCTCGACGAGCCGACGCAGGGAGTGGATGTCGGCGCGCGGCAGCAATTGTTCAAGGCGCTGGGTGCCGCCGCCGCCGCCGGCACCGCGATCGTCGTCGCGAGCACCGATTACGAGCAGTTGGCGCAGATTTGCGATCGCGTGCTGATCTTCGCGCGCGGGCGCATCGTCGCCGAACTTGTGGGCGAGGCGATCAGCAAGGAGACGATCGGCGAGCAATGTCTGCGCAGCGGCGCATTCAACGGCGAAGGCCGCACCCTCGAGGAGCCAGTTGCATGACAGAGATCAGCGTGCCGCAGACGACAAAGCCCGCGCCGCTCGACGGCCGGCGGGGTGCACCGAGAATGAGCCTCGCGAAACTCGCGGAGGCCTATGCTCTGGTGGTCGCCCTGCTGGTGCTCGTCGGCGTGTTCGGCTTGCTGCGCCCGGAGGCGTTCCTGTCGTGGAGCAACATCTCCACCATGCTCGGCTCGCAGGCGGTGCTCGTCGTGCTGACGATGGCGCTGATCATTCCGCTCACCGGCGGGGATTTCGATCTTTCGGTGGCCAGCATGCTCACCTTGTCCTCAATGCTGATCGCGGTGATGAACGCGCAGATGGGCATCAACATCTTCATCGCCATGGGCACGGCCCTCGTGATCGGCGCCGTGGTCGGTGCGATCAATAGCTGGTTCATCCTCTATTTCCGCATTCCCTCGCTGATCGTGACGCTGGGCACTGGCACGTTCATCAACGGCATCGTGCTCTGGATCAGCGGCTCGATGACGATCAGCGGGCTGGATCAGGGATTGATCGACTATGTCGTGGTCCGCCGCATCCTCGGCGTGCCGCTGGCGTTCTATTATGCCCTCGCGCTATGCGCGGCGCTCTGGTATTTCTTCGATTACACCACGCCGGGACGGCGGCTGTTGTTCGTCGGGCGCGGGCGGGAGGTGGCGCGTTTGTCCGGCATTCGGGTCGATCGCGTGCGATTCTATAGTCTGATCGCATCCGGCGTGCTCGCTGCGGCCGCTGGCATTCTCTATGCCGGCACCATCGGCGCGGCCGATCCGCTCTCCGGCCTCACCTTCCTGCTGCCCGGCTTCGCCGCCGCCTTCCTCGGCGCCACCAGCATCTCGCCGGGCCGGTTCAACCCGTGGGGTTCGCTGGTCGCGGTGTATTTCCTGGTCGCCGGCATCACCGGCCTCACCATTCTCGGCATTCAGACCTTCGTGCAGAATCTGTTCTACGGCGGCGGGCTGGTGATCGCCGTCGCCCTCTCGCAACTGGTGCGCAATCGCGAGGCGCAGGATTTCACCTGACGGCGTGGCCGGGATCACGCGCAATGCTGCAAAAGCCTCACACCGCGCGTAGCCACCCCTCCCAGCGCGGATCGTGCAGCAAGGCGCGCGCGCGCATGTGCTTCCATACCCCGTATTTGAAATAATCGAAGTCGAGCACGGAAATTTTCTGCTGCACCATCGACCAGGTGGCCCATTTCAAATCGGCCAGCGCCTTGTGCAGCGCGATGCGCGCGACGGTCGCCGGCGTGACGCTGCCGAAATAATGCTCAATCAGCGCCCTCTCGCGCGCTTCGTCGAAGAACATCTCGCCGAACCACACCGCGAGGTCGTAGCAACGATCGTTGTTCGAGGCGAATTCATAGTCGATCAGCATGACGCCACCAGCGGCATCGACCATGAAATTGCCCGCCATCGGATCGTTGAAGCAGACGACGAGATCCAGCCCCGAGGCTTCGAGCGCCGCGCGGGCATGGCGGTATTGTGCATCGAGGGCGGCGAAATCCGGCGGCATCCAGCCGCCGAGCGTGCGCACCTGTTCGATATGCTCGTCGATCATGTCGAAAATCGTTTTGGTCAGCCGCAAATGGGGCGCCGCATGCAGCCGGCGATAAGCATCGAGCACGGTGCGGCAAAG
>DAHXNW010000269.1 GCA_027365195.1 Acetobacteraceae bacterium
TCGGGCCGATGAAACCACATCGCCCACAGCAGCGCCACCAGCGGCACGGCATTTAGTAGTGACAGGTTGGCAATCGACCAGATCAGATAATCAAATAGTCGTGATCGCTGCGTCCAGGAAGCGAAGACGGCGAGCAATGGCTCCGACGCTGTCGAAGTGCGCAACAGGATGGCCAGCGACAGGACGAACAAAAACAATGCGGCGAGGACGCCGACGGTGCCGAAGCCCGATTTTTCCTGCGAGGCGACAATATTTTTCATCAAAATTTATATGTGCAGAACGCGCTTCGATGTCAATTAAACGTTAATTTTTTCATCGGCTGAGCACGGCACCGTGAAACCGCTCGCTACCCGGCGCAGGGAAAGGTCGGCAGCCGATCCCGATCGACACGCAACTGTATCTTAAGACGAAGCTGGTTTGATGGCCACTCCCGGAAAGGAGTTGCCCATGCCGAGCAGTAGGTTAATCAATCGCAACGTCGTCGCCGAGCGCGGCCGCACCAGCATGCGGCTGGAGCCGGAGTTATGGGACGCGCTGGGCGAGATCTGTCAACGCGAAGGCCGCACACTCGGTGAACTGATCCAGCATATCGAGCAGAGCGGCCATCCGGGCGGGCGGACGAGCGCCGTGCGGGTGTATGTGCTGACCTATTTCCGCGAGGCGGCGAACGAGATGGGCCATGCGCGGGCCGGCCATGGCACGCGGCTCGGCGCCGGACGGCCGCCCGGCACCCCCAGCACGCCACAGATCATCACGATTCAGCGCTGAGCGGGTCAGCGCTGATCGGCTGTGGGCCAGTGTAGAGATGCGGCCAGCGGCGCCCGACCACCGGGCTATCGCTGCTCCAGGCAAGACAGGTATTGAGCACCGATGGCCCCATCTCGGTGGCGGGAGATGCGTCCTTCGGTCGCGAACCTCGCCGGACAGCCGCCAGCGTCTGGAACGCGACCGTCGCCATCTGCTGCAACAACTCGCGCAGATGCGTACAGCCCTCGGTGCCACCGATCCGCTCGGCGGCCGCCTTGAGGAAGCCGCGCCGGATGTCGAGCCCGGCCAGACGGGCGAAATTCGGCGCCGCCGATGGGCAGATCGACGGATAGGGGCTGGCGAGCGTGCTCGCCTCGCAGGCGACGATGCTGAGCTTGTCATCCACCGTCATGCGCATGCGCATGTGATGCAGCGGCACGCCGGGCTCGATCAGCCCGCGTTCATCGGCAAGGAAACCATAGGTTTTGGTGTCGGTCAGCTCGGCCTCGATGTCGAACAGACCATCCGCGCGCTGATAGCCGTCGATCGAAATCGCGCGCTGATGCAGCAGACTGCGCTCCTGGGGTTCACTCAGCGGCATCGACCATACTCCGGATGTTGCGTTGCGATATATGGCAGCCTCGATACCGGATTCAAACCGGCGGCTCGCCCGCCACCGGCGCGCCGCCGAGATCGCGCAGCAACTGCGTCACCGCCCCGATCGCCTCGGCGCAGGCCGCCTCATCGGTGCCGCGTGCGACGATCGCGACACCGCCGCCGCTCGCCCGATAGAAAGGGTAGCTGCCGAGATCGAGCGACGGATAGCGCGCCTGGATCGCCGCCAGCCCTTCCGCCAGCACCCCCTCCGGCACGCCGTGCGTATGCACCGCGCACGCTCGCACCGGCCGCCCACCCGGCAGACGCGGCGCCAGGTTCTCGAACATCGCCTGCATGATGCGCGGCACGCCGGCCATCACATGCACATTGCCGATCGAGAAGCCGGGGGCGATGGAAATCGGGTTGTCGATCAGCGTCGCCCCGCGCGGCATCGTCGCCATCCGCTGGCGGGCGGCGTTGAACTCACCGGGCTTGTACTGCCGCTGCATGCGCGCCCACGCCTCGGGATGCGGTTCCCAGGGTACGCCGAACGCCTCGGCGATGCATTCGCTGGTGATGTCGTCATGCGTCGGCCCGATGCCGCCGGTGGTGAACACCTGAGCGAAGCGCGCGCGCACCTCGTTCACCGTCCCGACGATGGTCGCCGCGACGTCGGGGATCACCCGCACCTCGCGCAGCGGCAGGCCGAGTTCGCCAAGTTTCGTCGCGAGGAATTTGATATTGGCATCCTGCGTGCGCCCGGAAAGCACTTCGTTGCCAATGACCAGCAGGCAGGCGGTAGGGTCTGGCGTGGACATCGGCGTCACCTCAGAGAAAATCGCGCAGCAGCGGAATGAGCGGCCGGTCGGCCGGTGGCATCTTGTATTCGGCGAGGTTTTCCGGCCGCACCCAAGCGAGCCCCTGGCCCTCCAACGGCTTCGGCTGGCCACGCCAGCGACGGCAGAGATAGAGCGGCATGAGCAAATGGAAATGCTCATAGCCATGCGAGGCGAAGGCGAAGGCGGCGAGGCACGAGGCGGCGACGTCGATGCCGAGTTCCTCGCGCAGTTCACGGATCAGCGCTGCCTCCGGCGTCTCGCCGGGTTGCAGCTTGCCGCCGGGAAATTCCCACAGCCCGGCCATCTTCTTGCCCTCCGGCCGGCGCGCCAGCAGCACCCGCCCGTCACTGTCGATCAACGCGCAGGCGGCGACCAGCAGCAGCGGCCGCCCCTCGGTCGCCACCACTTCGGTGCGGCCGAACAGATCCTCGCGCGTGGCGGCAAACAATGCGACCGGCGCATCCGCCCCACGCGCCAGGAAATGCTGCGTGCCCACCCCGTCCGGGCGGAAGCCGATGCGCCGCAACACTGCGGCGGAGGCGGCATTGTCGGCGCCGGCGGCGGCCTCCAGCCGGTCGAGGTCGAGGTTGGCGAGCGCCCAGCGCGCGAGCCGCCCGGCCGCCTCGGCCGCCACACCATGGCCCCAGAAGCGCCGCCCCACCCAATAGCCGAGCCGGCCGCTGCGCGCCTGCGCATCGATGCGCAGGCCGACACCGCCGATCAGCATCTCCTGCGCCCCCTCCTGCCCGGTAATGGCGAGGTGAAAGCCGCGCCGCGCCGCCAGTTCCGCCTGCGCCGAGGCGATCCATTCATCGGCGAGGGCGCGCGGATAGGGAAACGGCACCCCGGCGAGGCGATGGCACACCTCCCAGTCGTTGATCAGCCGGTGCAGCGCCTCGGCATCCTCCGCGCGCAGCGGCCGCAGGGTGAGCCGCTCGGTGCGCAGCGGCGCGAACGCCGGCGACCCCAAGCCAGACGGTTCAGCTCCGGTAGCTGCCATTGATGTCGATATAGCCATGCGTCAGATCGCAGGTCCACACCCGCGCGCTCCCCCGGCCGAGGCCGAGATCGACGGCGATGTGCACCTCCGCCCCGCGCATGTGCGCCACCACCGGCGCCTCGTCATAGGCTTCGACCACGCCGCCCTCGCGCGCCATCCACACGCCACCGATGGCAACCGCGAGGCGATCGCGCTCCGCCGGCTCGCCCGCCTTGCCCACCGCCATGACGATGCGCCCCCAATTGGCGTCCTCCCCGGCGATCGCGGTTTTCACCAGCGGCGAATTGGCGATCGCCATCCCGATGCGCCGCGCCGACCGCGCCGTGGTGGCGCCGGCGACGTCGATGCGGATCAGCTTGCTCGCCCCCTCGCCATCGCGCACCACCTGGAGCGCCAGATCCTGCAGCAGATCGGCGAGAGCCGCGCGAAACTCGCGCAGCAGCGGATCGCCCGCCTCACTCACCCTGGGGTGGCGGGTCTGGCCGGTGGCGAACAGCAGCAGCGTATCGCTCGTCGAGGTATCGGAATCGACAGTGATGGCGTTGAAACTGTTCCCGAGACCGCGTTCCAGCAATGCCTGCAGCAGCGGCGGCGGAAGTTTCGCGTCGGTGAAGACGAAGCACAGCATAGTCGCCATGTCGGGCGCGATCATGCCGCTGCCCTTGGCGATGCCGGAGATGCGCACCTCGGCGCCGCCGATCCGCGCGACGCGTGTCGCCGCCTTGGGGAAGGTGTCGGTGGTCATGATCGCACCGGCTGCGGCGGCCCAGCCATCGGCCGCGAGCGCGGCATGGGCGGCAGGCAGGGCCGCGATCAGCTTTTGTACCGGGAGCGTCTCGCCGATCACCCCGGTGGAGGCGAGGAACACCTGGCGCGGCTTGCAGCCGAACAGCCCTGCCGCCGCCTCGGCCGAGGCGCGGGTGGCGAGATCGCCGGCACGACCGGTGAACACATTGGCATTGCCGGCATTCACCAGCAGCGCCCGCGCCCGCCCGCCGGCGAGCGCCGTCCGGCACCAGACCACCGGCGCGCCGGGACAACGGTTGCGGGTGAACACGCCGGCGACGGAGCTGCCCGGCGCCAGTTCAGCCAGCAGCAGATCGTCGCGCCCGCGATAGCGCAGCCCGGCGGCAACCGTGCCGAGCCGCACGCCGGCAAGCGGCGGCAGTGCCGGCAGCGGCACCGCGAGCGGCGAGCGCGGCGGCGGCACGGCCTATTGCGCCGCGCCGGGATCGGCGCCCGGCGCGTCCATGCCGGGCGGCTGGGCAGAGTCGGTCGGGCGCATCGGCGAGCCGTCGGGGTTGAACATCTCGATGGTGATGCCGGTGCGCGCCTGCAGAATGGCGCGGCGCACCGCATCCTGGATCATCTTCTGGCGTAACTGGTCATGCACCTCGGCGAAGCTCGGCGGCGGCGCCTGACGGACCGCCTCGACCTGGATCACGTGCCAGCCATAGCGCGAATGCACCGGCTTGTCGGCGATCTGCCCGGGCTTGAGGGCGAAGGCTGCGTCGCTGAACTCGGGCAGCATGTCGGCTTTCTTGAAATAGCCGAGATCGCCGCCCTGCTGGCCGCTCGGGTCGGTGCTGTATTGCTTGGCGAGGGCGGCAAAATCGGCGCCGCCCTTCAACTCGGCGATCACCTTGTCGGCCTGCGCCTCGGTCGGCAACAGGATCTGGCGCGCCTTCACCTCCGGCTCGCCCGGCTTGTTGGCGATCTCCTTCTCATAGCGCGCGCGGATCGCCGCCTCGCTGATCTGCGGGCTCACCTCGCGCGAGATCAGCGCATCCTGCAAGGCGGCGTCGGCGGCCATCTGCATCTGGTGCTGCACGGCGGGGTCTTTCTGCAGCCCCTCCTTGCGCGCCTCCTCGATCAGCGCCTCGCGGTCGATCAACTGGTTGAGCAGGATCGGGTAGAGCACGCGCTGCGGCAGGCCGCGCGCCTGCGGTGGCAAGTTCTGTGCCAGATCCTCGAGCTCGCTCAGATGCAGCGCCTGCCCGTTCACCCGCGCGACCACCGGATCGGCCGGCGGCACACCGCCGATCGCCGGCGGGGCGGCGTCCGGCGCGGTGGCGGGGGGTGAGCCGGTGGGAGGGGCGGCGGCCGGTTGCGCCCAGAGCGGCTGCGCCAGCAGCGGGAAGGCGAACATGGCTGCCGACAGGGCAGCCGGGAGAGGCATGAGCCGCATGGGAATCCTTTTTTCCTGGATTTCGATCATCGCCGAAACCATCACGCCCCACAAGCGCCTGCGGCATGTCTCACCGGCTTGCGTTGACCGGCCCGCCCGTGGCCCCTATCTGAACAGCGGGCATCGCTCCCTGCCCGCTCCCACCGCCTGTGCCGGCACGGCACACCCCGGAAGGCCCGTTCATGTTCGCCAGACTTGCCCGCTCGATCTTCGGCTCCGCCAACGACCGCTCGCTCAAGGCGTATCAGCGACGCCTGCCCGAGATCAATGCGCTGGAAGCCGGCTGCGCGGCGCTCGATGACGATGCCCTGCGCGCCCGCACGCCCGCACTGCGCGAGCGCCTCGCCGGCGGGGCGAGCCTCGACGAGATCCTGCCCGAAGCTTTCGCGACGGTGCGCGAGGCGGCGCGCCGGGTGCTCGGCCTGCGCCATTTCGACGTGCAGTTGATCGGCGGCATGGTGCTGCACGCCGGCAAGATCTCGGAGATGAAGACCGGCGAGGGCAAGACGCTGGTCGCCACCCTGCCGGTCTATCTCAACGCGCTGGCCGGGCGCGGCGTGCATGTGGTGACGGTGAACGACTATCTGGCCCGGCGCGATGCCGAATGGATGGGGCAGATCTACGGCTTTCTCGGCCTGTCCACCGGCGTCATCATCCACGGCCTCGACGACGCGCAACGCCGCGCCGCCTATGCCGCCGACATCACCTATGGCACCAACAACGAATTCGGCTTCGATTATCTGCGCGACAACATGAAATACCGGCTGGAGGACATGGTCCAGCGCGATTTCTTCTACGGCATCGTCGATGAGGTGGACAGCATCCTGATCGACGAGGCCCGCACCCCGCTGATCATCTCCGGCCCGGCGGAAGATTCCTCCGATCTCTACCGGCAGGTGAACGCGGTGGTGCGCGAACTGGTGCGCGAGCCGGAGACTTACGAAAAGGACGAAAAATTCAAGACGGTGACACTGACCGAGGCGGGCTCCGAGCGCGTCGAGGAGATGCTGCGCGAGGCCGGCATCATCACCGAAGGCAATATGTACGACATCGAGAACATCTCGGTGGTGCATCACGTGCAGCAATCGATGCGCGCGCATACGCTGTTCGAGCGCGACGTGGAATATATCGCGCGCGACGACAAGATCATCATCATCGACGAATTCACCGGCCGCATGATGGAAGGCCGGCGCTATTCCGAAGGGCTGCATCAGGCGCTGGAGGCGAAGGAGGGCGTCACCATCCAGCAGGAGAATCAGACGCTCGCCTCGATCACTTTCCAGAATTATTTCCGCCTCTATCCGAAGCTCGCCGGCATGACCGGCACGGCGATGACCGAGGCCGACGAATTCGCCGAGATCTACAAGCTCGACGTGGTGGAAATTCCGACCAACGTGCCCGTCGCGCGCGTCGATCAGGACGACGAGGTGTATCGCTCGGCGGCCGAGAAATACGCCGCCGTCGCGAGCCTGATCGAGGAATGCCGCGCCCGCCGCCAGCCGGTGCTGGTCGGCACCACCAGCATCGAGAAAAGCGAAATCATCAGTGAAATCCTGAAACAAAAGCGTGTGCCGCATGCGGTGCTCAACGCGCGCTTCCACGAGCAGGAGGCGAGCATCGTGGCCGAGGCCGGCGCGCCCGGCGCGGTCACCATCGCCACCAACATGGCCGGGCGCGGCACCGACATCAAGCTCGGCGGCAATCTGGAAATGCGGCTGAAACAGGAACTCGCCGGCATCGACGAACCCACGCTGCGCGCCGCGCGCGAGGCGGAGATCCGCGCCGAGATCGCGCAGGCGCATGAGGAGGTGAAGGCCGCCGGCGGGCTGTTCGTCATCGGCACCGAGCGGCACGAGAGCCGGCGCATCGACAATCAGTTGCGCGGCCGCTCCGGCCGTCAGGGCGACCCCGGCGGTTCGCGCTTCTTCCTCTCGCTCGAAGACGATCTGATGCGCATCTTCGGCTCCGACCGCATGGGCGGGATGCTGCAGAAACTCGGCCTCAAGGAAGGCGAGGCGATCGTGCATCCGTGGATCAACCGCGCGCTCGAAAAGGCACAGAAGAAAGTCGAAGCACGCAACTTCGACATGCGCAAGAACGTGCTCAAATACGACGACGTGATGAACGATCAGCGGCGCGAGGTGTATGCGCAGCGCCGCGAGTTCATGCAGGCGGCCGATGTCTCGGAGACGGTTGCGCAGATGCGCGCCGAGGTGCTCGACGAGATCATCACCCTGCGCATTCCCGAACGCGCCTTCCCCGAGCAATGGGCGGTGAGTGAACTGGCCGAGGATTTGGCGCGGGTGCTCAACATCACCCTCCCGGTCGCCGAATGGGCGCGCGAGGAGGGCATCG
Organism: Acetobacteraceae bacterium; assembly: GCA_027365195.1. Taxonomy (GTDB): domain Bacteria; phylum Pseudomonadota; class Alphaproteobacteria; order Acetobacterales; family Acetobacteraceae; genus DAHXNW01. The sequence goes on from DAHXNW010000269.1 coordinate 7,727, forward strand.
ACGCGACAGCGATGCGCGAGCGTATCGAGCGCGCGGCCGATTCGCTGATGGCGGCGAAGGCGGCCAACATGGGCCCCGACTTGATGCGCTATATCGAGAAATCGCTACTTCTGCAGGTGCTCGATCAGATCTGGAAGGAGCATCTGCTCGATCTCGATCATCTGCGCCAGGGCATCGGGCTGCGTGCCTATGGCCAGCGCGATCCGCTCAACGAATACAAGAGCGAGGCTTTCGCGCTGTTCAACGCCATGCTCGATGCGTTGAAGGAGCGCGTCAGCATGCTGCTCTCACGCGTCGAGATCGCACCGGACGCACCACCGGCCGCCGATTTCCAGCCACCGGCACAGCCGATGTTCGAGACCCACCCAGACCCGGCGAGCGCCGAGACAGCGAGCCTCACGCTCGCCGAGGAGACGATGGCGCCGGTGCGCGCAACGGCGGTCGATCCGGCCGACCCCACCACCTGGGCCGCCACCTCGCGCAACGCCCCCTGCCCGTGCGGCTCCGGTCGCAAGTTCAAGCATTGCCACGGCCGTCTCGCCTGAGGCGGCGCCACGCCGCATGATCCACCCGATCGGCGACCCGTGGTTCTACGCCTTCGCCATTCCCGCGGTACTGCTGACCGGCATCAGCAAGGGCGGTTTCGGTTCGGGTGCCGGCAATCTGGCGGTGCCGGCGATGGCACAGGTGGTACCCGCCACATTGGCCGCGGCCATCGTGCTGCCGATCCTCTCGGCGATGGATATCGTCGGCATCTGGGCCTGGCGCGGGCGCTGGGATCTGCCGCAGGTGCTGCGGTTACTGCCCGGCGGCATGGCCGGCATCCTGCTTGGGGCGCTGTCGTTCCGCTTCCTCTCGGAGCGCGCGGTGACGGCACTCGTCGGCGCGATCGCCCTCGGCTTCGCGCTCTGGTCGATCTTGCAGGCGTGGCGCGCCGGCGGCGAGCGGCGCAGGGCTGCGCCAAGCATCGTGAAAGGCGCCTTCTGGTCCGCCGTCTCCGGCTTCACCAGCACCCTCGCCCATGCCGGCGGGCCGCCGCTCGCGGTCTATATGCTGCCGCTGCGGATGGACCGCGCGACGCTGAGCGCCACCACCATCCTGTTCTTCGGCGCCACCAATGGGATGAAATTCGCCGCCTACATCGCCAACGGGCAGCTCAGCGCCGCCTCGCTCGCCACCACTTTGATGTTGTTGCCGCTGGCGCCGATCGGGATCCGGCTCGGCATCTGGCTACAGCGCCACGTGAGCGAGCGGCTGTTCTACCGCATCGTCTATGCGATGCTGTTGGCGACCGGCGTCAAGCTGCTCTACGATGCCGCACTCGGATAGGCCCGCAAGCCGGCGCGGAAGCGGGCGGCGGTGGCGGCATAGTGCGGCGCGGTGCGGGCAAACGTGGCGCGTTCCTCCGTCGTCATCACCCGTTTAAGCCGCGCCGGCGCGCCGGCCCATAGCTCCCCCGCGCCGATGCGCTTGCCCGGCGCCAGCAGACCGCCGGCCGCCAGCATGCCGCCCGTCTCGATCACCGCGCCATCGAGCACCGTCGCTCCCATGCCGACGAAGGCATGATCGTGCAAGGTGCAGGCATGCACGATGGCGGCATGGCCGATGGTGACCGCATCGCCGATGAGAGCGGCAAAGCCCTCGCCGGCGTTGACATGAATGACGCTACCGTCCTGCACATTGCAGCGCGCACCGATGCGGATGGCATTGGTATCGGCACGCAGCACGCAATTGAACCACACGCTTGAGCCGGCCCCGATCGTCACATCGC
>DAHXNW010000331.1 GCA_027365195.1 Acetobacteraceae bacterium
AGGCCGAACGGCGTGTCGTTGGCGAGCGCGATCGCCTCCGCCTCGGTCTCGAAGCGAAACAGCGGCGCCACCGGGCCGAACGTCTCCTCATGGAAAATCTGCGCCGCCGGCGGCACGTCGGCGAGAATCGTCGGCTGGAAGAAATTGCCGCCCAGCGTGTGCCGCGCGCCACCGCTGATCACCCGCGCGCCACGGGCGCAGGCATCGGCGATATGCGCCTCCACCTTCGCCACCGCCTCGGCATTGATCAGCGGCCCCTGTGTGACCCCCTCGCCCATGCCATCACCCACGCGCAGCGCTTCGACGGCCGCCTTCAGCTTTGCCGCGAAGGCGTCGAACACCCCGGCCTGCACCAGGATGCGGTTGGCGCAGACGCAGGTCTGCCCGGTGTTGCGGAATTTGGAGACCATGGCCCCCACCACGGCGGCATCCAGATCGGCGTCGTCGAACACGATGAACGGCGCGTTGCCGCCGAGTTCCATGCTGGTCTTCTTGATGCTCGGCGCGCATTGCGCGAGCAGCTTGGCCCCCACCTCGGTGCTGCCGGTGAAGGAGAGCTTGCGCACCAGCGGATTGGCGGTGATCTCCCCGCCGGTAGCCGTCGCCGGGCCGGTGATGATGTTGCACACCCCGGCCGGCATGCCGGCACGCTCGGCGAGCACCCCGAGCGCGAGGGCGGAAAACGGCGTCTGGCTCGCCGGACGGATCACCCCGGTGCAGCCGGCGGCCCAGCCCGGCCCGGCCTTGCGGGTGATCATCGCGGCGGGAAAATTCCACGGCGTGATGGCGGCGAACACGCCGATCGGCTCCTTCTGCACGATGATCCGCCGGCCAGCGACGTTCTGCGGAATGGTGTCGCCATAGACGCGCTTGCCCTCCTCGGCGAACCATTCGATGAAGCTCGCGGCATAGGCGATCTCGCCCCGGCTCTCGACCAAGGGCTTGCCCTGCTCGGCAGTCATAATCAGGGCGAGATCCTCGGTGTTGGCGAGCATCAGATCGAACAGCCGGCGCAGGATGGCGGCGCGCTCCTTCGCGGTTTTCGCCCGCCACGCCGGCTGCGCCGCATGCGCGGCCTCGATCGCGCGGCGGGTTTCGCCCGCCCCCATCGCCGGTACCTTGCCGACCACGGCGCCATTCGACGGATTGCGCACCGCGAGCGTCTTGCCGCTATCGGCACCCACCCAGGCGCCGCCGATCAGATTGGCCTCGCGCAGCAGATCGGGGTCGCGCAGAGGAAGCTTATGGGTGATCTCGAGCATGCTGATCCTCCTGTTTGCCTGTGAGCGTCTTGGAGCTTGATAGCTTGAGCCTGCACCCGCCCGCACCGCCACGACAGTATGCTTGTGGGGTGGGGGCCGGCGCAGGACATGTTTCAAACATGACCCTACTGCATGAACGCGCCGAGCAGCACGAGGTATTCATCGGCCGATTTGCCGTTGATCGCCAGATGCCCGTCGTCGAGATGCAGCGAGGAGGTGATCTGCTCCCCCTTGCGGCTTACCCAGCCGGCCTGCGCGAGGGCGGCGATCTGCGGCTCGATCGAGCCCGGCGGCAGCATCTGTCCGCTCATCATCGCCCCTACCCGCAGCAGCGTGCGCAGCAGCGGATCGTCGATGGCGATATCCGCGACCAACCCGACCGCCTGCAGATTGGCCCGCGCGCGTGGGTTTTCCGGCTCGATGCGCGCGCCATCGATGCGCAGCGTGGCATGCGCGGCGAGCTTGCCCTGGTCCATCTCGAAGCCGACCGGATCGAGGCGCATCACCGGCGAATCCTTGAGCAGCCGGTTCACCGTCTCCACGCCGAGCGCCATCATCTGCATCAGATTGCGCTGCGCATCCTCTGGCGAGCGCGCCATCGCCGCCTGCATCGAGGGCGGCGGCGTGATGGCGCGCAGCCGCAACAGCGCCTCGCGCAGCACAGGGAGATTGAGATGGAGGAGGTGCAGCGCGAACACGCCATGGCGCACCACGGCAATACCCTGCTGCGCGCGGTCGAACCCATAGGAGAGGTCGAACGTCGCTTCATCGCCGACGGTGCTCGTCCGGGTGCTGGTGGAGACGCCGCTGAGTTGCATCGGCTCGCCACCCGGCGAGGAGAAGACCATCGATGCGAAGCCGAGCGTCGCCTCGCCCACGCCGCTCAGCGCGCCGCCGCCATCGAGTTTGATGCCGGTGATGGCGACATGGCCGCCGGGACCGTCGAGGGTGATCGCCTGGCTGGCCGAGCGATACGCGATCTGCTGCTCCCCATCGGCCTGCACATCGCCGGCGAAGCCGGAGAAATCGAGCCGCAGCGGGGCGTCCCCGACGGCGCCCCCGTGAGCGCCATGCACCGGGGGGATTTGGAAATGACTGCTCGAATGGCCATCGAGGAAGAGCGTCGTCTCGACGAGGAGCGGGGGGAGGCTGCCGAAATACCGTGCCGCCGTTGCCGCTGTTTCGCCCTGCAGCGCGAGGGTGGTCGTGATGCGCGCGTAATGCCCGTCGAGGCCGAAGCCCTGATGGATCACGTGATGCAGCGGCACGCTGACCGCCCCCGGGCCGGCGCCGATCACCAGGGTGGAACTGGCGTTGGAGCGCAGATAGCCGGTCTGGAACGGATGCCCCTGCCAGAACAGGCTCTGCACCGGCTGGTTGGTGGGCAGCGAGACGGCGGGGCCGGCGAACACACGCTCGATCATGCGCCCGATGACATAGGGCGAGGCTACGGCGACGCCACCGAGCACCACGACGATCGCCAGCCCGAACCCGTATCGTTTGCGCATCCCGCCATCGCCCTTTGCCTGACCGGGCGAAGCTATACGGCCCAAGGCGTGCAGGGGCAATGCGATGGCGTATCGGAAACCGGTTCGATCACGTCGCGCCGTAGAGCCCGGCGCCGCGCGCGCGCACCCGCACCAGCGCCACCAGCAGGTCGAGCAAGGGGGTTGCCACCCCCGCCATGCGGGCGAGTTCGAGCGGCGCATCGAGCAGGGCGGCGATCTCCATCGGCCGGCCGAGTTCGAGATCCTGCAGAATGCTCGGCTTATGCACCATGTCGAGATACAGCGCGACTTGCCGCGTGGCATCGCTCTCCGGGTGGCAGCCCAGCGCCTCCGCGATCGCCATCCCCTCGGCGACGATCTGGCGCGCGGCGGCGGCAGAAGCAGCCTCGGCATAGACATCCTTGGGGGCGGCCTGGGTCAGGATGGCAAATGGCCCGGAGGTGAGATTGAGCAGCAGCTTCGACCAGATGGCGTCGCGGATGCGCGCGCTGACCTCCATCACCAGCCCTGCGGCGCGCAACGGCGCGGCCAGCGCCTCGGCGCGCGCGCTCGCCCGGTTATCCGGCTCGCCCAGCACCAGCCGGCTGGTGCGGTTCTCCACATGCACGACACCAGGGCGCAGCACGGTGCAGGCGGAATAGACCACGCCGCCGATCGCGCGTTCCGGCCCGATGGCACGCCACACCGCATCGTCCGGGTCGATCGCCGGCAAGCGGGTACCCCCGAGCTTGCCGCCATGGGCATGAAAATACCACCAGGGAATGCCGTTCATCACGAACACCACCGGTGTTTCCGGCCCGAGCAAGGGCGCGATACCGGCGGCGACGGCGGGGAGTGCCGGCGCCTTGACGGTGACGAACACGGCATCCTGCGGCCCCAGTTCGCTTGCATTATCGGTGGCGCGTGGCCTCGAGTGCATCGTGCCGTCGGCGGCCTCCACCGTCAGCCCGTCGGCGCGGATCGCGGCGAGATGGGCGCCACGCGCGATCAGGCTGACCTCGCACCCACCCTTGGCCAGCCGGCCGGCGAGATGGCCGCCGACCGCACCGGCGCCATAGACGCAGATCTTCACGCCGGCTCAGCCGAGCAGATCGTAAGCGGCGCGCGCCAGCGCCTGCACGCCGAGGCCGATGCAGGCCTCGTCGGGCTGATAGGCCGAGTTGTGCAGCTTGTCGGCGCGTCCCGGCTGCGCCGAGCCGATGCGTAGCTGGAACGCCGGCACGCGCTCGGCGAACAGCGCGAAATCCTCGCCGCCGAGGCTCGGTACCCCCTCGCTCACCACATCGCCGAGTTGCGCGCGCACGCTCGCGACGCTGCGCTCCAGCACCCCCGCCTCGTTGACCAGCGCCGGCACGCCGTGCTCATAGGCGATCTCGCAGCGCACCCGCATGCCGCTCTCCACCCCTTCGCAGAGCCGGCGGATGGCGGCCTCGGCGATCGCCTGCGCCGGCTTGTCGAGCGTGCGCACGGTGCCGCGCAGCAGCACCTCGTCGGGGATGATGTTGTGCACCGTACCGCCGTGGATCGCCCCCACCGTCACCACCACCGGGTGCATCGGGTTGACCTCGCGCGAGACCACGGTCTGCAACTGGCTCACCAAGGCGGCGGCGGCGACGATCGGATCGACGGCCCCATTCGGATGCGCCGCGTGGCCCGATTTGCCGCGCACCACGATGTCGAACCGGTCCGAGGCGGCGAGGCAGGCGCCGCGCACGAAGCCGAAGCGCCCCACCGGCATTTCCGGATGGTTGTGAAAGCCGAGAGCGAGATCGACATGCGGCCCTTCCATCACGCCATCGGCGATCATCGCCGCCGCCCCGCCGAGTGTCTCCTCGGCCGGCTGGAACACCAGCTTCACGGTGCCGGCGAGCTGCGGCGCGAGTTTCTGCAACACGGCGGCGACGCCGAGCAGCGTGCTGGTATGCACGTCATGGCCGCAGGCGTGCATCAGCCCCGCGGTCTCGCTCGCGAACGGCAGGCCGGTCTGTTCATGGATCGGCAGCGCGTCCATATCGGCGCGGATCGCCAGCACCGGGCCGGGGCGCCCCCCCTCGATCAGCCCGACGACGCCGGTGCGGCCCACCCCGGTGCGATGCGCGATGCCGAGGGCCGCGAGTTCGCGCGCCACCACCCCGGATGTACGGACTTCCTGGAAGGCGAGTTCGGGATGGGCATGGATGTCGCGCCGGATCTCGATCAGATGCGGCGCGATCGCCTCGGCGATTGCTCGGATGGTGGTCTGCGGATCGTTGGGGAGGGCGGCAGAGGCGGACATGGCGGGATCCTCGATGGCTGATGCGCCATCATGCGTGGCGGAATGCGCGCCGCGCAAGCTTCCCCGTCGGCGCGCATGATGATAAACGCGCTTCATGGGTTCGCAGACGACTTCCGCCGCGCCGCCGATCTTCGAAGCGGTGCCGATCTTCGAAGCGGTGATCGTGCCGCATCGCAGTCTCTCGCCCGCCGCCCTGCGCCGGCTGATGCTCGCCCTCGCCGCGATGAGCGTGCTCACCAGCATCGGTTTCTGGCTGCTCGGTGCCTGGCCGGTGGTCGGGTTTTCCGGCGTCGAGATCGCCCTCGCCATCCTGCTGCTCCGCCTCAACGCGGAGGCGGTGCGATCGAGCGAGCTGCTGCTGCTCACCGAGCAGGGGTTGCGCGTGGTGCGCACCGACCGGCGCGGCCGCCGCCAGGAGCGGGTGTTGGACGCCGGCTGGCTGAACGTCGTGCTGGAGGAGCGTCCTGGCCGCGTGCCGGCGCTGCTACTGGCGCAGCGCGGCCATATCGAGGAAGTGGCGCGCCAACTCGGCGAGACCGACAAACGCGCCCTCGCCGCAGCTCTGGGCGCGGCCCTGCACCGCTGGCGCAACCCGGTGTTCGATAACCCGCAGTTGCGTTAGGTTATACACAAAAGTAGGTGCGGCACCGGCCCGCTCGGGGTATAGTGATATCCCGAATGAGAGCCAATTTTGGCAACGCCGTTGCAAGGTATCATGATCGCCGGGCCGCAGCAGCAAGACGTCGAAATTCCGGTGAGACCGCTAGAGGCGCGGCGATGCTCTCGATTTTATCGAGTGCGTCGGCCAAATCGTAAGGAATTACAGAGGTTTCCGCAGTCCCGACGGTCAAATTTAGTAGCTGCAATAGGGCTTCACATTTTTCTCGGTCGTTGATGCTTGATAGCTTTGCTTCGCCATTTTTTCTTTCCTGAAACCCATAATCGTGCAATGACCAGCACTCGAATGGCACAAGAAATCTTTCGACTAGGCCGTGTGGACGGAATCCCTGACCGGCGTTTTTGACGGGTTCCCGAATCTGGGCGAGTTCGAATCACTGGGTGACCGGCAACAGGGGACCGGTCATGTTAACGGGGATGACGGAGCGCGATTGGGCAATCACGCTGG
>DAHXNW010000338.1 GCA_027365195.1 Acetobacteraceae bacterium
GCCGATGCGTAGCAGCGTGGCCTCGTCGAACAGCCGCCCGTAGAGGCTGATCGCGTGCGGCACGGTGAAGCGCTCGCCGCCGTCCGCATGGCCCTGATCGAGCCGCGCCTCGCTCAGTGAGAGACGCTTGCGCGTCGGCGAAGGGCGAAAGCCGCAGCGCAGCACCAGACAGGGATGGCCGGTGAAATTGGTGATCAACAGCATCGGCCCGGCGAGACAGGGGCCGATGATCGCGTCCACGCCCTGCAATGTCGCATCCATCTCCTGCATCACGCGCCGGCGCAGCCGGTCGGCCTGCACGTGATCGACGGCGGAGAGGAAGCGCGCCTTGCGGAAGCTGTTCGGCCACGCCGCCGCTTCCTGCCAGGTCAGCAGATCGTCCTGATCGGTGAGGGTGAGCGGCTCGAAGGCCGCCGCCGCCTCGGCGAACAATAGCGCCATCAGCGCGTCATACGGCAGATCGGGCCGGGTGAGCGGCACCAGGGTGAGGCCGAGGGCGGCGGCGTGCTCCAGCATGGCGCGGTCGAGCGGCTCGGCGCCCTCCGCCACCAGATCGGCCTCGTAATAGCCGAGCCTGAGGCCGGCGAGCGGGGCGGCGGGGTCGTAGCCGAAGGGGGCGGCGATGCTCGACGGATCGGCCGGATCGGCGCCGTTGATCGCCGCCAGCACCAGTGCCGTATCGGCAACGCCCCGGCAGATCGGCCCGATCTTGTCGAGCGACCAGCACAGCGGCATCGCCCCGTTCCGTGCCACCCGCCCGAAGGTGGGGCGCAGCCCGGTGGTGCCGCAGCGCAGCGAGGGGGCGACGATCGAGCCCAACGTCTCGGTGCCGAGGCTGAAGCCGACCAGCCCGGCGGCGGTGGCCGAGGCCGAGCCGGCGCTCGACCCGCTCGCGCCCTCGGTCAGATTCCATGGGTTGCGGGTCACGCCGCCATACCAGATATCGCCATAGGCCAACGCGCCGAGGCTGGTTTTGGCGATCAGCACCGCGCCGGCGGCGGCGAGGCGGACGACCACGCCGGCATCGCCCTCGGGTACCCGGTCGGCGAACGGTTCGGCCCCCCAGCCGGTGACGATGCCGGCGGTATCCAGCAAATCCTTGCAGCCCCAGGGAATGCCATGCAGCGGCCCGAGCCAGGTGCCGGCGGCGAGCAGGGCATCGGCGCGGCGTGCCTGCGCCATCGCGAGATCGGCGGTGACGGTCGCGATGCAGGCGAGGCGCGGGGCGATGCGGTCGATGCGGTCGAGATAGATGCCGGTGAGCCGCTCGCAGCCGAGCGCGCCGCTTGCGATCCAGCCGGCGAGGCGGGCCACGGGGGCGAAGGCGATCGCTTCCGCCGTATCGGGCAGCGGCCCCGGATCGGCCATCGCGGCCGGCGCCGGGCCAGCGCTCTGCGGCATGGTCCAGCCCGGCAGGCGCGGGTCGAAGCGCGTCGCCGGCGCCAGTTCGCTTGGCAGCGCCATCTGCCGCCGGCGCTGGGCGAGGGCGATCTGGGCGGCCAGATTATCCTGCATCAGCCGCCGCTCCGCCTCGGTGTAACGGACCCCGGCGACGGCCTCGGCGGCGGCGATGACCTCAATGCTCACGATCTGCTCAGCCACCACCCACCTCGCGTCGATACGCCGTCATGATAGCGCGGCGACAACCTCTTGCAGCAACAAATCCCAGCGCCGTGGCGCCGGCTGGCGGAACAGCCGCAGGCTCGGATACCACGGGCTGTCGTCGCGCCCGAGCAGCCAGCGCCAGTCCGGCGCGTAGGGCAGCAGCACCCAGGCCGGCCGGCCCATCGCGCCGGCCAGATGCACGATCGAGGTATCGACGCTGATCAGCAAATCGAGACTGTCGAGCACCGCCATGGTGTCGTCGAAATCCGCCAGCTCCGGACCGAGGTTGAGAAGCGGGGCGGCGCCGAAATACTGCGCGATTTCCGCTTGTCGCGGGGCTTTCTGCAGCGAGACGAGAGCGGTTTTCGGCAGTTGCGCGAGGGCCGCGAAAGAGGCGAGCTTGGTGGAGCGGTTGCGGTCGTTGGCATGCGTCGGCCGGCCGCCCCAGGCGATGCCGATCCGGCGATAGCCGCGCGGCAGCAGATCGGCCAGCCGCGCTGCCCAGGCCGCGCGCCGCGCTGGCTCGGCGCGCAGATAGGCGCCGGGCGAGGGAATGGTCTCCAGCCGTGTGCCCATCAGCCGTGGCAGGCCGGAGAGCGGGCAGAAGGCGCCATAATTGGGCACCGTCTCCCAGCGGTCATAGAGGCCGCGCGGCCCGGGGATCTGCGACAGCAGCGGCTGCAACTCGCGGCTGCAGGCGATCACGATATCGGGGCAGCGCGCCAGCGCCCAGGGGATGTAGCGGGCGAACTGGATGGCGTCGCCAAACCCCTGATCGGTGATCAGCAGCAGCGGCCGGTCGGCCATCGGCGCGCCGTCCCACGCCGGCGCCGCCGTCGGCGGCATCAGCGGCGCGACGCCGTTGATGCGATAGCGCCATTCGTAGAGTTCCAGCCCGGCGGCGAAATCGCCGCGCAGCAGCAGCGTCTCGCCGCGCTTGAACAGCAGATCGGCGTGATCGGGCTTGAGCGCGATGCCGCGCGCCGTGCCATCGAGCACGGCATCGAGTTCAAGCCGTTCGTACCGCACGATGGCGAGGTTCATCAGCGCATCCGGGTCTTGCGGCGCCAATGCCACCGCCTGCTCCCCGGCCGCCACCGCCTCGTCGAGCCGGCCGAGCGCGCGATAGATCTCGCAGAGGTTGCGGTGGCACAGCGCCAGATTGGCGCCGCGTGCGATGGCGCGCTCGATCAACGCGGCTGCCTCCACCGGCCGCTGCTGGCGGAAGCTCACGACGCCGAGCAGATGCAGCGGCTCGGCGGCCTCAGGGGCCTGCGCCAGGATGTCGCGCAGCAGGCGCTCGGCCTCCGCCAACCGTCCGGCGCGTTCATGCGTGCGCGCCTGCTCGAAACGCTCGTCGAGCGGTGCCGTTACAGCGGTCACGCCGGCGCCTCGATGCGATAACCCAGTTGCTCGATCAGCGGCGCGAGGATGGGGATCACCGGGGCGAGTTGCGGCAGATAGGCGCGGTAGCGATAGAGCGCGCGCGTGTGGAGCGGCTCGCGCACCTGCGCATAGCTCGCCGAGCGCGCCGGGTGCGGGTTCTCCCAGAAGCGCAGGCAGGCGGGGTCGAAATCCGCGCCGATGAAGCCGAGCATGCGGCGCAACTGCGCCGCCTGCGCCTGCACCACATCCTCATAACGCACCGGCAGATAGCGCAGGCACATCTCGGCGCGATACCGCGCCACCAGCTCCATCACCAGCACGTAATGCCGCGCGGCACTCTCCAGATCCCACGCGCAATGGAACCCATGGGTGAGGTGGGTGGAGAACACCGAGAGCATGACATCGAGCGGATGGCGCAGCAGATGGATCAGCGGGGCGGCGGGAAACATCAGCGCGATCAGCCCCAGATGCGTCTCGTTGAGCGGCATCTTGTCGGTGAACCAGGTGGCTTCTGGTGTCAGAATGCCGAGCTGACCGACCCGGTGCAGATACGCATCGCGCAGCCGGTCGAGCCCGTCGTGCTGATCGCCCATCCAGAGTTCCGCGAGCGCCGCCGGATAGCTCAGCGGGCTGGCCAGCAGGCGCGGGCAGAGATCGGCGATATCCTGCACGCAAGGCAGTTCGTCGCCGGCGACGATGCGCGGATGCGCGCTCAGGCTCTGCTCGACGAGTGTGGTGCCGGAGCGCGGAAAACCCAGGATGAAGATCGGCTGCGCACCATCGCCCCGCACGCCGGCGCGCGGCAGGGTGGCGAGGCGCGCCTCGGTGAAGAAGCCGCCGAGCCGCCCGGCGAGCGCCTGCGCGGCTGCGGCCTGATAGGCGAGGCCGGTGGTTTCGCGCGCACGGCGCTTGCCCGCCTCGAAGGCGGCGAAAGCCTCGGCCGGTCGGCCGAGCCGGTCGAGCAGCCGGCCCTTTTCGAGCCATTCATCGGTGCCGTGCTGGCCCTCGGCGCGCTCGGCGAGCCGGTCGAGCAGAGCGAGGGCGGCATCGAACCGACCCTGCCGGCGCAGCAGGATGGCGCGCGCCAATAACGGTGCCGGATCGTCGGGGGCGACATGCTCGGCGAGGTCGAGCAGCACACCGGCGGCGGTGAAATCGCCGTCCGCCTCCTCCAGACGCGCCCAGCCGAGCAGGGTTTGCAGCACCTTCGGCCGCGCCGCCACCGAGCGCTCGTAGAAACTGCGCGCCTCGGCGAAACGGCCCTGGGTTTTCAAATTCCACGCCAGATTGGCGAGCAGCGTCGGGTCCGGCTCGGCGACCAGGGCGAGTACCTGGCGGTAGTGATACTCGCCGGTGTGCGCCCGATGGGCTTCGGTCAGGATCATGCCGAGCAAATTGTGCGATTGCGCATGCTGTGGCGCGATACGCACCGCGTTGCGCGCGTGCACTTCCGCCTCGGCGAGACTGCGGCGCTGCAGCAGTTGCTGCGCCAGCGCGCAGGTGGCGGCGATGTCGTTCGGATCGAGCCGCACCATGCGCCGTGCCAGCACTTCCGCCGCCGCCGGCGGGCCGGACGCCTGGCGCAGGGCGAGCAGCAGCGTGAGCGCCGGGCCGAAACCGGGGGCGATGTCCAGCAGTTCGAGACAGCGCCGTTCGGACTCGGCGATCTCGCCACGGGCAAGGGCCGCCTGCGCCGCCTCCAGCAGCGGCAGCAGAGGATCCACCGACTCTGGTCGCGCGAGGCTTGCCGGGTCGAGATCGCAACAACGCGCCTGACGCAGGCCGCTGCCGCAGTCACAGCGGCGCTGATCCATCGGGTTATGTGTCCATCACGGTAGGTTCACCCGCCAATCATCCTCGACTCCGCGCACCCGGGGTAGAATCAGCATATCCCACGGGCTGGGCATTTCAACCACAGGGACATGGATCAGCGCCGGGGCGCCGCTGGCGAAGGCTGCCGTCAGTGCCGTTTGAAGCGCCGCCGGTGTGCGCGCCCGCCAGCCGCCGATGCCGAAACTGTTTGCCAAGGCGACGAAATCCGGATTGACGAGGTCGCAGGCGATCAGCCGGTTGCCATATTGCTCGGCCTGGATGCGGCGCACGTTGCCGAAGGCGTTATCGTCGAACACGATGGCGACCACCGGCAGGCGATGGCGTACGGCGGTCGCCAGCTCGCCGAGCTGGTACATGAACCCGCCATCACCGGCGAGCGCCACCACGCGTCGGCCGGGCAGGGCGGCCTGCACGCCGAGGGCGGTGCCATAGGCCCAGCCGAGATTGTCCTGATAGCCCGGCGAGAGATAAAGCCGGGGGGCTGCGACCGGGAAGGCGAGGCGGCCGGCGAAGCCGAGTTGCGTCACATCGGCGACGACGACGCCATCCGCCGGCAGGGCGGCGCGGATCGCTGCCAGAAAGCCGGACTGCGGTTCCAGCTTCGCCAGCCGCTCGGCGAACCACGTTCGATGCCGCGCGAGCGTCGCCGCCCAGGCGGCGCGCTGCGGCATGGCGGCCGGCAGAGCCGCGGCGAGAGCGGCGAGCGCCGGCGCCGCATCGGCCAGGATCGCAACGTCCGGGCGGCGGAACCGCTCCATCTCCTCGGCGTCGATCTCGATGCGCAGCAGACGCATCGCCTTGTCGGTACCCCATTGGCTGAGCGGGGTATGGAGCCGCGTGCCGACCGCGAGCACCGCATCGGTCTCCGCCCAGAGCCGGTGGCCGACCGGCAGCGAGACGGCGAGCGGATGATCGCTCGCGAGCACGCCGCGCCCGCTGCGATAGGTCAGCACCGGCGCGCCGAGCCGCTCGGCGAGGACGCGTAGCGGCTCGGCGGCCTCCAGCGCACCGCCGCCGGCGACGATCAGCGGCCGCTCGGCCCGCGCCAGCACCGCGGCGGCGGCGTCGATCGCGGCTGGCTCCGGCGGCGGCGTGCGGCGCGCGCGCAGCGCGGGGAAGGCGACCTCGGCGGTGCGAGGCCAGACGTCGATCGCGCATTCCAGCGCCACCGGACGCGGCCGCCCGGCGATCGCGCATTCCAGCGCCTCGGCGACCAGCACGGGGGCGGCGGCGGGGTGGGTGATGCGGGCGGCGAATTTGGTCAGATGCCGCAGCAGGCCCAGTTGATCGGGTATTTCATGCAGATGGCCATAGCCGCGATCGATCGCGCGCTGCGGGATCTGTCCGACCAGCGCCAGCACCGGCGCGCCGAGCGCATGGGCGGTGAGCAGGGCGGCGGCGGCGTTCAGCAGCCCCGGCCCCGGCACGACGCAGAACACCTGCGGCCGGCCGGTGGCAAGGGCGGCGCCGAGCGCCATGTAACCGGCGGCTTGCTCGTGGCGCGGATGCAGCACGCGGATACGCTCGCCGGTGCCGTGCAGTGCATCGAACAGCGCATCGTTATGCACGCCGGGGAGCGCGTAGATCGTATCGATGCCGTGCTGTATGAGGCTCTCGACGGTCGCTTCGGCGGTGGTCATGCGTGGCATCGGCGGGTTCCTTCCAGCATCAAGCATCCAGCGCATGACATGTTCAAGTTGAGTCTGCACCGGCCCGCACCCCCACCCGGCCACCCATTCAGCATTCTGTCGTGGGTGGCCGGCTGGGGGTGCGGGCCGGTGCGGGCTGAAGCTATCATGCTCTAGACCCTTGCGCGATTTGTCCAACCCGATATGTACGGACATTAGTTTTTTAGTGTAGCCCGAATATCCGCGTAAAAGAATCTCCTAAGGAAATCATGGATGAGATTGTTCCGATTGCCTAAATCTGGCGGCATCGACGCATTGCAACCGGCCGAGGTCGATGTGCCACGCCCGGTGCGGGGGCAGGTGTTGGTGCGCATGCGCGCGGCCTCGCTCAATTACCGCGACCTGCTGGTGGCGAGGGGCAGCATCCCGCGCGGCGCCGGGCTGGCCAACCTCGTGCCGCTCTCGGACGGTGCCGGCGAGGTGGTGGAGATCGGCCCCGACGTCACGCGGTTTCGCGTCGGCGAACGGGTGGCTGGCATCGTCATGCAGAGCTGGCTCGCCGGCACGATCGGCCTGCGTGACCGCGCGAGCACGCTCGGCAGCGCAATCGACGGCGTGCTCGCCGAGTATGTGCGCTTCGAAGAAGACGGGCTGGTGCCGCTGCCGCAGCATCTCACCTTCGAGGAGGCGGCGTGCCTGCCCTGCGCCGCGCTGACGGCATGGCAGGCGCTGTTCTGCGCCCGCCCATTGCTGCCGGGGCAGAGCGTGCTGCTGCAGGGCCTCGGTGGCGTGGCCGTATTCGCCCTGCAATTCGCTCATGCCGCCGGCGCGCGGGTGATCGTGCTATCCGCCTCGCGCGAGCGGCTCGATCACGCCCTCGCCATGGGCGCCGCCGAGGTGGTGAATTATGCCGAGACGCCGGAGTGGCAGGAGAGTGTGCTCACCCTCACCGGCGGGCGCGGTGTCGATCACGTGCTCGAACTCGGCGGCCCCGGCACGTTGCAGCGCTCGCTAGAGGCGTGCCGCATTGGCGGCGTGGTGCATCTGATCGGCATGGCGGACGGGCAGGCGATCGACCCCGCCGCCATTCTGAGCCGCGAGGTGACGCTGCGCGGCGTGTTCGCCGGCTCGCGGGAGATGTTCGACGCAATGAACCGCGCCATCGCCTATCTCGCGCTCCAGCCAGAGATCGACCGCGTGTTTCCCTTCGCCGAAACCCGCACCGCCTATCGCCACCTCGAAAGCCAGCTCAACGTCGGCAAGGTGGTGATCCGCTTCGATTGATGAAGCACCACCCGTCAGCGACAGCGCCAGGGATGCCAGTAACACCAACCTCCAGGCGCCGGGGCCACCACGCAGCCACCAAGAGGGAGTAGAAAACTAAGCAATAATAAGAGCCTGAACCAGCGTGCCATGGCCTGATATCTCCTGCTCCGTCCACCTCCTTGCTTTAGCGCCGGCCATGCTGCGCATGTGTGAGGAAGTGTGACAAAGCGTTGCCGCTCCGGCGGCAGACAAGGCGCATGGTTGTATGGCATAACAATACGCGCAGTATGACGCCGGCCTCGCGCCGCCGTGTAGGAAAGGCACAAGATGGCCCAGATCATACCGGTCAACGTGTTCGATGGCGTGGTCTTCGGCGCCACCGGCGATCTGACCCAGCGCAAGCTGATGCCGGCCCTCTATCACCGCTTTCGCGACGGGCAGATCCCGCCCGACAGCCGCATCATCGCCGCCGCCCGCAGCAAGTCCGGCACCGAGGCGTTCCGCGCGCTCACCACCGAGGGGCTGCGCCGGCATCTGCCGCAGCGCAGCCTGGACGAGGCGGTACTGCAACGCTTCTGCGAGCGTATCGAGTATGTCGCGCTCGATGGTGCCTCGGGGGAAGGGTGGGAGGGGCTCACGACGCTGCTCGGCCAGCATCCCGAGCGCATCCGGGTGTTCTATCTCGCCACCTCACCCGATCTCTATGGCCCCATCTGCCGTAATTTGCAGGATAACAAACTGGTCAGCGAGGCCTCCCGCGTGGTGCTGGAGAAGCCGATCGGCCACGATCTGCGCTCCGCCCGGGCGATCAACGACGAGGTCGGCAAGATTTTCGCCGAGCGGCAGATTTTCCGCATCGATCACTTCCTCGGCAAGGAGACGGTGCAGAATCTGATGGCGCTGCGCTTCGCCAACACCATTTTCGAGCGGCTCTGGCATGCCGACGTGATCGACCATGTGCAGATCACCGTCGCCGAGACCGTCGGCGTCGAGGGGCGCGCCGGCTATTACGACAAATCCGGCGCGCTGCGCGACATGGTGCAGAACCATCTTTTGCAACTCCTATGCCTGCTTGCGATGGAGCCGCCGATCTCGCTCGACGCCGATGCGGTGCGCGATGAGAAGCTCAAGGTGTTGCGCGCACTGCGCCCGATCGGCGCGCAGGAG
The DNA here is from genome assembly GCA_027365195.1 of Acetobacteraceae bacterium. Taxonomy (GTDB): domain Bacteria; phylum Pseudomonadota; class Alphaproteobacteria; order Acetobacterales; family Acetobacteraceae; genus DAHXNW01. The sequence goes on from DAHXNW010000338.1 coordinate 8,886, forward strand.
GCGGCCACGATGATCGTGCGCGGGCAATATGGCCAGGGCGTCGCCGATGGTCGCTCGGTTGCGAGTTATGCCAAGGATCTCGGCGCCGCGAGCCGCACCGAGACGTTCGTGGCGCTCAAGGTCGAGGTCAATTCCTGGCGCTGGGCCGGGGTGCCGTTCTATCTCCGCACCGGCAAGCGCCTGCCGCAGAAGGTCTCCGAGGTGGTGGTGCAGTTCCGCACCCTGCCGTTCTCCATCTTCTCGCGCAACGCGGGAGAATCGGAGCCGAACCGGCTGGTGGTGCGCCTGCAGCCGAACGAGGGCATGCAGTTGAAGCTGATGACCAAAGACCCCGGGCCGGGTGGCCTGCGGCTGCGCCCGGCACGGCTCGACATCAGTTTCGAGGAGGCTTTCGCCACCCGCTATCCGGATGCCTACGAGCGGCTGCTGATGGATGCCGTGCGCGGCAACACCACGCTGTTCATGCGCCGCGACGAGGTGGAGGCGGCGTGGCGCTGGGTCGAGCCGATCCTGCAGGCTTGGGAGGACAGCCCCGAGCCGCCGCGGCTCTATCCGGCGGGCAGTTGGGGGCCGACGGCGGCGATCGCGCTGATCGAGCGTGACAGCCGCACTTGGCACGAATCCTGGGACGACGAAGTCATTCCGGCAGCGGCCGGGTGAATCCCCCCGCAACCCGGTCGCCTGCGCGGCGTTGAGCCGGTATGTCGGCACCAGGGACGAGACGCGAGCGGCTGCGGCCAGTACTCTATCATGTGATCAGCCGCCTGAGCCTGTGGCTTCTGCTCACGCTCGCCGTTGCCATTCTGGCATGGAACTGGCGCTGGGACTGGTTCGCGCCGCCGTTGTCGCGGCTGGCGAGCCGCAGTGCGCAGCGCCCGGTGCATATCGGCCATCTCGGCCTGCGCTTCGGCAGCATCATCCGCCTCACCGTGGGCGATGTGATGATCGGCGAACCGGCCGGGTTTGCCGACGACAAGCCTTTTCTCACCCTCGATCGATTGACGGTCGATGTCGATCTGCTCGCCTTCCTGCACAGCCGCGCCGTGGTGATCCGCCGCATCGACATCGATCGCCCGGCGGTCGAGGCAGTCGAAAACCAGGCTGGTGCGGCCTCCTGGGACTTTCCGAGCAGCGGCGGCAGTAGCAGCACATCGGGCGGCAGCGGTCTGCCGCAGGTGAACATCGGCGAACTGCATATCACCGACGGCACGGTGCATGTGGCGATGCCGGCGCTGCGGGCGGATTTCGTGTTGCGCGTCCACACCCAGGATCCCGGCACCGGCCCCGATGCAATGCCGCACGGCAGTATCGTCGCCGATGTCGATGGCCATTACGCCGCCCAGCCGGTGAGTGGCGAGGTGGTCGGCGGCGCGCTGCTGCAATTGCGCCAGGCAAACGATCCGTACCCGATCCGCGTGCATCTCGCCAATGGCGCCACCCATATCGCCCTCGACGGCACGGTGGATGATCCGCTGCAATTCGCCGGCACCAAGCTGCGGCTCGCTCTCGCCGGCGCCGATATGGCGGCGCTGTTCCCGTTGACGGGCATTCCGCTGCCGCATACGCCGCCGTATCACGTCACCGGCAATCTCGATGTCGCCGGCCTGCTGATCACTTTTCGCGACTTCGCCGGCACCTTCGGCCATAGCGATCTCGGCGGCAACATCACCGTCGATCGCCGGCCGGCGCGCCCGCTGGTGACCGCCGATCTGCTGTCGCACCGGGTCGATCTGCTCGATCTCGGCGGTCTGATCGGCGCAACGCCGGTGCAAAAAAATGAAGCCGGCACCACGCCGCAGCAGCGGGAGGCGGCGGCGGCGGCGGCGGCGCGGCCGACCTTGCTGCCCAATACGCCGATCGACCTGCCGAAGCTGCGCGCGGCCGACGTCCGGCTGCATTATCGCGGCGAGAAGATCGAGGGACGCTTCATCCCGCTGGATAATTTGCAGACGCAGCTCGACATCACCGATGGGCGGATCACGCTGCTGCCGCTCACTTTCGGGATCGGACGCGGGCAGATCATCAGCCACATCATCCTCGATCCGGTCGGCAAGGGCGTGCATGCCAAGGTCGATATCGATTTTCGCAAGGTCGATCTGGCTCGCATCATGGCGGCCACGCATCTGTTCCATGGCGATGGCGTGATCGGCGGCTCCGCGAAACTCGACGGCACGGGCGGCTCGATCGCGCAGTTGTTCGGCCATGGCAATGGCGAGATGCAGCTATTCATGACCGGGGGTAATCTGAGCGCCCTGCTGGTCGATCTCTCCGGCTTTGAATTCGGCAACGCGCTGCTCTCGGCGCTCGGTGTGCCAGACCGTGCCACGATCAAATGCATGGCCTCGGACTTCCCGCTGCGCGACGGCACGCTCTATACGGAACTGCTGGCGCTCGACACCAGCGAAGCGGAGATCGACGGCAGCGGGCTGATCGACCTGCGCAACGAGCACATTGCCTATCGCTTGCACACCCGCGCGACGCATATGACCATCGGCTCGCTGCCGGCGCCGATCGATATCAGCGGCACACTGAAGCACCCGAGCATCCAGCCGGATTATGTCGATCTCGGTATACGCGGCGGCATCGCCGCCGGCCTCGGGCTGGTGTTCGCCCCGCTCGCCCTGCTGCCGACGATCCAGCTCGGCCTCGGCGATGGGCATGCCTGCGACGATTTGCTCAAGGTGAAGCACTGACCCGATAGGGCGCTTTGCAGACCGCGATCGCCGGGCTAAGTTCCACCCGCGACGTCATATCGGCGACGCCAATCAATGCGCCAAGGATGAGGAAATCCCCCATGTTCGATTCTCTGCGCCCGGACCCGAGTTTCTACGCCACGCCGCGGCTGGCCATGCAGGCGCCGGCGGAGAATTTTGCCTATACCCTGATGCTCAGCCCGGACGGCAGCCAGCCCGATGCGCTGGCCGTGGTGGATGTGGCGCCGGGCTCGGCGAGCCATGGGCGCGTCGTGCATAAGGTGGTGATGCCGTATCGCGGCGACGAGTTCCATCATTTCGGCTGGAACGCCTGTAGCTCGATGCTTTCCCCGCTCTCCGGCCATCCGTTCACCGAACGGCGCTATCTGGTGATCCCGGGTATCCGCTCCTCGCGCATCTATATCGTCGATACCAAGCCGCATCCGACGCAGGCAAAAATCGTCAAGATCATCGAGCCAGAGGAATTGTTCCGCAAAACCGGCTATTCGCGCCCGCACACCACGCATTGCGGGCCGGAGGGCATCTATATCAGCACCCTCGGCGGCGGCGGCGTGGATGGCACCGACGGGCCGCCCGGCTTGTTCCTGATGGATTGCGAGAATTTTGAAATCCTCGGGCGCTACGAGATGGATCGCGGGCCGCAGCGGATGAGCTATGATTTCTGGTGGAACATTCCGCAGAACTACATGGTCTCCAGCGAATGGGGCCTGCCGCCGCAATTCGAGAACGGCATCGTGCCCGAAGATCTGCTGGCCAACCGCTATGGCCATCATCTGCATTTCTGGGATCTGCGCGGGCGCAAGCACATACAGAGCATCGACATCGGCGCCAACCATCAGATGGCGCTCGAAGTGCGTCCGGCGCATGAGCCGACCAAGGAATACGGCTTCCTCGGCGTGGTGGTGGATACCACCAATCTCGAAGGCTCGATCTGGACGTGGTATCGCGAGGGCGGCCAATTCCATGCCCGCAAAACCGCCGTGATCCCGCCCGAGCCGGCCGATGCCGCGTTGCTGCCCGATCTGCTCAAGCCGTTCGGCGCGGTGCCGCCGCTGGTGACCGATATCGATCTTTCGCTCGACGACCGTTTTCTCTACGTCGCTTGCTGGGGTACTGGCGAACTGCGTCAGTATGACGTGAGCGACCCGATGGCGCCGCGCCTCGCCGGTTCGGTGCATGTCGGCGGCATCGCCCGGCGCACCCCGCACCCGAGCGGCAAGAGTTTTGCCGGTGGCCCGCAGATGCTCGAGATCAGCCGCGACGGCAAGCGCGTCTATTTCACCAACTCGCTCTACAGCACGTGGGACACGCAATTCTACGGCGCCGCTCTGCCGGGCGCGCAGGTGATGGCGCGGGTGGACGAGGCGGGCGGCTTCGCGCTCGATAAGGATTTCTTCGTCGGCTTTGACGAGGGCTATTCGGCGCATCAGATCCGCCTCGAAGGCGGCGATTGCTCGACCGATTCCTATTGCTTCCCCTCGGTCTGAGCGCACGTGTGGGGCGCCTGGGCGCTGGTGCTCGCGCTTGGCTGCTACCACGGGTTGAACCCCGGCATGGGCTGGCTGTTGGCGGTCTCGAACGGTATGCAGGCGCGGCGCGCGGGCGCGGTGTTCGCCGCTTTTGCGCCGATCGCTCTCGGGCATTTCCTGGCGATGGCCGTGGTGCTGCTGCCCTTCGCGCTGCTCAGCTTCTATCTCGACCGGCGGCCGTTGATCAGCCTCGCCGCCGGCGTTCTGTTGCTCGGCTTCGGCGTCTACAAATTGCTGCGCCGCCGCCATCCACGGTTCCTCGCGCGCGTCGGCCCCACGCATCTGCTGCTGTGGTCGTTTCTGATGGCGAGCGCGCATGGCGCGGGGCTGATGCTGCTGCCGGTGTTTCTGGCCCTCTGCGGGCCGCGGTTCGGCGCCGCGCCGATGATGGTGCTGATGCGGCGCGGCTTCGGCACGGCGATCGCCGTCTCACTCGTGCATACGGCGGCGATGCTGGCGACCGGCGGGCTGCTCGCCTGGCTCGTTTACCGCTATTGGGGCCTGGGCGCGCTGCGGCGGGCGTGGTTCAATCTCGATCTGCTCTGGGCGGCCTGCCTGCTGCTCTCCGGCTCGCTCGCCCTGGCCGAGGCGTTGTAGGGTTTGTTTGAAAAAAGGATCACGCGATGAAGCTGTTCTATTCGCCGACTAGCCCCTATGTGCGCAAAGTCGTCGCCTGCGCCATCGCGCGTGGCATCGAGTCGCGCATCGAGCGGGTGACGACCAACCCGCATCTCTCGCCGGCCGCGCTGACCGCCGCCAACCCACTCTCGCGGGTGCCCTGTCTGCTGACCGATGACGGGGTTGGCCTGTTCGACAGCCCGGTGATCTGCGAATATCTCGACAGCATCGGCGAGGCCCCGCCGCTGTTTCCCCGCGCCGACAGCCCGGCGCGCTGGCACGCGCTGCGGTTACAGGCGCTGGGTGACGGCATGCTCGATGCCGCCGTGGCGCGCCGGATGGAGCAGGCCAAGCCGGCGGACGATGCGCGCAGCACGTTCATGGCGCGCCAGAAAGACGTGGTCGCGCGCTCCATCGGCATGCTCGAATCCACGGTGCCTGGGCCGGCGATCGACATCGGAAGCCTCACCATCGCCTGCGCGCTCGGCTATCTCGACTTCCGCTTCGCCGCCGAACCCTGGCGCCCCCACGCGCCCCGGCTGGCCGCCTGGTTCGCCGCATTCGGCGAGCACCCGGCATTGGCGCTCACCGTGCCGAAGGATGCCGCCTAAGCCGGTGCCAGATCACCGCGCAGCGAAGCTGAGCAGCAGCGGCGGCGGCGGGGTATTCTCGCCGTCGCTCGGCCCGCCGGGCAGCATGAAGGACAGGCCGAGGCCGCTGTAGCGGGCGATCAGCGCGGTGAGCGGAGCCTGCACCGCCCGCGCGCTGGTCAGCGCCGACCACGCACCCGCCTCATCGACCAGGCACTGCACCAGCATCGGCGGCCAGCCGGCGCGCGCGCCTTCCAGCAGCACGGCGATCTCCTGTGTCGGCGAGCCGATCAGCACGAGCCGGCCACCCGCCGGCAGGCTCTCGGCGCCGAGCATCAGCACATTCAGCAACAGCCGCGCCGCCGGCCCGGCGAACACCGCCTCCGGCTTCAGCGCCGAGGTATCGATCTGCACGCGCCGCGCCCCTGGCATCCCCTCGGCAAGAGTGAGCAACTCCTCCAGCCCCATCTCGCTGGTGCCCTCGGCCCAGGCGGCGCGCAGCAGGCGCATCCGGCGCTTCAACACCAGCGCCGCCTCCTCCGCGACGCGCGCCGCCTCGGCGGTCGCGTCGTTTTCCTCCACCATCAGTTCGAGCGCGCCGATCAGCGTGCCGACCGGGCCGGAGAGATCGTGGCACAGCCGGGCGGCAACGAATTCGGCAAGACGCAGACCGGCCGAACGTTCACTACCGGACAAGGCTTCATTCCCCATTGCAGACTGTCCAATCACCGCTGTTGCTGGTAGGGTGTCATGCCATAAACAGAGAGGGTCTGTCTGCGGCGATGAATGCAGTATCGACCACCGGTTTGTCGCCCGGTCAATGGGTTCGCCACCCGGAGCGCCCCGATTTCGGCCGCGGCCAGGTGCAGTCGGTGGACGGGCAGCGGGTGACGGTGAATTTCGAGCATGCCGGCAAGCTGCTGATCAATGCCGCCGTGATCACCTTGCTGGCGGAGACCGACTGAGCCACATACTGGAGCAGCCGCACACATCAGGGATAACCCGGCGCCATGCTCGACCCGTTCGGTCGCACGATCTCCTATCTTCGCGTCTCGGTGACGGATCGCTGCGATTTCCGCTGCGTCTATTGCATGTCCGAAGACATGAGCTTCCTGCCGAAGGCGGAGATCCTCACCCTGGAGGAGCTCGACCGGTTGTGCGGCGCCTTCATCACCGCCGGCGTGCGCAAGATCCGCATCACCGGCGGCGAGCCGCTGGTGCGGCGCGGGGTGATGGCGCTGTTCGAGAGCCTCGGTGCGCGTCTCGGCCAGGGCCTCGATGAGCTGACGGTGACCACCAATGCGAGCCAACTCGCGCGCCATGCGACGGCGCTTCATGCCGCCGGGGTGCGCCGCGTGAACGTCAGCCTCGATACGCTCGATCCCGCTCGCTTCACCGCGATCACCCGCTGGGGCCGGCTGGAGCAGACGCTCGATGGCATCTTCGCCGCGCGCGCCGCCGGCCTTGCGGTGAAGATCAACGCGGTGGCGCTCAAGGGCGAGAACGAAGGCGAGTTCGACGCGCTGCTCGCCTGGTGTGGCGAGCATGGCTTCGATCTCTGCCTGATCGAGACGATGCCGATGGGCGATATCGGCGGCGACCGCACGACGCAGTATCTGCCGCTCTCGCTGGTGCGCGCCGATCTGCGCCGGCGCTGGACCTTGCGCGAGAGCGCCTATCGCACCGGCGGGCCGGCACGGTATTTCGATGTGCTGGAGACCGGCCGACGTATCGGCTTCATCACGCCGATGACGCATAATTTCTGCGAAAGCTGCAACCGGGTGCGGCTGACCTGCACCGGCACGCTCTATATGTGCCTCGGCCAGGAGGATGCGGCCGATCTGCGCCGTGTGCTGCGCGCCGGCGCCGATGAGGCAGCGTTGCAAGCGGCGATCGCCGAGGCGATCGCCCGCAAGCCGAAGGGGCATGATTTCATCATCGACCGCCGCGCGAGCCGCCCCGCCGTCGCCCGGCATATGAGCGTGACCGGCGGCTGAGCTTGTTTGCGGGACCGGTTTGCGGGGCTGCCAATCGGCGCGTTTTCAGCTATGATGGCGGCGTTGAAGCGGGAGTTTCGCGTGTCTCTGTGGCAGAGCCTCAAGCGCCAGTTGCGCGGCGCCATTCCGCCGGCGATCTTTCTGGCACTCGCCGGCTATTTCGCCTGGAACGCCACGCGCGGCGATCTCGGGCTGCATGCCTATGCCAGGCGTGAGCAGGATCTGCTTGCCGCCCAGGCCACCCTCGCGCAGACCGACGCCGAGCGCGCCGCCTGGGAGCGTCGGGTGCGCGCGCTGCGCCCTGGTTGGCTCGATGCCGATCTGCTCGACGAGCAGGCGAGAACGATGCTGAACCTTGCGCAGCCCGATGACATCGTGGTTCCCTACGGCCCGACCAACAGGTTGTATTAAGGTTGTATTAGGGCGGTTTGCTTGAGTTGAGTTTTCGCCAGTCTGGCCATGCAACGGTTTGGCCATGCAACGGCCGAGTGGCGGCGTGGACCTATGCCTCAAAAGGCTTTCGGACCACGCCGCCGGCACCCAATCCGCCGAACGACCGGGGGGAATGATCGGCGGCGGACATACGAGTAACGGCGCAAGCGGCTGGGTGGTTTCAGTCGATCCGGAAAAATCTTGCACGCCATGGAAAGGCGCTTGAGCGCCGGTTTGGGTTTCTTTGAACATGAGTGCCGCGGCGATGTGGACCCCCGACATTCTCTGGCAGGACGCACGGTTCGTCGTGCTCAACAAGCCCGCCGGCCTGCCGGTGCATGGCGGCCCTTCCGGCGGGGTGAGCGTGGAGGATTGTTTTGCCGGCCTCGGCCGGAAGGGTCGCGGGCCGTGGCTCGCGCACCGCCTCGATGCCGATACCGCCGGCTGTCTGGTGGTCGCGCTGCGCCGCGCGGCGCTGCTCGCGGCACAGGCGGAATTCGCCGCCGGGCGGGCGGAGAAGCTCTATTGGGCGGTGGTGCATGGCGCGCCGCCGCAACCGGCCGGACGCATCGCCGCGCCGCTCGGCAAGCGGCAGGATCGTGCCGGCTGGCGCATGGTGGTGGACCCGCAGGGGCAGCCGGCGGAGACTTTTTGGCGTGTGCTGGGCGCGGCGGCGGGGATGAGTTGGCTTGAATTGCGCCCGCGTACCGGGCGCACGCATCAGATCCGCGTGCATTGCGCAGCCCTCGGCTGCCCGTTGCTTGGCGATACGCGCTATGGCGCGCCGGCGGATGGGGTGGGTCTGCATCTCCTCGCCCGCGCCATCCGCCTGCGCCTTACGCCGGAGGTGCAGGCCATTGCACCGCCGCCGGAAGCGATGCTGCCAGCGCTCGGTGCCTGTGGGTTTCGTCCGCCAGATCCAGGGTAGACCCGCTTGAACGGCCCCGGCAATTCCACGCCTGCGGCCGAACGCGTTCAGGGGCCGATCAATGGCCGAGCCAATCGACCGGTAACGATAGGAAATTTCAGGTCTTCTTCTCGTTTACCACCTCCGAAAACCCCGGCAGCGCGCGATAGACGGTGTTGCGGGAGATGCTCAGTCGCCGGGCCGTCTGGCTGATGTTACCCCCGGTCTGGCGGAATACCTCGCGGATTTGCCTGCGCATCGCGCCCCGCAGCGTGTCGGGCGGCGCGCCCGGCGCCGGGCGCCGCACCTGATCAGCCTGACTGCGCAGCATCGCGAGGTCGATGACCCCCGAGAGTTCGCCAAGGGTCAGCCGCGCCAGCGCGGCGCGCAGTTCGCGGATGTTGCCGGGCCAGGCGCGTTCCGCCAAGCATGACACCGCGTCGTCCTCGATCCGCCAGCCAGGCGCGACGGTTGCGAGCACATGACGGGCGATGGCGGCGAAATCGCCGCGCTCGCGCAGCGGCGGCAGAGTGATGTCCACCGTCGCCAGCCGGTAAAACAGATCGGCGCGGAAGCGGCCGGCGGCGACGGCTTCCTCCAATGCCACATTGGTCGCGGCGACCAGCAACACATCGACCTGCTTCGGCCGTCCGCCGCCGACCGGCCGCACCGTCCAGTCGTCGAGGAGGCGCAGCAGCACCGATTGCAGCGACAGCTTCATATCGCCGATTTCGTCGAGGAACAGAGTGCCGCCATCCGCTTCGCGCACGAGGCCGGGTGCGCCGCCGCGGCGGGCGCCGGTGAACGCGCCTTCGGCATGGCCGAACACTTCCGCCTCGACCAGCGTGTCGGGCAGGGCGGCGCAGTTCACCGGAACGAAGGCGCCGGTGCGGCCGCTGACCGCGTGGGCGTGGCGCGCCACCTGTTCCTTGCCGGTACCCGTTTCGCCCCGGATCAGCACCGGCAGCCGGCGTGCGACAGCCGCCTCCAGCCGGCGCAACGCTGCCACCACGGCGCGATCCTCCACCACCAGCGGCGCCGGGCGCGGTGTGGGGACGCGGGCCACGGAGGCTGCCTCGGAGGGCGCCGGGATGCCCGCCACGGGCACCGGGCGGGCGTAGCGGAGGTTCTCCACCTTGGCGGTGAATGCGCTACCGACGCGGTCCTCGAGGCGCTGTTGCGCATCTTGCCGGCAGGCCATCAGCAGGGCATTGAAACGGGTGCGGAAAATCTCGGCGAAGTGTCGCCCGCGCATCGCCGGCAAGCCTTGCAACAGGAACCGCGCCCGCGCGTTCGCCGCCAGGATCGTGCCGTCGGGATCGACCGCGAGCAGCCCGGCGCTCAGCGTGTGGAGATACTCCGGGCGGTTGTGGAAGGAGATCAGCACGTCGCTGCGATGATGTTCGCGGAATATCCCGTTTTCGATCTGGGTGGCCGCCATCGAGACGAGGGCGCGCGTGTGTTCCTGCCGCGAGCGGCAATCGGAAGAGGCATCGAGCACGCCTGCCAGCGTGCCGTCCGCGCCGAACACCGGAGTGGCGGTGCAGGTCAGCGCCCCGTAACGGGAGAAGAAATGTTCCGCCCCGTGCACGGTGATCGGCTTGCCGCTGGCAAGGACGGTGCCGAGCGCATTGGTGCCACAGCGTGTTTCGCCCCATACCGAGCCAGGGCGGATGGTGGTGGCGCGTGCGGCGGCGCTGAAGGTCGGGTCGGTGATGGCGTCGAGCAGGATGCCGTCCGCCGAGGCGAAGGCAATCATGAAATTGGTGCCGGCGATCTGATGATAGAGGTTCTCCATCTCGCCGATCGCCAGCCGCCGCAGCAGGTCTCGCCGCTGACGCATCTCGCGCAGCGTGCTCTCCTCGACCACTTCCATCTGCGGCGGCTTCAATGGGTCGAGACCCGCCGCGAGGCAGCGCCGCCAGCTTTCGGCGATCGGCGCGCGAAGCTCGTCATCGACGGTGCCCCGACGCTCAAGAGAGAGGCGCGCGCGCGTCATGCGATCCTCGGGCGATAGCTGCAAGAACGCCTCCCATTGTCTTTCCGCCGGCTGTGTCGCCGGCTTGCTCTGCCCTCGTGTCGGACAAGCTACGGAGCGTAACGCGGGTGAGGGGGCTTTGCCATAGTCATGTCGTGCGTGCCGCCCATCTGTTCCAAAATAGAACAGTTGTGCAGTGCAGGGATGTTGACGGGCGCAACAGAATGCGCGTCGCCTTGAAAAAAACTAAAGAAAAATGAGAAGGTTTCCATATGGCACGACGTTTGCGTTGATTGCCTGTGCCGATAGAGCACCAAGACCATGACGGGGGGTAGCGATTCATGAAAGCTGCTGTGCTGCATAATTTCGACGAGACGCTGAGTGGCGCCGATTTCGTGCGCTACGAAGACGTGCCGGACCCGCGCATCGGCAAACCGACAGACGTGATCGTCCGCATCGGCGGCGCCGGTGTTTGTCGTACCGACCTGCATATCGTGGAGGGCATCTGGCGCAGCAAAGTCGATGTCGCGTTGCCCTATATCATGGGGCATGAGAATGCCGGCTGGGTCGAGGAAATCGGTTCCGGCGTGGAGGGTGTGCGTGTCGGCGATCCGGTGATCTGCCATCCGCTGGTGACCAGCGGGCATTGCCTCGCCTGCCGGCGTGGCGATGACATGCATGCGATCGACAGCAAGTTTCCGGGCATCAATACCAATGGCGGCTACGCCGAATATCTGCTGACCGGCGAACGCTCACTCATCAAGCTGCCGAAATCGCTCGCGCCGAAAGCGGTGGCACCCTATACCGACGCCGGGCTGACCGCGTATCGCGCGGCAAAAAAAGCCTCGCGCCATCTGCTGCCTGGCGAATACGTCGTGGTGATCGGCGCGGGTGGCCTCGGGCATATCGGCATTCAGGTATTGAAAGCGCTGTGCGCGGCGGAGATCATCGTGCTCGACCGCTCGGCGATGGCGCTCGACCTCGCGCGGGAATGCGGCGCGCATCACACGGTGCGTGGCGGGCCCGGCGAACTCGACGAAGTGATGAAGCTCACCAAGGGCAACGGCGCCGAGGCGGTGATCGACTTCGTAGGCGAGGGCGACGCGGTTGCACAGGGCCTCGCATTCACGCGCAACGGTGGATATTACTATATCGTCGGCTATGGCGGAAAAATCGATCTGCCAACGATCGACATGATCACCTCGGAGAAAACCATCGTCGGCAATCTGGTCGGAACCTATCCCGAACTGGTCGAATTGATGGCGCTGGCCGATCGCGGATTGGTGAAGCTGGCGACGCAAGAATACCGTCTCTCGCAAGCGAATCAGGCGCTGCACGATCTGCATCACGGTCGGATCAAGGGCCGCGCGGTGCTGATACCATAACCATGTCCAAGGGATACGACAGGCGGACATGGCGATGAACGCGATGCCTACGGCGGCACGGCCGTTGATCGCCATGCTCGGTGCCCGATGGATGGTGGGTGCACAGGCCGCGGCGATCGCGTGGGATGCACCCGCAGGGGTTGCGGCGTTCGCGCTGTCGGACGGCTCGCTTGCTCTTGCCCGGCCGCGTTGGGAGGGTGGCCCGGTGGTGCGGGCGCATGCGGGCGGCGGCGCCGAGATGGTGCCGGCCAGCGCGCCGCCGCCGCCGGTTGCACGGATCGCGGTGCATCAGGGCGCTTGTCTGGCTCTGGTGGTGGACCCGGATGGCGGTTTTCTCTCCAGCGGTACGGATGGACAAATCGCGCGGGTGCAGATGGATGGCGTGATCGACACGCTGGGGCGCGCCCCCGACTCATCGTCCGTACCACTCGCCAGCGGGCCGGGCGGGTGGCGGCTGTGCGCTTCCGGGCGGACGCTGGTGCGTCTCGGCACCGGTTCACGCACGCTGGAACTGCCGAATACTGTAACCGCTCTGGCGGTGGCGCCGGATGGCTCGCGCGCGGCGATCGGCCATGCCGGTGGGATCACGCTGTGGGCGGGCGGCGACAAACCGCGCCGGCTGGCCGCGAAGGGCATCCATACCGACCTCGCCTGGAGCCGCGACGCGCGCCAGCTCGCCAGCGCCACGCGGGATGGTGACGTACTGCTGTGGGATATTGGCACCGGCCATGCGCGGCAGATCGACGAGGGCCGCGCGATGCGCCGCTCGCTCGGTATGACCGCCGACAAGGCGCATCTGATCACCAGCGCGAGCGGCGCCGTCGTCTGTTGGAACATTACAAGATCGCAACTTGTTCCGTGCGGCATCGCCAGCAAGGATGCGGTGCTGCACATCGCCTGCCATCCGCGCCGGACATTGGTGGCGGCCGGCTACGCCAACGGCGCAATCCTCATCTGTCGGCCGACGAGCACGGAGGTCGTGTTCGTGCGCGGCGCGGGCGGCGGCGGCATCGACGCGCTGGCCTGGTCGCCTGACGGGGAGGCGCTCGCATTCGGGACGCGCGGCGGCGAGATCGGACTGGCGGTGCTGCCCGACCTGCTATTCCGCGATGGAGAGGTGCCGGCGGCATGAGCGACGAAGACACGTCCAAGGATGCCTATTTTTCCCGCGTCGGCCAACTCGCCGAGGCAATGATCGCAGCGCACGGCAAGGACTTCGCGATGGGCACGCTGGTGCTTGCCGCGCGGTTCATCGCCGAAGGCAAGCCGCTCATTCGTACATCGGAAGCGAAGAGGGAGCCATGATCGCCGCACAACAGCCTGTCGCGTTACGCAACATGTGCTCCATGACATTGGCCCAGAATGCGACAGATATTGATGCTGCATCTGTAAAGTATCGTACGTTGACGTCCACGAAACCGCCATATTCGATGGCTGGAGGAGTTTGGCACAACGATTGCTGTGACTGGTCTTCAGTCGATCGTGTTGGCCACACGGTCGATCGCCACGGCGGCGCGGCCCAGTCCGCACAAAACGCCGTCAACAGAAGCCACAACGAATGGGAGATAACCTGATGCCTGATGGATTGACCCTCAACAAAATCACTGCCCAGCGCGGGATCAGTGTCGGCGAGGCCACCCGCCGCGTCGCCGATCTAGGCTGGACGCCGAGCTACGTCCAGGAAGCCATGACCTTCCCGACGGACTACAAGATCAAGAAGTCGCCGCGCGATCCGATGAAGCAAGTGCTGCGCTCCTACTTCCCGATGCAGGAAGAGAAGGACAACCGCGTCTATGGCGCGCTCGACGCAGCGCTGCGCGGCGATATGTTCCGCAATGTCGAGCCTCGCTGGGTCGAGTGGATGAAGCTGTTCCTGGCGATCATACCGTTTCCGGAAATCTCGGCGGCGCGTTCGATGGCGATGGTCGGGCGGCTGGCGCCGGGCGAGGAATTACGCACCGGCTTCGCGATGCAGATGGTCGATGAGTTCCGCCATTCCACCATTCAGATGAACCTGAAGAAGTGGTACATGGAGAATTACATCGATCCGGCTGGCTTCGACATCACGGAGGCCGCCTTTGGCAAATGCTACGCAACCACGATCGGCCGCCAGTTCGCCGAAGGCTTCGTCACCGGCGATGCGATCACCTCGGCCAACGTGTATCTGACGGTGGTGGCTGAAACCGCTTTCACCAACACGCTGTTCGTCGCCATGCCGTCGGAGGCCGCACGCAACGGCGACTATGCCTTGCCGACGGTGTTCCTGTCCGTGCAGTCCGACGAAAGCCGGCATATCGGCAACGGCCACTCGCTGTTGATGTCGCTCATCAATGATCCGGACAATCACCTGCTGCTTGAACGCGATCTGAAATACGCGTTTTGGCAGAACCATGCGATCGTCGATGCCGCGATCGGGACGTTCATCGAATATGGCACGACCGATCGCGATAAGAAGAAGGAAAGCTATGCGGAGCTTTGGCACCGTTGGATCTATGAGGATTACTATCGCACCTACATGCTGCCGCTGGAGAAGTACGGGATCAAGATCCATCACGATGATGTGGGGGCGGCCTGGGACCGTATCGTCAAGCACAATTACGTCCACTACACGGCGCAATTTTTCTCTGTCGGCTGGCCGGTCAATTTTTGGCGGATCGAGGCGCAGACGGAAAAAGACTTCGAGTGGTTCGAGGCCAAATATCCCGGCTGGTATGCCGAGTTTGGCAATTACTGGAAGTGGTATAAGAAGCTCTCGGCGCCAGGTGAAACCAATATCCTGTTCAACCAGGATACTGGCTACGTCTACCCACATCGCTGCTGGAGCTGCATGGTGCCAGCCCTGATCCGCGAGGATTTCTGCTACGACGAGGTGGATGGGCAGATCTACACCTACTGCTCCGATATCTGTCGCTGGACGCACAAGACTGCGTTCTCGGCGGAGTTCGAGGGCCGTCCGACCCCGGCGATGGGGCGGTTCAGCGGTAGGCGGGAGTGGGAAACCTGTTACAATGGCTGGGATCTGGCCGATGCAATCAAGGATCTTGGTTTCGTGCGCGCCGATGGCCAGACGCTGATCCCGCAACCGCATCTGATCTTCGACGACAGCAAGATGTGGAAGCTCGACCATGTGCGCGGCCACACGCTAGGCAGTCCGCTGATGCATTTCCGTTCGCTCACGCCGGAACAGCGCGAGGTGGCGGCCGCTGAGTATCGCAAGGGTTTTAAGATCAACGCGATCAACTGACTGCTAAAGGGGCCGGCTCACATCCGGCCCCCACCGCGTCGCCTGTGTTGGGACGGAAACGCCAAATGGTAGACAAAACGCATAGAGTTCGGTTCGAGCCGGTTGGCGTCGAGATGGACGTATCCGAAGGTGAGACGGTGCTCGATGCGGCGTTCCGGCAAGGCATCTCCGTCATGCACGGCTGTAAGGAAGGCCAGTGCAGTTCATGCAAATCGGTGCTGATGGAAGGCGACGTCGAACTGCTCAAATACTCCACCTTCGCACTCCCGGATTATGAGCGCGATACCAACCACATTCTTCTCTGCCGTACGCTCGCCTATAGTGACATCACGGTAGAACTATTGAATTACGATGAGGATTTGATGCGGCGCGCGATTGCCGTGAAGGTGTTCGGTGCTACCTTGACTGCGATCATGAGGCTCACACACGATATCCGGCTGTTGGAGATCACGCTGGATGCGCCGTTGCGGTTTTGGGCTGGACAGTATGTCGACCTGACGATTCCCGAAGCCGGTATCACGCGCTCATTCTCGATGGCAAACGCGCCGAGCGAGCAGATAAATCTGCGTTTCATCATCAAGCGCTATCCCCAAGGCGCATTCTCTGCGCTGCTCGACGGCGGGCTGCAGGTCGGGCAGCGGCTGACGGTTAAAGGACCGTACGGCACCTGCTTTCGGCGAGAAGAACGAAGCGGGCCGCTGTTGCTGATCGGTGGAGGTTCTGGCATGTCGCCGCTATGGTCGATCCTGCATGATCACATCGAGAGCGGCGAGGAGCGAGTGGTGCGCTTGTTCTATGGCGCGCGCACAGGCAAGGATCTATTCTATCTGGATGAGTTCGCTGCAATCAGCGCCAAGCTACCGGACTTCCGCTTCGTCCCGGCGCTGTCCGATGCGGGTCCGGATGAAGACTGGAATGGGGAGAGCGGGCTTATCCACGATGTGGTGCAGCGGACGTTGCGCACAGAGAAACTGCAAGGTGAGATCGACGCCTATTCCTGTGGTCCACCACCGATGATCGACGCGGTTCTGCCGGTATTGCAGATAGCCGGCGTGGAGCCGGATCATATCTACTTCGATAAGTTTACGCCGGCCGCTCGCTGATCGCGGCCGTCGCCGATAACAAAGAGAGGAAGGCCGAGACAAATGAGCGCGACACAAGACGAGGTCCACCCAAAATCCGGCGCTGCCGGGGCCGCTATATTCGCAGGATCCGATAGCCACCGGTACAACTATTACGAGCCCAAGGGGCGCAAGGCGACCCATTACGAGGACATGACGGTCGATGTGCAGCCGGACCCGAAGCGGTACCTGCTGCAAGACTGGATTATCAGCTTCGCCGATGGCACACCAACGTATTATGAGGGCTGGACCAAAGCAAAAAGCAGCGATTGGCATAAGTTCCGCGCGGTCGATCAGGAGTGGGAACGCACCCACTACCAGCGTCAATCCACCATTGTTGGCATGCTGAACAACGTGATCGAGAACGGGCGCCGCTCCGGCGCGCCGAAGCGCTTCGATCGCGCATGGGTCAAGGTTCTGCAAGATCACCTCGGTGCGTACAAACATGCCGAGTTTGGCCTGGGTACATCGATGATGCAGGCTCAGCGCTACGGCTACACGCAGATGATCAACAATGCGATTCTGACCAATTCTTCCTACAAGCTACGCTTTGCGCAGGATCTTACGCTTTATCTGAGTGAGCTTGCACTCGACATCGAAGGGCTAGATCTCGACGCAGGTAAGCAACATTGGTTGGAAGATCCGATCTGGCAGGATACGCGTCGTGCGATCGAGGCAATCATGGGTGCCAGCGATTATCTGGAGCAATATTTCGCCACCAACGTGATCTTCGAGCCATTGGTTGGCGAGTTGTTCCGTAGTGGCTTCGTGATGCAGGTGGCAGCGGCCCAGAACGACTTCATCACGCCATCGGTAGTCTCGGCTGCAGAAGGAGACTACGAGCGTAATCTCGCGAATACGGTCGAGATGTTTTCAATCCTGGTGCAAGATCCTGCCCATGGCGAGCAGAACCGTAAGCTGTTCGTGTCGTGGGCCGAGATGCACGGCAAACTCGCGAATGCGGCGGCAGCGAATTTGCAGCCGATCTGGTCGCAACCGCGCGTAAAAGTCGCGCAGTTCACCGAGGCATTCGACCAGGCGAAGAACCGGTTACGCGCCATCTCGGCCGAAATTGGCTTCGACGCCCGCGCCATCATCGGGGATTGATCGCCACGCACTCGCAGAGGACCACACAATGGATCAGGGGCAACAGCATCACGATAATATCTTCAAGTCCATGAAGGACGTGAAGTTCGATGAAACCATCTCGCACCAGTGCGGGGTGACGATGAATGACAGCGTGGAGAGCCGCGCGATCGCCGAGGTGATGGCGCAGAAGCCAGGCATCACGGTGACCTATATGCCGGCAATGATCCGTATCGACGGTGAGGGCAAGGTCACCTTCAAAATGGCTGAGATCACCGAGGCATTGGGCCGCGAGATGACGCCGTATCTCTTCGAGATCTGTACCTCCACACATTATGGCCGGATGGTGATGGTGGACGACGAGACGGTGGTGCTGTTCGGCGATATGGAAGAAGCGATGGAGTATATCAAATACGATTGACCGTGCTCCGTCATCATGCCCGGACAGGACCGCCATGATGGCGGATAGGCCGTGCGCCAGACAAATCGGGAGAAGAGACGACCATGTATAAAACAAAAGACGGCGAAGAGATTTTTATCATCGACGGGCACACGCACAACTGGAATGCTTCCAAGGAGAACATCAAGAACATTCACGGGCAGCAATTCATCGACTGCTTTTATGCCTACCATTCCGGGCTGAGCCCGAAGGACCAGGTGTGGCCGAAAGAGAAGTTCGACCATTACGGAATTGAGCAGATGTACAAGGATCTCTTTGTCGATGGTCCGGACGATATGGCCATCCTGCAATGCACCTACCTGACCGATTTCTACAAGAACGGCTTCAACACCATCGAACAGAACGCCAAGATGAAGGATCGTGCGCCCGATCGTATCATCCTCAATGGTGCTTTCGATCCGCGCGACGGTGAACAGGGGCTCGATACGCTGTCGATGATGGCCGAAAAGTACAAGATCAAGGGGGTCAAGCTCTACACTGCGGAGTGGCGGGGCGAGAGCCGCGGCTATAAGATGACCGACCCATGGTGCTACCGCTATCTAGAGCACGCTGAGAAGCTCGGCATCAAGAACATCCACGTTCATAAGGGCCCGACGATCATCCCGCTCGATCGCGACGCTTTCGATGTGGCCGATATCGATCATGTGGCGACGGATTTCCAAGATCTGAACTTCATCGTCGAGCATTGCGGCCTACCGCGCCTCGATGATTTCTGCTGGATTGCGACGCAGGAGACGAACGTCTACGGCGGCCTCGCGGTCGCGCTGCCATTCATCCATCCACGCAAAGACTATTTCACCAACGTGATATCGGAGTTGCTGTTCTGGCTCGGTGAGGACAAACTGCTGTTTGGTAGCGACTACGGCATCTGGACGCCGCGCTGGCTGGTGGACGCCTTCATGAACTACGAACTTCCGGAAGAAACCAAGCAGGCAAAAGGCGTCGACCTGACCTTGCAAGCGAAGAAAAAAATTCTCGGCCTGAATGCCGCCCGCCTCTATGGGATCGATGTCGAGGCGCAGAAGAAGAAGCTCGCGACCACGCGCGAGAAGGCG
>DAHXNW010000007.1 GCA_027365195.1 Acetobacteraceae bacterium
ATCACAGTGCTGGCGACGCATTTCGCCGAGCGGATGACGAGCGAGTTGGGGCGGCCGTATTTCCCGGGCTTCACCGCCGCCGCGATGGCCCGGCTGCACGCCGATCCCTGGCCCGGCAATGTGCGCGCGCTGCGCAACACCATCGAGCGCAGCGTCTATCGCATGGCGCGGCCCGACCGGCCGCTCGATGACGTGGTGTTCGATCCCTTCGCCACACCCTGGCGCGCGCCGCCGCCCGCCGCCGACGCGCCGGATGCCGGTTTTCACGCCCGCCGCCGCGCCTTCGAGGCCGGCCTGCTGCGCGAGGCGATGCAGGCGAGCCGGCATCATCAGAAACACGCCGCCGAACGCCTAGGCCTGACCTATGCCCAGTTGCGCCATCTGTTGCGCACGCACGGCCTGCTGACGCCCCCCTCCGGGGAGTAGGGGGCACGTCGCTCGCTTCAAATCGGCGCGATCCTGCGCTAGCCTCTCTGTATGTCCAACACGCTCAGGCTGGCCATCGCCCAGCTCAATCCGCATGCCGGCCAGATCGAGGCCAATCTGGTGAAACTGCGCCGCGCGCGCGCCGAGGCGGCCGCACTCGGGGCCGATCTGCTGGTCAGCCCGGAGTTCTCCATCGCCGGCTATCCGCCGGAGGATCTGGTCAAAAAACCCGCTTTCGTTGCCGCCTGCGAGGCGGCCGTCGCGCAACTCGCCGCCGAGACCGCCGATGGTGGGCCGGGGATGATCGTCGGCGGCCCCTGGCGCGATGGCGAGCGGCTGTATAACGCCGCCTTCGTGCTCGATGGAGGCAAAATCCTCGCCCGGCGCGCCAAGCACGAACTGCCGAATTACGGCGTATTCGACGAAAAGCGCCTGTTCGATGCCGGCCCGGCGCCCGGCCCGGTCGCCTTTCGCGGCTTTCGCCTCGGGGTGATGGTATGCGAGGACTGGTGGCTTCCCGCCGTCAGCGAGACGCTGGCCGAGAGCGGGGCGGAGATGCTGCTCTCGATCAACGGCTCGCCCTACGAGGCGGACAAGCAGGGGGTGCGGCTCACCCTCGCGGTCGCGCGGGTGGTGGAGAGCGGGCTGCCCTTCGTGTTCGCCGCCATGGTCGGCGGGCAGGACGAGTTGGTGTTCGACGGCGCCTCCTTCGTGCTCAACGCCGATCGCAGCCTCGCACTCCAGATGCCGTATTTCGCCGAGGCGATCACGCTTACCGAATGGCACCGCGACGGCGGCGTGCTGCGCTGCGCCCCGCAGGCGCCGCCGGAGGAGCCGGCGCGACTCGCGCTGATCTATCGCGCGATGATGCTGGGGCTTGCCGATTACGTGAACAAGAACGGCTTTCCCGGCGTCGTGCTCGGTCTCTCGGGCGGCATCGACAGCGCACTCTCCGCCGCCGTTGCGGTCGATGCTTTGGGAGCGGCGCGGGTGCGCGCGGTGATGCTGCCCAGCCCCTACACCAGTGCGGAGAGCCTGGAGGATGCCGCCGCCTGCGCCCGCCTGCTCGGCATCCGCTACGAAACCATCCCGATCACCCCGGCGATGGACGCCTTCGCCGAGGCGCTCGCCCCCGCCTTCGCCGGCCAGGCGGCCGATATCACCGAGGAGAACATCCAGTCGC
Organism: Acetobacteraceae bacterium; assembly: GCA_027365195.1. Lineage (GTDB taxonomy): Bacteria > Pseudomonadota > Alphaproteobacteria > Acetobacterales > Acetobacteraceae > DAHXNW01. The sequence continues at coordinate 1,610 of DAHXNW010000007.1, forward strand.
GCGCGCGCGGGCTGATCCTGATGGCGCTGTCGAACAAATTCGGCGACATGGTGCTGACGACCGGCAACAAGAGCGAGATGTCGGTCGGCTACGCGACACTTTATGGCGATATGTGTGGCGGCTATTCGGTGCTCAAGGATGTCTATAAAACTACCGTGTTTGCGCTTGCCGAATGGCGCAACGCGCAGACTCTGGGCGGACTCGGGCCGGTGATGCCGCGCCGGGTGATCGACAAGCCGCCGTCCGCGGAACTCAAGCCCGGCCAGACCGATCAGGATTCGCTGCCGCCCTATGCGGTGCTCGACGGCATTCTGGAGGGGCTGGTGGAGGGTGAACGCTCGATCGAGGCGATGGTGGCGGCGGGTTTCGAGCGTGCGACGGTGCTGCGCGTGTGGCGCCTGCTCGACCGCGCCGAGTATAAGCGCCGGCAGGCGCCGCCGGGGGTCAAAATCACCGCCCGCGCCTTCGGCCGCGACCGCCGCTATCCGATCACCAATGGCTTCACCGGGCTGCTGCGATGAGCGATCTGTTTGCCCCGGAAGGCGGCTGGCGCGTGCGCATTCTCGATCTCTCGGCGCCGGCGGAGGATAATGTCATCGAAGAAATCTCTGGTTTTCCGACGTTGATGCAGGCGAACGCTTTCGCCTGCCGCTACGTGCGCGATTCGGTGGAGCGGTGCCGCGTCGATGCCCGCTCGCCCCGCGCGGTGCTCGAGGCCTGGCGCACCTGGGGCGAGGATGCCGAGGTGGTCGATGCCGCCGAAGCGGGCTGGCGCAGCGGGCCGGAACTCGAGTACTTCACCGAAAATCCCGCTGAGCCGGAGGCATGCGACTGGCGCGCCCTCGACCCGCGCCGGGCGCTGGATGAGCCGGACGCATGAGCCCGCGCGTGCGCTTCGCGCCCAGCCCCACCGGGTTGCTGCATGTCGGCAACGCGCGGATCGCGCTGGCGAACCATCTGTTCGCCCGCCGGCATGGCGGCGCCTTCCTCCTGCGCCTCGACGATACCGACCGCGAACGCTCGCGCGAGGAGTATGCCGAGGCGATCGGGCAGGATCTGCACTGGCTCGGCCTCGGCTGGGATGAGCGGTTCCGCCAGTCCGACCGGCTCGATCGTTATGCGGCGGCGGCCGAGAAGCTGAAGCGCGCCGGGCGGCTCTATCCCTGTTTCGAGAGCGAGGAGGAGTTGCGCGCCAAGCGCGAGGCGCGGCTGCGGCGCGGCCAGGCGCCGGTGTACGACCGCGCGATGCTGAAGCTCACCGCCGCACAGCGCGAGGCGGCCGAGGCCGGCGGCAAGCGCCCGTACTGGCGCTTTCGCCTCGCCGATGGCGCGGTCGGGTGGCACGATCTGGTGCTCGGGCGGCGGCAGGTGAAGCTTGCCGCCATCTCCGACCCGGTGCTGATCCGCGCCGATGGCACGCCGCTCTATACCTTCACCTCCGTGGTGGACGATCTGGAGACCGGCATCACCCACATCATTCGCGGCGAGGACCACATCACCAACACCGGCGTGCAGCTCGATCTGCTGGCAGCACTCGGTGGCGCGGCGCCCGGCCTTGCGCATCTGCCGCTGCTAACCGATGCCGATGGCGGCAAGCTCTCCAAGCGATTCGACGGCCTCTCGCTGCGCAGCCTGCGCAACGACGGGGTGGAGGCGCAAGCCATCACCGGCTATCTCGCCCGCCTCGGCAGTGCGGCGGACCCGGCGCCGCTGGCACTCGAAGACCTGGCCGCGAGCTTCGACCTCGGGCAGTTCTCCGCCTCGGCGGCGCGCTTCGACATGCGCCAGTTGCTGGCGCTCAACCGGCGCGTGCTGCACGGGCTGGAGTATGAGGCCGTGGCCACGCGGCTGCCGGCGGGGGCCGATGCCGGGTTCTGGCGCGCGGTGCGCGGCAATCTCGATCTGCTCGGCGAGTCGCGGCTGTGGTGGGAAGTGGTGGCGGGGGCGCTCACCCCGCCGGTGCTGCCGGGCGAGGCGGAATTTTTGGTGCTTGCGGCAAAGCTGCTGCCGGCCGAGCCTTGGGATGCCACCGGAGATACGACCATCTGGGCGCGCTGGACCGAGTCGCTGAAAATGGAGAGCGGGCGGCGCGGGCGGGCGCTGTTCATGCCGCTGCGCCTCGCGCTCACCGGGGAGGAGCATGGGCCGGAACTCGCCCAGCTTCTGCCGCTGATCGGCCGCGCGCGGGCGGAGCAGCGTCTGCGCCAGGCCGCCGGTCTCGCCGGGCAACACTGATTTTCTATCTCTGGTGGTTCCATCACGGACGATAACCATATATAGTGGCTTCTCCGTCAGATGCTCCCGACCCCCTATGATGAGGTAGCGCCGTGCTCGATGCCGATATCCAGCTCACCGGACGCCATCAGATCCGCATCGATCGCACGCGCGATGCGCTGCTGACCGATTTCGGCCGCGCCATGCTCGATGACCGCTATCTGCTTCCGGGTGAATCCTATCAGGATTTATTCGCCCGCGTGGCGAGCTTCTATGGCGACGACGCCGGCCATGCGCAGCGCATCTACGACTATATCAGCAAGCTGTGGTTCATGCCGGCGACCCCGGTGCTCTCGAACGGCGGCACGCAGCGCGGGCTGCCGATTTCCTGCTTCCTCAACGAGGCCTCCGACAGTCTGGATGGCATCGTCGGCTTGTGGAACGAGAATGTCTGGCTCGCCTCGAAGGGCGGCGGCATCGGCAGCTACTGGGGCAATCTGCGCTCGATCGGCGAGAAGGTGGGGCAGAACGGCAAAACCTCGGGCGTGATCCCGTTCATCCGGGTGATGGACAGCCTGACGCTCGCCATCTCGCAAGGCAGCCTGCGGCGCGGCTCGGCGGCGGTCTATCTGCCGGTGTGGCACCCCGAGATCGAGGAATTCATCGAAATCCGCCGGCCCACCGGCGGCGACCCGAATCGCAAGGCGCTCAATCTGCATCAGGGCATTCTGTTGCCCGACGCCTTCATGCGCGCCGTCGAGGCGGATGAGCCATGGGCGCTCACTTCGCCCAAGGATGGCAGCGTGGTGCGCACGATCTCCGCGCGTTCGCTCTGGATTCGCATCCTGACGGCGCGGATCGAGACCGGCGAGCCGTATTTGATTTTTTCTGATCATGTGAACCGCGCCCTGCCGGCGCATCAGAAGCTCGCCGGGCTGGAGGTGAAAACCTCCAATCTGTGCAGCGAAATCACCCTACCCACCGGTATCGACCAGCACGGCCGCCAGCGCACGGCGGTGTGCTGCCTCTCCTCGCTCAACCTCGAAACCTGGCTCGAATGGCACGATCATCCGCTGTTCATCGAGGATGTGATGCGCTTTCTCGACAATGTGTTGCAGGATTTCATCGACCGCGCGCCGGAGGGGATGGAGCGGGCGAAATACGCCGCCATGCGCGAGCGCTCGGTGGGGCTCGGCGTGATGGGGTTCCACTCCTTCCTGCAAGCGCAGAAGGTGCCGTTCGAGAGCGTCATCGCCAAGGTGTGGAACCTGCGGATGTTCAAGCATATTCGCGCCCAGGCCGACAGCGCCAGCCGGCTGCTCGCCGAGGAGCGCGGCGCCTGCCCGGATGCCGCCGAATATGGCGTGATGGAGCGCTTCTCCAACAAGCTCGCGATCGCGCCCACCGCCTCGATCTCGGTGATCGCCGGCAATTCCAGCCCCGGGATCGAGCCGATCGCCGCCAATGTGTT